>JBBPIN010000005.1:0-2201 GCA_038040285.1 Actinomycetota bacterium
AGCTGGCGCAGCAGCTCCTTCTGCTTGACGCCGAAGCGCTGCTCCTCGTCGACGACCAGCAACCCGAGGTCCTTGGCGCGGACGTCGCGCGAGAGCAGGCGGTGGGTACCGATCAGGATGTCGACCTTGCCGGCCTTAAAGGCGCGCAGGGCGGCCTTGGTCTCGGCCGGCTTGCGCAGCCGAGAGACCACCTCGACGACGAAGGGGAGGTCGGCGAGGCGCTCTGTGAAGGTGCCGAAGTGCTGCTGGGCGAGGATCGTGGTCGGGGCCAGCATCATCACCTGCTTGCCGTCGGAGGCGGCCTTGACCGCGGCGCGCAGCGCCACCTCGGTCTTGCCGTAGCCGACGTCGCCGCAGACCAGCCGGTCCATCGGCCGCTTCGCCTCCATATCGGCCTTCACGGCCTCGATCGCGTCGAGCTGGTCGGCGGTCTCGCGGTACGGGAAGGCCTGCTCGAAGGCGATCTCCCACTCGGAGTCTGGTGGGAAGCCGTGGCCGCTGCGGGTGCGCCGCTCCGCGTAGAGGTTGAGCAGCTCCCCGGCCAGCTCCGACGCGGCCCTGCGGGCCCGCGCCTTCATGTTCTCCCACCGCTTGCCGCCCAGCGCCGAGAGCGTCGGCTCGGCGCCGGCGCCCACGTAGCGGCTCAGCTTTGCGAGCTGGTCGGTCGGCACGTAGACGCGGTCCTCGCCGCGGTACTCGAGGTACAGGTAGTCGCGGGTGACGCCTCCCACCTCGCGGGTCTCGAAGCCGGAGAAGCGGGCGACGCCGTGGTCCTCGTGGACGACGAAGTCGCGGACCCGCAGGTCGCTGAACGCGAGTCGGGCGCGGCGGCCGGGTCGCGACGGTGCGGCCCGGCGGCGGTGCACCAGGCGGCGGAAGGGGAAGACGGCGAGGCGAAGCTCCGGGGAGAGAAAGCCCTCGCGCAGCGGGGCCTCGGCCAGCAGCAGCGCCCCGTCCTCGGGCAGCGGGCTACCGTCGAGCATTCGGGCGTCGAGCCGCTCGAGGTTGTAGCGGGCGCGCTCCGCCTCGCCGAGGCGGTCGAAGGCGACCACGACCCGGTAGCCGGAGCGGGTCAGCTTCTCGACCTCGGTCTCGGCCTCGCGAATGTTGCGGGCCGGAGACTCGGCGCGGGCGGCGCGGAAGGCGTCGGAGTCCTCGGGGCCGGTGCCGGTGATCGCGAGCGACGCGCGCTCGGCAAGCGGCCCCGCCACCTCGACGTAGAGTCGCTGGGCATCGGCCGCGTGCATCGCCGTGGTCACGTCCTCCCAGTGATCGCGCAGCGCCGGCTCGATCTCGTCGTCGCCGGCGAGGACCACAGCGGCGCCCTCCGGCACCAGCTCCAGCGGGGCCTGGAAGGAGTCGATCGGGACGACGTCCGCGAGGTCGGGCACCTCGCCGCCCTCCCGGACCTCTGCCGCCGCGACCTCGGCGAGCTCGCGGTGCTCGGGCGCAAGCTCGGCGGCCGGCGCCAGCTCGATCCGCTCGGCGTCGCCGAGCGAGCGCTGCGTGAAGGTCGAGAACCAGCGCAACGACTCCACCTCGTCGCCGAACAGCTCGATCCGCACCGCTCGCTCCTCGGTCGCCGGATAGACGTCGAGGATGCCGCCCCGGGCCGCGAACTGGCCGCGCTCCGTGACCTGGTCGATCCGTTCGTAGCCAGCCGCGGCCAGGTCATCTGCAACGGCGCCGAGGTCGACCTCCTCGCCGCGCTCGATCGCGAAGCCGGCGGGGCGAAGCGAGGCGTCGGGGACCGCCTCCGCGAGCGCGATCGCGCTCGCCACCACGACCGGGTCCGACTCTGAGCGCAGGGCATCGAGGGCATCGATGCGCAGACCGACGAGGTGGGGCGGCGGCGCGACATGCGAGGCGTAGCCGGTGCCGCGTGACGGGTAGTAGCGGACCCGTCGCGGGGCCAGGAAGGAGCGCAGCTCGGCGGCAAGAATGCGGGCCGATCGGTCGTCGGGCGTGACCAGCAGCGCCGGCCCGCCGGCAAGGGCCGCCTCGTCCTCCAGCAGCGCCGCGAGCAGGAAGGGGCGCAGCGTGGCCGAGACGCGCGCGCTTGCCGGGCCGTCGCTCGACGCGCCGCCGCCGAGGCGTGCCGCAAGCGAGCGAAATCGCTCGTCCTCGTAGGCTGCGTCGAGTAGGGGTCTCAGTGACATCGCACGCAAACCAACCGGACGCGGGGGTCCGGCGGGTCGTCA
>JBBPIN010000005.1:2301-43616 GCA_038040285.1 Actinomycetota bacterium
GGCCCGGAGCGCTGCCACTCGACCTGGCCCTCACCTTCGCGGGCCGTGCGCGCCTCCACCCCGTCCCACTCGTGCAGCATGCGCTTCAGGCGCGCCACCGCCTCGGGCGGGTGCTGGGCGACCTCCGCGGCCAGCTCCAGCGCCGCCCCCTCGGTGCCCGCCGCCGGTGCGACCCGGTTGACCAAACCGAGGCGCAGCGCCTCGTCGGCGGCGACGGTCCGCGATGAGAGCAGCAGGTACTTGGCGGTCGCCAGCCCGCAAAGCGTCACCAAGCGTGCCGGGCCGACCGGGACACCAAGCGCCGCGCCGGGAAAGCGCATCCGCAGGTTGGAGCCGCCGACCCGCATGTCGCAGCAGACCGCGATCTCGGCGCCGGCGCCGACCACGTCGCCATGGCAGACGGCGATCGTCGGCTGCGGGAAGGCGGTGAGCGCGTCGTAGAGGTCGGCGAACAGCTGCATGCGCCGCAGCCCGCCCTCCTCGTCGAGCTGTTCCTTGACGTCGGCCCCCGCCGAGAGGCCCATGTGGTCCGACGAGGAGACGACCAGCACTCTGACTCGCTCGTCGTCGCGGGCCTCCGCGAGCCGCGCCAGAAACTGCTCGAGCATCGCCGTGTTGATCGCGTTTCGCGCTTTCGGGCGCTCTAGGCGCAGCACGGCGACGCCCTGGTCGTCGACCTCGTAGGCGACCAGCGCCGCGTCCTCGCTCACCCCGCCTCTTCCCCCTCGACGCCCGCGGAGATGCGCTCGACCAGGCGCTCTGCCTCGTCGGCGGCGCGCTCGATCAGCTCGCGGACCTCCTCGGGTGACTCGCGGAATTTCGAAAGCACGTAGCGCGAAACGATCTCGGGGTCGGTGGAATCGGGCCTGCCGACCCCGGCGCGCACCCGCCAGAAGTCGGCCCCGCCGAGTCCGTCGCGCAAGCTGCGGAGGCCGTTGTGGCCGGCGAGCCCACCGCCGAATCTGCTCTGCACCTCGCCGAATGGCAGGTCGATCTCGTCGTGAAGCACCACGATGCGATCGAGCGGCACCTTCAGCGAGCCGCGCGCCGGGCCGGCAGAGCTGCCCGCCTCGTTCATGTAGGTCTGGGGCAGGAGCAGGGCGACTCGGGGGCCGCCGGGCCCGGCGCGCCCCTCGGCAATCAGCCCCGCAAAGCGCTTGCGTGCCCTGGGCAGCTCCCAGCGGCTGGTCAGCAGATCGGCGATCTCGAAGCCGAGGTTGTGGCGGGTCGCCGCGTACTCCCGACCGGGGTTGCCCAGGCCGACAACGAGAATTCGTTCGCCGTCGCCCCCCTCCTCAGCGCGACGGCGGAACAGGCGCAGCTAGCCCTCCTCGCCGGAGTCGCCCTCGCCGGGCTCGCCGCCCTCGCCTTCGGCCTCTGCGGGCGCTTCCTCGCCCTCCGGGACCTCTTCGCCCTCGGGGACCTCTTCGCCTTCGGCCAGCTCCTCGCCCTCCTCGCCGACCAGGGCGGCCTCCTCCTCGATCTCCTCCAGCTCCTTCTCGAGCCTGGGGGGAGTGAGGGTCGCGATCGTGACCTCCTCGAGGTCCTCGGCGACGAAGGTGGCGCCCTGGGGCGGCGTCACCATCGAGAGCTGAATCGTGTCGTTGATGTCCATGTGAGAGACGTCGACGACGATGCGGTCCGGGATCTCCGTCGGCAGGGCCTCGACTGTCACCTCGCGGGTGATGTGCTCGAGCACACCGCCCTCCTTGGTGCCGGGGGCGTCCTCGGCACCCTCGACCTCGACCGGGACCTCGGCCTCGATCGCCTCGTCGAGCTTTACCTCGTTCAGGTCGAGGTGCTCGAGGTCGCCGCGCACCGGGTGGCGCTGCTGCTCCTTGACCACCACCGGCATGGCGCCTGATCCCTCGATCTCGAGGTCGAACAGGGCGTGGCCCTCGGAGAGAACGGCGCGGGCGTCGCGCTCGGGAACCTGGAACGGGCGCGCCTCCTCGCCGTTCGCGTAGACGACGCCGGGCACGAGGCCCTGGCGGCGCAGGCGGCGGCTCTCCCGCGAGCCGAACTCGCTGCGGGAGCTTGCCTTCAGGGTTGCGCGTCCGGAGGCCATCGAGGGCTAGAGGATAGACAGGCAGTGCCAGGGCCGATAGCGTGACCCTCACCGCCCATGGCGAAAGTCCTACCCCTGGCGATCACGATGATGGCCGGGCCGCAGATCATCTCGTCGATCATCTTCGTGACCAGCGACAAGGGCCCGGTGAAGGTATCGCTCGCGTACGTCTCGGCGGTCGCGGTGGCCGCGACGACCGGGATCCTGATCGCGTTCGGTCTTGCCCATCTGCTCGGGAATGCGGTCGACCTCAACAACGACTCCGGGGAGTCCACGGTCGGCAAGGTGATCGAGATCGCGCTCGTGGGGCTGCTGATCGTGTTCGCCGTCAAGTCGTATCTCGGCCGCGAGACGGCCGAGCCGCCGAAGTGGATCGGGGCCCTGCAGGAGGCGGGTCCGAAACGCGCCTTCACCCTCGGCGTGACGCTGATCCTGGTGATGCCGAGTGACTTCGTGGTCATGCTGACCACCGGTGTCCACCTGGTCGGCAACGGCCTGTCCTTTGTCTCGGCTCTGCCGTTGATCGGTCTGACCACGCTGATCGCGGCGTTGCCGCTGATCGCGTTCCTGCTGTTCCGCAAGCGGGCCGAGAGCACCATGCCCAAGGTGCGCGACTGGATGAATTCGCACAGCTGGTTGATCAACATCTTCGTCGCCGCGCTGTTCATCGTTCTCATCGTCTCCTAGCCACGCGGGCCGCCAGCGACGTCTTCCGAGCCAAGGGCCGGCAGGCAATGCCCACCAGCCACAAGGGCCGGGGCTACCCTCTGCCCGTGTCCGAGGACCGCAAGATCCCCAAGGGCCGCATCCGTCGCTCGGCGAAGCTCGGCACCACTCTCGGCGTGCAGGGAGCCCGATACGCCGGCACCAAGGCCGCCTCGGTGGCGCGCTCCGAGGAGGGCGCCCGCGAGAAGCTCGAGAACCGGCATCTCGAGGCCGCGCTGAAACTCATGGGGACGCTCGGCGAGATGAAGGGCGCGGCGATGAAGCTCGGCCAGATGGTCTCCTTTATCGATACCGAGTTCCTGCCGCCCGAGTACCGCGAGATCTACCAGGAGCAGTTCGCGAAGCTGCGCACCTCGGCACCCCCGATGCCGTGGAAGAGGGTGGTCAAGGTGCTCGAGGAGGAATACGAGCACGAGCCGCTGTCGGAGCTGTTCGCCGACATCGACGAGGAGGCGTTCGCCGCCGCCTCGATCGGCCAGGTCCACCGGGCCGAGTTGCCCAACGGCGCCCGCGTTGCTGTGAAGATCCAATACCCCGGGGTCGCCGAGGCGCTGGAGGCCGACCTCCGCAACGCCAGCACGATCGTGCGCCTCGCGAAGGCGATCGCGCCGGGGCTCGACCCGAAGGCGGTCGCCGAGGAGCTGCGCGAGCGCGTGCTCGAGGAGCTCGACTACGAGCACGAGGCGCAGGACCAGCGCAGCTTCGCCCGCGCCTATCGCGACCACCCCTTCATCTACGTCCCCGACGTCTACACGCGGCTGTCGCGCCGCCGCGTCCTGGTCACCGAGCTGGTCGAGGGAAGGGACTTCGAGGACGTCAAGCAGCTCTCCCGCGAGGAGCGCAGCCGCTTCGGGGAGATCGTCTATCGCTTCGCCTTCGGCTCGATCTACCACCTCCAGCACTTCAACGCCGACACCCACCCCGGCAACTACATCCTGATGCCCGACGACCGCGTCGCCTTCATCGACTTCGGGATGACCAAGCGTCTCGACCGAGAGCAGATCGTGCTCGAGCAGCGCGCCGTCGACGCCGCCGTGCGCAAGGACCCCGAGAGCCTGCGCCAGGCGTTGCACGAGCTGGGCTTCGTCAAGAACCCGTCAAAGCTCGACGCCGAGCGCCTCATGGACCACGTGATGGTGGTCGGAGGCTGGTACCTGGAGGACCGCGAGTACGAGGTCAGCTCGCGGAGGGTGATGAAGGTGATCGAGTCGACCTCCGACCCCCGCTCCGAGTACTTCGACCTGATGCGGCGCGAGTCGGTGCCGGCCGAGGAGCTGATGGGGCGGCGCATGGAGACCGGTGTACTCGCGGTGCTGGCGCAGCTGCACGCGAAGCGCAACTGGCACCGGATCATGCGCGAGTGGGTCTACGCCGATCCGCCGGAGACCGTCCTCGGGGAACAGGAGTGGGCCTACTTCGAGGAGCGCGGCGTCGCCCGCGTGCCGGGGCTCGCCGAATCCGCCTGAACAGCTACAGCTCCGCGAACAGCCGCGGGTCGTTGGAGCAGATTCCGTCGACGCCGAGATCCGCGAGGCGCCGCATTTGCTCCAGGTCGTCGACCGTCCAGGCGACCAGCTCGAGGCGGAGGTCATGGCAGGCGCGGACAAGCCGGCGCGTGATCACCGGGTGGTAAGCCCAAATTGAGCCGACACCCAGCTGCGGCGCCCGGCGGCGCACGCTGCGGGGAAGCCGCCGCCGCAGCGAGACGAGTGCCGCGAGCACCAGCGGCTTCGCCCATGGGATCGAGTTCCAGTCGCGGGTGATCTTCGGGACGGTCCAGCCAAGGCGCAGAGAGGGCTCAAGGCGGCGCAGCTCGCTCAGGCTCGAGACCTCCATGGTCGAGATCGCCGCCCGATCGACAAGGCCGCGGTCACGCAGCGCCGACACGACCTCGTCCTCGCGGCCGGCGAGCTTCAGGTCGAGGTCCAGCTGCACGCGGTCCAGCGGCGCGGTGGCGAACGCGTCGAGCGCCTCGGCAAGCGTCATCGGCTGACGCCGCTTCGCGTCTCCCCAGTCGTGGGCGATCAACAGCGGGCCGCCCGGCTCGGCGACCGGACCGGCCGCCGCCCGCCGCCAGTCGTCGCGGGCAGCGAAGTCCTCGCGCGGCCGCAGCACGTCGAGCTCGATCGTGTCGACGCCCGCCTCGACCGCCGCCTCGAAGCTCTCGATCGTGTTGCCCGGGCGGATCGAGTCTGCACCCTTGTGGCCGACCAGCAGCATCGGCCCAGACTACGCGGCGGGCGTCCCCCGCTGCGGTAGGTTGGGGCGTCGATGGGGGAAGCGCGGAGAGCGAGGGTCGTGGCCGCGGCGCTGATGACGATCGCGCTCGCGGGCTGCGGTCCTTTTGGCGGTAAAAGCGAGGAGGACAAGGCGGGCGACGCGGTGACGCAGCTGATCGAGGCCCGCAACCAGGGCGATTTCGTGAAGGTCTGCAGCCTGATCGCCTCCCAGCAGCTCGCCAAGTTCAAGCAGGCCGGAACGACCTGTGAACAGGCGCTTCCGAAGCTGGCCCAGAAGGGGACGACGACGTCGATCAACGTCGAGCAGGTCCGGGTCAGCGGTGACCGCGCCACGGTCGACGCCACGGTGAGTCAGAACGGAGGAGCGGGCAACGCGCAGACGATCCTGCAGGTCAAGGAAGGCGGCGACTGGAAGGTCTCGCAGGTCGGTTTCTAAATACGCCTTGACGCGGAGTCCCCCGGGGCGTAGAACAACCCCTACAGGGCGGACACGAGAAAGGAGCGCTTTATGGCGCGCAAGATGGCTGACTGCCGGCGGTTTCCGAGCGACTCGAATTGCTCGCTGACGATCATCGGCGAAGAGGATGAGGTTGTGGAGGCCGCGGCGCAGCATGCGGTCACGGTGCACCAGCACGAGGACACCCCCGAGCTTCGCGACGAGGTTCGCGGCATGCTCGAGCCGGAGGAGAGCTACGCGCCCGGCGAGCGCGAGAAGGAGCCGATGCCCGGCTCCTGAGTCGCTTTCAAAAGACGCTGGTCTAGAACAGCTGGTTTTCGCCGGCGAAGATCTCTGACACCGAATCGTCGGTGAAGATGCGCCGGATCGAGTCGGCGAACGTGCCGGCGGTCGAGAGCACCGTGATGTTGTCCGGCGCCTCCGGGCGCTGCGGGATCGTGTCGGTGACGACGATGCGCTCGATCCCGGAGCTCTCGAGGCGCTCAAAGGCCGGGTCCGAGAACACACCATGCGTGGCGCAGGCGATCACCCGCGCCGCACCTTCCTCCTTGACGGTCTCCGCGGCGGCGCAGAGGGTGCCGGCGGTATCGATCATGTCGTCGACCAGGACCGCCGTCTTGCCCTTCACGTCACCGACCACGTAGCCGATCTCGGCGACCTGCTGGGCGGGACGCTCCTTCTCCATCACCGCCCAGTGGGTGCCCAGCTTGCGGGCGAAGTTGCGCGCCATCTTCACCCGGCCCGCGTCGGGGGAGACGATCACCAGCTCCTCCGTGAGATTTTGGTCGATGAACCACTGGGTGAGCATCGGCATCGCGGTCATGTGATCGACCGGGACGTGGAAGAACCCCTGCACCTGTCCGGCGTGCAGGTCCATGGTCAGCACCCGGTCCACCCCAACCCCCTCCAGGCACTTGGCGACCACCCGTGCGGAGATCGGCTCGCGGGGTGCCGACTTCTTGTCCTGGCGCGCGTAGCCGTACCAAGGCGACACGGCGATGATCCGGTGGGCCGAGGCGCCCTGCGCGGCGTCGATCATCATCAGCAGCTCCAGCAGCGCGTCGTTGGGGGTCATCCCTTCGGCCTCGTTGGCGGCGGTGGACTGGACGAGGAAGACGTCGGCGCCGCGGATCGACTCCTCGTAGCGGCAGTAGACCTCCCCGTTCGCGAAGGTCTTCAGGTCGGCACGCCCGAGGTCGAGGTCGAGCTTGCCGGCGATCTTCGCCGCCAGCTCCATCGAGCAGCGTCCGCCGAACACCATCATCCGCTTCGAGTAGTCGTGCTGGATCGCCGTCGCGGCCGGACGCGGTTCCTCGATCGTGCTCACGAGCCTGTCTCCTGGTCCTCTTCGGCCTGCTTCGCTCTGCGCTCTGCGTAGCCCTCGATGTGGCGCTGCTTGTCCTCCCGCGGAACGGCCAGCGCCCCGGGCGGGACATCCTTGCGGATCACCGCACCAGCGCCAGTGTAAGCGCCATCTCCGATGCTTACCGGCGCGACCAACATCGTGTCAACGCCGATCCGGCAGTGTTCGCCAATCACTGTGCGGTTTTTGCGGAATCCGTCGTAATTGGCGGTGATCGTCCCAGCGCCGAGGTTGGAGCCGGCGCCGATCTCGGCGTCCCCGACATAGGAGAGGTGGGGCACCTTGGCCCCCTCCCCCACCCGCGAGTTCTTGATCTCCACGAACGCTCCGGCCTTTGCACCCTCGGCGAGCACGGTCTGGGGGCGAATGTAGGCGAAGGGGCCAACCGCGCAACCATCCAGCACCTCGCATTCGACCAGGTAGGAGTGGGGAGCCGCCACCCGTTCGCCGAGCTTGCTGTCGATCAGCGTCGTGTTCGGCCCCACCACCGAGCCCGCGCCGACCTCGGTTCGGCCGCGGAGCGACGTCCCCGGTTCGATCGTCGCGTCGGCGGCGATCTCCACGTCGGCGTCGATCCAGGTCGCGCTCGGGTCGGTCACCGTGACGCCGGCCAGCATGTGGCGTTCGAGGATGCGCTCGCGGACCCTGGCATTTACCAGCGCCAGCTCAGCGCGATTGTTGACGCCGATGTTGACGCTGACGTCGTCGGCCTTGTGAGCCAGAACGCGCAGGCCCTGCTCGCGCAGCACCGTCAGCGTGTCACCGATGTAGTACTCGCCGGCGGCGTTGTCGTTGGAGATCCGCTCAACGGCGTCGGCAAGCGCACCGGCATCGAAGACGAACGTATTTGTGTTCACCTCGTTGATCGCCAGCACCTCGGCGGGCACGCCCTCGGGGTGCTTGGTCTCGACGATGCGCTCGAACTCGCCGCCGGCGTCGCGGACAATGCGGCCGAGCGACTCGGGATCGTCCCGATCAACCGTCACCACCGTGCCCGCGGCCCCGGCATCGTGATGGACCGCGACGACGCTTGCGATCAACTCGGCGGTGACCAGCGGATGGTCGCCATTCAGGACGACGACCACGCCGGAGTCCCGAATCGCCTCGAGCGCCGCCCGGATCGCGCCGCCGGTTCCGTCGGGCTGCGGCTGAACGAAGGACTCGGTCCCGTCCGGAAGCTGATCGGAGATGTCCAGATGCGGCGAAACGATCACGCCTATCCGCCCGGCCCCTGCCTCGCGCGCCGCAAGGATCGGCCAGGCGACCATCGGGCGACCGCAGACCGGATGCAGGACCTTGGGCAGGGAGGAGTGCATCCGGGTTCCCTCCCCGGCCGCCATCACGAGGACGGTTGGTGCGTCAGCGCGCGCGCCGTTCACCTGCGAAATGGTAGGGACCGGCGCCTCAGGGCACGCGTTGCGCGCGTTCTCGCATCTTCTCTGCCGCCTGATCGCGGCTGGCCGCGTCCCGCGCGAGCTTCGCTTCGTACTCCTTCTCGGTCGCGCCTCCGACGATGTCGCGGAAGCGGTGCTTGAAGCGCTCGGTGCGGCGATCGGGCCGGAAGCGCTCCTGGGCCTTGGTCTGCTTGGCGGGCCGGCGCTCCCCGTAGAAGCGCCGGGCCCACGGCGAGTCGGGCTTGCCGATCCGCGACGCGCCGTAGATCGCGACGGGCAGGACGAAGAAGCCGACCCAGCCGTGCATGATCCGCTGCTTGGCGAAGCAGATCGCCACCATCGCGAACACGAGGGCGGCGCCGACAAAGCTGCTGACCACCTCCCCGGTCGAGCTGGTGGTGAAGTCGAATGGCTCGAACCCGAACAGGAGCAGCAGCATGCCAGCCGCCGCGATCACCGTTGCGTCGACCGACTTTCGGCCCTCCTCGGCCCAGTAGACGTCGTCGAGGTAGACCCAGAGAGCGAACTCGTCGATCGTCAGCCCGGCGCCGACCCCAAACAGCCCGGCCGAGATCTCAAACCACGGGCTGGCGTCGTAGGACGCGAATCCCAGCGTGCCGGCCAGGATCATCAGGCAGATGCCGAACACGAGGTGGTGGACATGGACGCCGCCGTCGCTGACCACGCTCCCCGGCCACCACGAGAACCGCGGACTGCGCATCAGCCGGGTGCTCATGCGGATGAAGGCGAACGAGAGGATGAACCCGGCGAGCACCAGGAAGACGCCCTGACGGTGCTCTCCGACCACCTGGTCGATCCAGAAGTCCGAGACGAGCGAGGCGGTCGAGATCACCGGCGGACCCGCGAGTCTAGCCCTGCCCCGACGCCGCGGACCGCGTCTGGCCGATCAGCTGGATCGTGATCAGGACCACCGGGAGGGCGTAGAACGGACTGAGGATCACGTTGGCCGCACTGTCGGCCAGCCAATCGGAGAGCAGCGTGTCGCCGAGCAGGTTGTGGCCGAGGGAGAGGATCGCGTCGTTGAGCGCCTGGATCGCCAGGCTGATCGGCCCGACCACCGCCAACACGCGCCAGAAGCGGCCCCGAACCAGCTCGCGGCTGCGGGCCAGCGCTTCCCGGACCCCGCAGCCCTCGAGCTCGATCAGCGGCGCCGCCAGAGCGAGCCAGGTGAGGGCCAGCACCCCCGGGGCCACGAACAGCAGCAGGCCGGCGGCCACCGCGAGGTCGTAGATGACGTCGACGGCGATCAACCGCCCGTAGGCGAGCCTTGCAGCCACCCAGCGCAGCCAGAACCGGCCGTCCGGCGGCCGCACCGCGATCAGGATCGCGACGGCGCCGCTGTAGAACACCTCGCCCAGCAGGCCGAGAACGACCTGTACAACAACGAGCGCCAGCACCCCGGCGATCGTGACCCCATTGTCGTTGGCCCCCTCGATCGCCCCGATCCGCCCCACGGTCGCATCCAGCAACCCGAGCGGTACGAACACGATCGCGCCGATCAGCAGCAGTTGGGGCGCGCGCCGCGCGTAGGTTCGAAGCGTGTCACGGTAGACGCTGGTGGGTCGGATCGATTTCCCGCCGGAGGCGTCCACGTCGATGGACAATCACACACCCTCTCCCGCCGGCGCTAAGGTCGAGCCGCGGTCCGGGGTGGTGTAAGTGGCAGCACGCCTGGTTTTGGTCCAGGAAGAGGGGGTTCAAATCCTCCCCCCGGAACCTCAGTCCTCTCGGAACCCGACGATCTTGCGCTGATCCGATCGGCCCCCGGCTGCGCAGAAATAGACTGGCGCCTCATGGCTTCGGAATACGTGTTCATCGACGAGTGGGACGTGGACGCCCCCCAGGAGGCTGTGTTCACCGCGCTCGCCGACGCCAGCACCTATCCGCAGTGGTGGAAGCCGGTCTACATCGATGTCGAGGCGGACGGCCCGCCCGAGGTCGGGTGCACCTCGAAACAGCACTTCAAGGGCCAGCTTCCCTACACGCTGCGCACCACCTCGGAGATCGTCCGCTACGAGCCGCCGCGTGAGTTCGAGGTCTCGGTGGTCGGCGACCTCACCGGGCGCGGCGTCTGGACGCTGTCCGAGGCCGCCGACGGACGCGTCCACATTCACTTCGATTGGCGGGTGATCGCCGACCGCCCGCTGCTGCGCTACCTAACCCCGGTGTTGAGGCCGGTGTTTCGCTGGAACCACAACTGGTCGGTGAAGCGGGCAATCGAGGGCCTGGAGCCCTACGCCAGGACCTAGTCGTCTGCGCTGCGCGGCACCTGGCCGGCCTCCGCGCCCGGCTCCATTGCCGGACCGCGAGGTGAGGCGATGCCGAGCACCCGCATCGCCTTCAAACCGAGGCCGAGCCTCTCACGGCCCTCGGTCGAGGAGACGTCGTGCCCGCAGAGCTCCTTGGCGCGCTCGAGCCGATAGCGGACGGTGTGGCGATGGGTGAACAGCTGCTTCGCGGTCGCGGCCACGTTTCCGTCGTTCTCCAGGTAGGTCTCGATCGTCGTCACGAGCTCGGTCTCGTACTGGTCGTCGTAGGCCGACAGGGGCTCGATCGTCTCGGCGTAGAACCGCTCCAGCTCGCCCGGGTCTTCGCTCATCGCGGGAAGCAGCAGCCGGTAGGCGCCCGTGTCCTCGAACGCGAGGAGCACGCGGCCCTCCGCCTCGCCGACGTTGACCGCCAGCCGCGCCTCGTTGCCTGCTCGGTAGAGATCGACCGAGTCGGAGGCGCGGCGGCTGCGTCCGATCGTGAGGTGAAATCCCGAGAGACTCTCGGCCAATTCCAGCTCCAACTTCGCGGCGGCGCGATCCAGTCGCACATCGTCCTCGGCGGGCACGATCAGGGACACCTCGGCCGAGTCGCCGCCGTCGAGGCAGGCCAGACATCCGGGGACCGCCGAACGCAGCCCCCGCAACGCCAGCGTCAACACCCGGACCCGCCAGTCTCCCGACTGGGCGGCCCGCGGCGCCGCTCGCAGGATCAGCACCCCGGCTCCGCCCTCGAGGTCGGTGCCGAGCTCGGCGGCGCGAGCGAGGATGTCGCCGCGATCGGTCACCTCGCGGTTCAGCAGCGCCCGCACGAACCCCGCCGCCGCCTCCTCGCTCGCCCATTCGGGAGAACGGGCCCGCTCCAGCTCCAGGGCGAGCAGGGTCGAGACCATGCGGGCGATCGCCGCGTTGGGTGTCGCGGACGCCCGGTAGCGCAGCTCGCCCACCGGCGCGTCGGCGACCCGCAACTCGACCGAGATCACTCCCTCGCCCCCGGACAGCAGCTTCTCCTCCTGGTCGGGAGCCGCGCCGGCGACCGCCAGCACGGCGCTGGAGCGATCGATCAGGGCCACCGACGCGTCGAGGATCTTGGAGGCCGCCCGCGCCACGGCCGGCAGGCCGGCGCCCGACTCGACCGCCTCGGCGAGTGCGTCAAGCGATCCCCCTTCTGCGTTCTTTGCAGGCTCTTTCCGCGTGTCTCGGGCTGCGGGCACCCGGGAATTATGGCTGCCCATGCAAGCCAGGCGTGCGTGACGCCCGCGGAGCTAGGGCACCGCGTTGACGAGGTCGTTGGAGTAGTAGAAGACCATGAGGCCGATCACACTCCCGACCACCACCATCGTCGTGAGCACGAACAGCGACATGAAGCCGGCCGCGACCTTCTCCCAGGCTCGGCCGTAGGAATCGACCGCTGGGACCAGGATCAGGCCGACGAATGCGGCCAGGCTGACCGCCCCCGCGGCGATGAAGCCCAGCGGGTAGTTGTCGACCAGGAACTTCCAGAGCTGGAAGAGCTCCTCAGGTCCGAGTTTCGCCAACAGCACCGCGACCATTCTGCCGCAACTGCACCGCGACGAGGGCAACTAACGCGCACAGCGCATAAGCGGAGACGCCGAGCGCCCAACCGGCGCTGACGTCACTGAGGTAGTGGACGTGCAGATAGACGCGCGAGATGCCGACCAGCGCGGTGAGCGCGATCCCCGCCACGACAAGAGCCGTGGCCCGGGCCATCCCCGGCCGCAGCCGCACGGCAACCGTCACCGCCGCCCATAGGTATATGACCGCGTGGGCCGCATGGCCGCTCGGGAAGGAGGACCCTGGGGCCGCGGTCAACCCGCCCCCGGGGCGCGCCCGATCGATGGCGTCCTTGAGACCGTTGACGCCGACCAAGATGATCACGGTCCCCGCGACCAGGACCCAGAACTCGGGCCAGCGACGGCCCGCGGCGAGCGCTATCGCGCAGGCCAGCGCCAGCGGAATCACGACCCCTGCGGAGCCGAGGGCCGTGACCAGTTTCGCGAAGCTGGTCAGCCAGCCCGTCTGGATGCTCTCGACGACGTTGAACGCCGTCACGTCGCCCGCGGTCGGGCCCGGGTCGTTGCTAATCACCACCGTGTAGGAGACGAGCACGAAGAGGGCGACCGCGAGCGCCGCCAGCAGCGTCGTGGCCTCGAGGCCGAAGGTCCCGCCCGGCGTCAGGCGCGCCCAGAGGAAGCTCGCAGGAGGGCGCAGGCGGCGGCCCAGGGCGACGAGCCAGCGGGTCGGCCAGTGGGCGTTCATCCACGCAACGGTGCGCTGGCGGTTGCGCGGAACCCGCAGGAAACGCACCGCGACGACGGTCCCGACCACGACGACGATCAGGGTCGCGAGCAGGAACGCGCCGCGCCCCGCGTACCTGGCCGCCGTGTCGATGCTGCGCGAGAAGATGTAGCCGATCAGGATGTGGGCCGCGGACCACAATCCGGTCCCGAGGATGCTGTAGGGCACGAACGCCCGATAGCGCATCCCGGAGCTGCCGGCCACGAACGGGGCGAGCGCCCGCACCAGGCTGACGAAGCGGCCGATCAGGATCGTCTTGCCGCCGTGGCGGCCGAAGTAGCCCTCGACCTGCGCGAAGCGCTCGTTGCTGATCCCCACCGCCGGCCCGCGGCGCAGCACGAAGTCGCGGCCCAGCCGGCGGCCGATGAAGAAGCTGGTCGTGTCGCCGGCCCAGGCGGAGGACCAGGCGATCGCCAGCAGCAGGTAGATGCTGATCGCGCCCTGCCCGGCAACCGCCCCGCCGAGCAGCATCACGGTCTCCCCCGGCACCACCAGACCCACGAACGCGCCCGTCTCCAGGAAGGCGAACAGACCGACCAGCAGGTAGGTCCACGCGCCAAGGGCGCTGGAGACGTCCTGGAGCAGCTTCTGAAGGTTGTCGTGGGGAAGGACCCGGTTGACGACCACCCAGAAGGCGATCACCGCCAGCACGACGAGGCCTATTGCGACGCCGCGGCCGCGGTTGCTTTCCGGCAGCCTCATGGCGCTCCCGGCGTGCAGACGATCGCCGCCGGCCCCAACTCGGAGGCGGCGGCCTCAGCCGACTCCGGGTCGGCGAAGAGCCCGAAGGCCGTCGGGCCGGAGCCGCTGATCAGAGCCCGCGCCGCGCCGGCGTCCCGGAGCGCCTCCAAACCCACTGCAATCTCTGGACGCAGGGCCAGCGCCGCCGGCTCGAGATCGTTGACCAGCAGCTGGGTGTAGTCGAGAGGGCTCGCCCTGCTCGCGGCCGCATCGCGCAGGCGTTGCGAAAGCTCCTCCAGCTGGGCGATCTCGCGACCCAGCCCCATGTGATCGGCCTCCGCGTACACGTCCGCGGTCGAAAGGCCCTGCGGATCGGGAAGCAGAACGATCGCGTGATCGCCCGGGGGCGGAAGCGGCTCGACCTGCTCGCCGGCACCGCCGACCAGGGAAAAGGACGGGCGCAGCTGGGAGGGGACGTCGGCGCCCAGCTCGGCGGCCGCCTCCTCGATGCCATCGACCTCACCGTCGGCGAGCCGCAGGACGGCCGCTGCGTCGGCGCTGCCACCGCCCAGGCCGCCGGCGACCGGGATTCGCTTCGAGATCTCGACCCGGACGGGCGCGTGGTCCCAACCGCGTTGGCGAAGCGCCTCGAGCGCCCTCGCGGCGAGGTTCTCTCCGCCCACCTCCGGACACACCACCTCGTCCGCGGGCGCCTCGGTGACCTCGATCCGGTCGGCAAGCGAGATCGGCTCGAACAGGGAGCGGATCTGGTGCAGCCCGTCGTCGCGTGGCGGCCCGACGAACAGGCAGAGGTTGAGCTTGGCGGGGGCGGAAAGAATCAAGTTGCTAGTTGCTCGTTGCTGGTCCGAGCTTCGCAGCGAGAGCGGCGAACTCCTGGGCGGAGAGGGTCTCCGCGCGTGCGTTCTCGGGCAGGTCCAGCTCGGCAAGGGCAGCGCGGGTGGCGTCGAGGAGCCCCGGCCGGGCCAGCTCCAGCGAGCGGGCCAGCGACTTGCGCCGGTGGGCGAACGCGGCGCGGACCAGCTCGCGCAGCGGCGCTGGCGCAGCGGTGCCGGTGCGACGCATGCGAAGCAGCGCCGACTCGACCCGGGGGCGCGGCACGAAGACCTCCGGCGCCACGCGGCGGGTCAGCTCGACCTCGGTCGCGAACTGGACCAGGACCGATGGGGCGCCGTAGACGCGGCTGCCGGGGGCCGCCCGCAGCCGCTCCGCCACCTCGAGCTGCACCATCACGGTCCATCGGTCAACGTCCGGCAGATCCTCGACCGTGCGCAGGATCAGCGGCGTCGCCACCGAGTAGGGAAGGTTGGAGACGACGATCCCGGGCGCCGGATCGAGCGCCGCGAGGTCGAGCTTCATCGCGTCGCCCCAGTGCAAACTGACGTTGGGTTGGGCGGCCAGCGGCGCCAGCTCCTCTTCCAACCGGCGGTCGATCTCGATCACGTGCAGGTGGGCCGCCCGCTCCGCGAGGCGCTCGCTCAGAGCCCCACCGCCGGCCCCGAACTCCAGCGCCACGTCGCCCTGACCGAGTCCCGACTCGCGGACGATCGCATCCAGCAGGTTGGGGTCGGCGAGGAAGTTCTGGCCGAGCCGCCGCTGGCGGCGCGAGCGGGCCGGGGTCACCATCCGAATGCCCGCGCGGCGTTCGCCTCGACCGTACGCTCGAGCTGCTCGTAGCTGGTCTCCCGGGCCTCGGCAACGGTCTGCGCGGTGGCGACGACGTAGGCAGGCGCGTTGGGCTCTCCGCGCACCGGCTGGGGGGCGAGAAACGGAGCGTCGGTCTCGACCAGCAGCAACTCCTCCGGCAGCTGCGCCGCCGCCTCGCGCAGCGCGCCGGACTTCGGGTAGGTGACGTTGCCGGCGAACGAGCAGTACCAGCCCCGTTCGGCTGCTTCGCCGACCCTCGAGGGAGCCGAGAAGCAGTGCAGGATGACCGCGATCCCGTCGGCGAGTCTTTCGAGCAGCGAGAAGGCCTCGGCGACCGCCCCATCGCTCTGGTCGCCGTCATCGCGATCGCGGAGGTGGATGACCAGCGGCAGCCCGAGCTTGCGGGCGATTCCGATCTGCGCCTCGAAGGCGCGCCGCTGCTCGTCACGTGGGGCGCGGTCGCGGTAGTAGTCGAGCCCGGTCTCGCCGATCGCCCGCACCCGCGGGTGGGCGGCGAGGGCCTCGATGTCGGCCGCGGCGTCGTCGTCGAACCCGGCGGCGGAGTTCGGATGGCGTCCGACGCTCGCGAGCACCTCCTCGTGCGCCTCGGCGGCCTGCACAGCCTCCCGGTTGGAGGCCTCGTCGAGGCCCACGGTGAGGATGCGGCGCACGCCCGACTCGCGCGCCGCCGCCACCAGCTCACCGTCGGCCGGCTCGCAAATCGACAGGTGGGCGTGCGTATCAACCATCACAACCCTTGTTCGCGCTCGGCCCGAGGCCAAGCTCTTTTGATGAGCCTCGCGCTCATGGCGCGCAGTCTAGGACTGCGCCCCGAGCCCCCCGCCTAGGGGGTGGTGCTCGTGAACTGAAAGACCTTCACGGCGTGCACGTGCTCGCCGCTGCTGTCGCTGATGGCCGTGACGCCCACCCGCAGGCGCGAGTTGGGGTGGTTCGTGATCTGCTCGGTCGCGGAGTCGTTCAGCGTCACGATCAGGTTCTTGGGGCTTCCCGGCGCCAGATGGCCGGTCGCCTTGTCGGGCCCGATCACCTTGTCGGGCAGCGTCAGCTTCGTCTTCGCCGTCGTGTTGCACCCCACCGAGCAACGGATCGGGACTCGAAGGTTGGTCTGCGGCGCCAGCCGCTTCGGCCCGCCGATGGTCAGAAAGCCGTCGGTGGCCGGAGCCGAACGGCTCGTCTGGTCGGCGATTGCTGGAACCGCAGCGAGCAGAACCCCAGCGATGACCGTTGCCGCAAATTTCTTCATGTTGCCTCCCTTCGGGCGCCGATTTCGGCAGGCTATCCGGTTTTTCGGCCTCGCCGCGCCAATAACCGCGACCTGGCAGCCGAAGCTGACCTGTCGGTCAGGCGGGCGGTTCGGCCTTGGGGAAGAGCGGCGGCAGCTTCTCGATCCTCTGGCCGCCCTTGCGCGAACCCAGCTCCGCCAATTCCCGCCCGCGCTCATCGAGGGCGTCGAGAAGCCGCACGGAGCTGTCGGGCAGATAGGGGTGCAACAGCAACGTCGTCACCCGCAGGCCCTCGGCGAGGTTGTAGAGGACGCTGTCGAGCCGCTCCGCCCCCGCCTCCTCCTTGGCCAGGTCCCAGGGGCGCGACTCCTCTACGTACTGGTTCAGCCGCCGCACCAGCTTCCAGATCACCTCCAGAGCCAGGCTCAGCTCGGCGGCGTCGAGGAGGTCGCGGACGCGATCGGCGGCCCCCCCGAAGTCGGTCGCCAGCTGCGGATCGGCCTCAGCATCGGGAACCACCCCATCGCGATAGCGGTGAACCATCGCCAGCGTGCGGCTGGCGAGGTTGCCGTACTCGTTGGCGAGCTCGGTCTCGTAGCGAGCTTCGAAGCCGGCCGCCGAGACCGACCCGTCCTGACCGAAGCTCACCTCCCTGAAGCAGTAGTAGCGCAGCGCGTCGGCGCCGAAGCGATCGATCACCACGTCGGGATCGAGCACGTTGCCGAGCGACTTCGACATCTTGCGCTCGCCCATCAGCAGGTAGCCGTGAATCACCATGCGCGTCGGTGGCTCATAGCCGGCGGCCATCAGCAGGGCCGGCCAGATCACGGCGTGGAATTTGAGGATGTCCTTCGCCAGCACGTGGTAGTCGGCCGGCCAATAGCGATCGGTCAAGTCCTCGCCCTCGCGGGCGAAGCTGAGCGCGGTCACGTAGTTGAGTAGCGCGTCGAACCACACGTACATGCGCTGCGACGGGTCCCAGGGGAGCTCCATCCCCCACTTCAGCCGCGCGCGCGACAGCGACACGTCCTCCAATCCCTGCTTGATGAACGACACCGCCTCGTTGCGGCGGAAATCGGGAACGACGAAGTCGGGGCGCTCTTCGTAGAGGCGTTCGAGCTGCTCCTGGAACGAGGAGAGCCGAAAGAACCAGTTCTCCTCCTTCTCGCGTTCGAGCGGGATCTCGTGGATCGGGCACGTGTTTCCGGGCCCCAGCTCGCGCTCGGTCTTGAAGTCGGCGCATCGCGGGCAGTACCAGCCCTCGTAGGTGCCTTCGTAGACGTGGCCGTTGTCGTGGACGATCTGCATGATCTCCGCCACCTTCGCCTCGTGCCGGGGGTCGGAGGTGCGGATGAAGAAGTCGTTGGTCGCCTCGATGCGATGCGCCATCTGCTCGAACTTCGGCGCGTTACGGTCGGCCAGCTCCTGGGGGGTGATCCCTTCCTTCTCGGCGGCCAGCTCGATCGGCTCACCATGCTCGTCGGTCCCGGTGAGGAAGAAGACGTCCTCGCCGCGCTGACGCATGTGGCGGGCGAGGACGTCGGCGGCCATCGTCGAGTAGGCGTGGCCAAGGTGCGGATCGCCGTTGACGTAGTAGATCGGGGTGGTGACGTAGTAGGCCACGGGCGCCGCAGGATAGTCGGGAGGGTTCGCTTGACCGATAATGCGGACGTGTCCTGGAGCTGGCAATGGGCGATCTGGAATCAGATGACCCGCGCCCACGTCGCGACCTACCGTTTGAGCCACGGCAGGCTCGGCGGCGAGTACCGCGGCGCCCCGATCCTGCTCCTGCACCACACCGGGCGCAATAGCGGCTCCGAACGGGTAAGCCCGCTGCTCTACCTGGCGGACGGCGACGACCTGGTGGTCGTCGGCTCCAAGGGCGGCTCCCACAAACACCCGGCTTGGTTCCTCAACCTGCGCGAGATGCCCGCGACGACGGTCGAGGTCGGCGGCGAAAGACGCCGCGTGAGGGTCCGCGTCGCCTCACCGCAGGAGAGAGGGAAGTTGTGGCCGCGTGTCGTCGACCTGTACTCCGACTACGCCAACTACCAGGAGCGCACGAAGCGCGAGATTCCGCTGGTGATCCTCAGCCCGAGCTAGGTCCGGTCACTCGCCGGATCGTTGCGCAGCGCGAAATACCCGATCAGGGCGTATGAGCCGTCGCCGTGGCGCCACAGCACCTTGCCGAGGTTGGCGCCCGGCACGATCTCGACCAGCTCGTCGCGGATCCGCTTGATCAGGAAGCGGGGGTTGGAGTCCATGACCACGTAGTCGATCACCAGAACGTCGACGCTCGAGTCGTCCTCGCTCGGCTCGACCCGGGTCTCGAAGTCAAACGCGGTGCGGTCGTCCCCGAGATCACGGGTTACGTAAAGCGGCCAGAAGAGCTTCACCGGCCAACGGGCGCTCTGCCTGAGCACGTTGTCGCCGCGCTTGCGCTCGGCGTCGAAGCGCTTGCCCATCCACGGCATCCAGGTGCCGGCCAGGCCGCGCATGACGCGGTCGACCGGACCGGTGATCAGCGGCGCCACCAGGATCCCCTCGGTCCTTCCGTCGATGCCGGCGGGAGGGGTCCCGAGCGCAAACAATTCAGCGAGCGTCGCGGCGCCTGCATCGCGGTGGCGCCCGACCTCTTCGCCGAGCTGCTCGAACCGCCGCCAGGCCGCGTCGCGGGCCTCTAGCGGCGCCGAGGTCCCCTGCTCGCGCAGCTCCGCGACCCGACTCGCTGTCCCGGACTGCGATTCGGCGACCGAGGGCTGGGTTGCGCTTGCCGGCTCGGGCATCGGCAACCCACTTTACTCCTGGTCCTTTGCCGCGGAGCGACGACGGCGTGGGATGCCGGCGGCCTCGGTCAGCGCAGTCTCGACATCGGCGAGGATCGCCTTCTCGGAGCGCGAGGCGACCAGCGGCTCGGCCACCCCGTCGACGTGGACGTAGGTGCGCCGCCCCTCGCCGCGCTCCGCGGCCGCCAGGGGAACCAGCGCGAAGACCCGGTCGGCGCGCACGAATCGCCCGTAGCCCAGCGCGATCATCCGTGGCTCTCGCTTCGCCATCGCCTCTGACCGTAACGCCCCACGGGGCCGAAACTCAAGCGCGCGAGCTATTGACGCGGATCTCGGCCTGTGAGGGCTCGGTACAGATCGTTCGCCCGGGTGCCGGTCAGTGCCGCGACGACGCTCGCCGCGGCGCGGGGACGGGCGCCGGACTGGACCAGGTGGCGCAGGGCGTCGACCGCGAAGCTGATGTCCTCGGAATGATCGTCGTCGAGGGCGGGGCCGATTACGAGCACGATCTCCCCCTTCACGTCGCCGCGAAAGCGACGCGCCAGCTCGCCCAGCGACCCGCGCGAGACCTCCTCGTGCAGCTTCGAGAGCTCACGACAGACCGCAGCCGGCCGATCCGGCGCGATCGCGGCCAGCGCCGCCAGCGACTCCGAGATCCGGCGCGGCGACTCGAATGCGATCACCGTCTCCGTGGAGCGCAGCACGCGCTCCATCTCCCCGGCTCGCCTGGGCAGAAAACCCTCGAAACGCCAGCGGTCCGTCGGCAGGCCGGAGGCGACGAGCGCAACCGGCACCACCGATGGACCGGGCAGAACCTCGACCTCGAGGTCGCGGTCCAGGCAGGCGCGGATCAATCGGAAGCCCGGGTCGGAGATCGCCGGCATGCCGGCATCGCTGACCAGCGCGACCCTGGAGCCGCGGGCGATCCGCCTCGCCAGCTCGGTCGCGCGCGACGCCTCGTTGCCCTCGTGATTGGACACCAGCCGCGGCGGCGGAGAGATCCCCAGCCGGTCGAGCAGGGTGCCTGTTCGCCGCGTGTCCTCGCAGGCGATGTAGTCGGCGTCGACCAGCGCCTCCCGGACGCGCGGCGTGACGTCCTCCAGGTTGCCGATCGGGGTCGGGCAGACGGTGAGCTTGCCCGCCATCAGCCCCCCCGCTCCAGCTCGAGTCGAGCCATCTCGGCGGCGCCGACCATGCCGGCCTCCGTCCCCAGTTCGGCGAGCTCGACGGGAACCTCGTTCATCGGCGGCAGCGCCCTCGAGCGCAGCTCCTCGCGGGCCGGGTCGAGCATCCGGGCGCCGACCGCCTTCGCCACCCCACCGCCGAGCACGATCACCTCGGGCTCGAAGATGTTGGCGAGGCTCGAGAGTCCGGCGCCAAGCCGCCGACCCGCCTCTTCGACGACCGCAGCCGCAATCGGATCGCCCTCGTTGGCGGCGTCGGTGACCGTCTTGCCGACGATCTCGCCGTGCTCGGCAAGGGCCTTGCCGAGGGCTGAGCTCGACTCGCGCTCGGCGGCGGCCCGACCCTCGCGCGCGAGGGCGGTACCGGAGGCGAACGTCTCGAGGCAGCCTCTGTTCGGGCAGTTGCCCTGGCAGCGCGGTCCGTCGAAGTCGATCACCATGTGGCCGGGCTCACTGGCCGCCCCGGTCGATCCCCGGTAGACCTCCCCGTCGATGATCACCCCACCGCCGATCCCGGTGCCGATCGTCAGCATCACCGCGTCGCTGGTGCCCTTGGCGGCGCCGAACCGATGCTCGGCGAGGGCGGCGACGTTTGCGTCGTTGTCGATGAACACCGGTATGCCGAGTTGCTCCCGCATGCGGTCGCGAATCGGCACGTCGCGGATCGGCAGGTTGACCGCCGTGATCGCAACCCCGCGCTCGCGGTCGATCGTGCAGGGGATCCCAAGCCCGACGGCGGCGACATTGGGGCGCGCCTCCAGGGCCTCGCGAACCTCGCGCTCCAGGGTCTCGAGCAGCTCATCCTGCCCCTGGCCGGCCGATCGCTCCTGGTCCTCGTAGAGGACCTTTCGGTCCTCCCCCACCACTCCGACCAGCACCTTGGTTCCCCCCAAATCGACGCCGACGGTCTCGGGGGCGCTCATCGAGTTAGCAGATTGCCAGCTAGGAGGGAGGGGCAGGAGTCTGCGGCCATCGGCAGTATTGATAGCCGCTCATGCCTTCCAACGGCGAGCAGCAGCCACCCGATAAGGACGATCAACAGCCCTCCGGGCGGCCCGGGCAGGGATCGTCGAAGCCCCCTGAGCGGCCTGGTCCGAAACCCTCCGGTCCTCCGGAGTACACGGTCTACCGGTCGCGGAAGGGGATTCTCTCCCGCCTGCGGTCGCCCGACGTCTCCAGTCTGCGCCAGCGCGCCCGCCGCTCGTACCGGCGCCTCGGGCGGGGCGGCCAAAAGGCCGAGGACCAGCCGCCGACGGCGCCGAAACCGCTTGCCCGGCGGGCGCTGAAGTGGGTGGGCATCGCGGCCGGCGTGTGGGTGCTGATCAGCTTCCTGGCCTTCGCGGTGTCGGCCCAGCTTCAGGAGTGGAAGCTCGCCGGCGGCGCCAAGAGCGTTCTGCACGGAAACCCGTTTCTGCTCGTGAGTCCGCAGACGATCCTGATGATCGGCACCGATGCCCGCCCGCCCGACACCAAGGAGCCGGGTGCGGCCCCTTCGCAGCCGTGCTTCGATCAGCAGTCCCATGGCGACGCGCCGCACGGCGGCTGCTCCCAGGGTCAGTTCCGAGCCGACACCCTGATGCTGATTCGGGCCGGCGGCGGTCACTTCCGCAAGCTCTCCATCCCGCGTGACAGCTTCGCTGAGATCCCGGGCCATGAGTCTCAGAAGATCAACGCCGCCTACGCGTTCGGGGGAGCGAAGCTGCAGATCCAAACGGTGGAGCGGTTCCTTGGCATCAAGATCGATCACGTCGTGATCATCGACTTCACCGGCTTTCAGGACTTCATCGATGCGATCGGCGGCGTGAAGGTCGACGTTCAGCAGAAGCTCTGCGCCGACATCTCGGGCGGCGCCGGGGGCGGCCAGGGCGGTATCACCTTGCACCTCGGCAACGGCGAGCACACGCTGAATGGCCAGCAGGCCCTCGCCTACGCGCGGATTCGCGAGCCGAGCCCCTGCCCAGGCCCGGGCCATAGCGCCTTTGGCTCCGGCTACAACGACCTCGACCGGGCGAAGGCCCAGCAGGCCGTGATCGCCGGGATCAAGGGCCGGCTGACCAGCCCGTTCCGGCTCCCCTACAACTTCATCCATGGACCGATCATCGGCTGGGACGCGCCGAAGGCGTTCGTCAGCGACATGGGCTTCTTCACCATGCCGCAGCTGATCCTGTCGTCCGCGATCGGAGGCTCGAGCACCAACGTGCTCTGCGCGCGGGTGCCGACGCCGTGCAGTCCGGGCCCGCTGGGGAGCACCGAGGTGCCCGAATCGGAGCGTCAGCGGGCGGTAAAGCAACTGGTCGGTTAGTCACTAGTGGCTAGTGGCCAGTGGCTGGTGGCTACGAGCCAGAGTCCGACTTCGCCTCAGCCTTCTCCTTCTTCTCCGGCTTCGACGTTTTCTCTGTGTCCTTGCCCGCGCCGTCCTGGCCCGCCTGCTTCTTCGACCCGTAGTCGGTCGTGTAGAAGCCGGAGCCCTTGAAGTGGACCGCAATCGGGTGAAAGACGCGCTCCACCGGCGCCCCGCACTGCTCGCACTTGGTGAGCGGGTCGTCGGACATGCTCTGCACGGCCTCGAAGACATGCCCGCTGGCGCACTTGTACTCGTAGATCGGCACGGCGAGGCGATTATCGCAGGGGGTCCTCCCGCGACCCGCAAGGCGCCTGGCCGGCCCGGACTGACCTTTGCCCCAGAGATTGCCCCGATACGGTGTGCCGCGAAATGGAAGGCACAGCGCCGCCCGGCATCAGCGCCAGAAACGAGGAAGTCTCGATGGACGAGATCGTGGCGCTCTGCAAGCGTCGCGGCTTCGTCTTTCCGACCTCGGAGATCTACGGGGGACTGGGCTCGACCTACGACTACGGCCACTACGGCGTGCTGCTGCGCAACAACGTCAAGGGCGAGTGGTGGCGGGCGATGATCCAGGACCGCGACGACATCGTGGCGCTGGACTCGGCGATCCTCCAACACCCGCGCACCTGGGAGGCGTCCGGGCACCTGGAGGGGTTCACCGACCCGTTGGTCGACTGCCGGACCTGCAAGCAGCGCTTCCGCGCCGACAAGCTCGAGGACGCGGCCTGCGGGAAGAAGCCTTCCAAGCACCCGGGCGAGACGGACCAGTGCGACCTCACCGAAGCGCGTCAGTTCAACCTCATGTTCCAGACCCACGTCGGGCCGGTGATCGAGGACGCCTCGGTCGCCTACTTGCGGCCGGAGACCGCGCAGGGGATCTTCGTCAACTTCAAGAACGTGCTTCAGTTCTCGCGCCGAAAGCCGCCCTTCGGGATCGCCCAAATCGGCAAGTCGTTTCGCAACGAGATCACGACCGGCAACTTCGTCTTCCGCACCCGTGAGTTCGAGCAGATGGAGATGGAGTTCTTCGTGCCGCCCGACGAGGCCGAGAAGTGGCACGAGCACTGGATGAAGGAGCGGGTGCGCTGGTACACCGACCTCGGCATTCGCTCCGACCACCTGCAGCTGCGCGCCCACGGGGCAGACGAGCTGTCCCACTACTCCAGCGCCACCTCGGACATCGAGTACCTGTTCCCGATGGGCTGGTCGGAGCTGGAGGGGATCGCCAACCGCGGCGACTTCGACCTCCGCCAGCACGCCGAGTTCTCGGGTGAGAAGCTCGAGTACTTCGACCCCCAGACCAAGGAGCGCTACGTCCCGCACGTGATCGAGCCGGCGGCGGGGGTCGACCGGGCGATGCTCGCCTTCCTGGTCGACGCATATGACACCGAGGAGGTCGAGGGACGCGAGCGAACCGTGCTGCGCCTTCACCCGCGCATGGCCCCGGTGAAGGCCGCGGTGCTGCCACTGGTCTCCAAGGAGGGGATGCCGGAGAAGGCGCGCGAGGTCTTCGAGGCGGTGCGCGGCCGGGTGCCGGCCGAGTACGACGAGGGCGGCTCGATCGGGAAGCGCTACCGCCGCCAGGATGAGATCGGAACCCCGTGGGGGATCACCGTCGACGGCCAGACGATGAGCGACGACACGGTCACCCTGCGCGATCGCGACTCGCTGGAGCAGACGCGGGTCCCGATCGAGGGCCTCGCGAGCGAACTCGCCAACCGGATCGAGCAACCCTGGACCAGCCCGAAGCTGAGCAAGCAATGAGCCTCAACCTCGCCGAGACGATCACCCGCAGCGCCGAGCGCCACCCGGATCGTCCCGCGCTGCGGCTCGGCGACACCGAGCTGACCTACGCCGAGCTCGACCGCGACAGCGCCCGGCTGGCCACATTGCTGCGCGACAACGGTGTCGAGCAGGGCGACCGGGTCGCGATCATGCTCCCCAACGTCCCCCAGTTCCCGATCTCCTACTACGGGATCCTCCGCGCTGGAGCGGTGGTCGTGCCGATGAACGTGCTGCTCAAGCAGCGCGAGATCAGCTTCTACCTCGAGGACTCCGGCGCCCGACTGCTGCTCGCATGGCATGGTTTCCTCGACGAGGCACGGGCGGGCGCCGAGACAGCCAGCGCAGAGCTGGTCGAGGTCGAGCCGGCCGCGTTCTCACAGACCCTCGAAGGCCTGGAGCTGGCCCCCGGCCTCGCCGAGACCGACGAGAGCGACACGGCCGTGATCCTCTACACGTCGGGGACGACCGGCAAGCCGAAGGGCGCCGAGCTCACCCATCTCAACCTGTCGCTGAACGCGGAGATCGTCGCCGAGACGCTGACCGAGGTCGGACCCGAGGACGTCGTGCTCGGTGCGCTGCCCCAGTTTCACTCCTTCGGCCAGACGGCGACGCTGAACGCCTCGCTGCGCGAGGGCGCCTGCGTCGTGATGCTGCCCCGCTTCGACCCCGGCGACGCGCTGGAGGCGATGCAACGCGAGCGGGTCACCGTCTTCCAGGGGGTACCGACGATGTACGGGGCGATGCTCAACCACCCCGGGCGCGAGGGCTTCGACACCTCCTCACTTAGAAATTGCATGACCGGCGGGGCGGCGATGCCGGTCGAGGTCCTTCGCGGCTTCGAAGAGGCGTTCGGCTGCAAGCTGCTCGAGGGCTACGGGCTCTCGGAGACCTCGCCGGTCGCCTGCTCGAACCACCCCGACCGCGAGCGCAAAGCGGGCTCGATCGGCCAGCCGATCCGCGGCGTCGAGATGCAAATCGTCGACGAGAGCGACAACGAGCTCCCACCCGGCGAGGTGGGCGAGGTCGTGATCCGAGGCCACAACATCATGAAGGGCTACTGGCAGCGCCCCGACGCGACCGCGGAGGCGATGCGCGGCGGCTGGTTTCACAGCGGCGACATGGGTCGCATCGACGAGGACGGCATCTTCTACATCGTCGATCGCAAGAAGGACATGATCATCCGCGGCGGCTACAACGTCTACCCGCGCGAGGTCGAGGAAGTGCTGTACGAGCATCCGGCGGTGCTGGAGGCCGCAGTCGTGGGAGCACCCGACGAGAAGATGGGCGAGGAGGTTTGCGCGGCGGTGGTGCTGCGACCGGAGGTCAGCGCGTCAGCCGAGGAGCTTCAGCGGCACGTCAAATCGCAACTCGCCGCCTACAAGTACCCGCGCCAGGTCTGGTTCCTCGACGAGCTGCCCAAGGGCCCGACCGGGAAGATCCTCAAGCGCGAGATCAGCCCGCCCAGCTCTCCCCCTGGCTGAGCCGGTCGAGGCCGACCCAGGCGAAGTCCATGTGCGTCTCGAGCAGGCGCTCGCGCGGAACGTCGCGGTGATCGTCCCACCAGTTGCCAAGCGCGCGCAGCGCGCCGACAAGCTGCTGGGCGAGCATCTCGATCTCGAAGTGGGCGTCGTCAGGGTCCTCTCCCATCTCGGGCGTCGCGTCGGCCTGCATCAGGGCGGCGACCGCGTGCGCGATCTCGCTCTGCACTCGCCCAACCGTCGCCTCGACGCCGGAGTCGGCCGGATTGCGCACCATCAACCGCCACGGCTCTCGATGGTCCTCGACGAAGGAAAGGAAGGCATCGCCCCCGGCCCGCAGCCGCTCTTCCGGCGGGGCAGCGGTTGCGATCGCCCCGATCACCCGCTCGAGCAGCTCGTGGACGTAGCGGCCCAGCAGCGCCCCATGCAGGTCGCGCTTGGAGGGAAAGTGCTCGTAGATCAGCGCCTTGGAGATCCCAGCCCGATCGGCGACCCCCTCGAGGGACGTCTCGTGGAATCCGTTCAGCGAGAACTCTTCCAGCGCCGCGTCGAGGATCGCCTCGCGGCGATCCGCCGCGGACATGCGCCGCCGCTTGGGTTTGGTATCTGTGACCGAACTCACTCCGCTCAAGGCTAGCTGACTCGCCAGTCAGTTATTCTAAGCATCCCGGAGAGCTCCGACCCGCGAGGAGGTCGACCTGCAATGTCAGTCGCAGCCCAGGGCGCCGCCACCGGCGACATCACCTACGAGGATCTCTACCAGCGCTGGGAGCACGGCAACTGGTCGGCCTACGACCTCGACTTCACCGAGGACCGCAAGGGCTGGGAGGCGCTGAGCGAGATTCAGAAGAAGTCCGCTCTCTGGATCTACTCGATGTTCTTCTACGGCGAGGACTCGGTCACCGACAATCTCTCGCCCTACATCGACGCGGCACCGAAGGAGGAGCAGAAGTACTTCCTTGCCAGTCAGCAGGTCGACGAGGCGCGCCACGCGGTCTTCTTTCACCGCTTTTTCAGGGAGGTGATCGGGGCCGAGGGCTCGATCTCCTCGACGCTCGCCTACACCCTGCCCCAGCTCGGGTGGGGCTACCGCGGAGTCTTCGGACGCCTCGACCAGATGGCCGAGGAGCTGCGCCGCGACCGCTCGCTGCCCAAGTTCGCGCAGGCGATCGCGCTCTACCACATGGTCGTCGAGGCGTCACTTGCCCAGCCCGGCCAGCACTTCATCGAGGACTTCTTCGTCAAGGAGGGCACGATGCCCGGCTTCAGCGAGGGCATGGGCAACGTCTCGCGCGACGAGCAGCGCCACATAGGCTTCGGCGTCAAGGCGCTGTCGGAGATGTTTGCCGAATCGGACGAGTGCAAGCAGGCGGTGGTCGAGCTGCTGCGCGAGGTGTTCCCCTTCCTGCCGGGTGTCTTCGTTCCGCCGGGCTGGGACGAGCGCTACACGACCGAATATGGGTTCACGCTCGAGGACATCTACGCATTTGGCATGCGCTCGGTGGAGGCAAAGTGGCGGGCGGCTGGGTTCCCGCTCGAGGAGATGCCGCCTGACCTGTACCCGTTCGATCTCTCGCTGACCCACGAGGAGCGAGCGCGCAACCAGATCGTGCTCCTGAAGGCCGGCGTGATCGGCGAGCCGAACGGGCGCCCCGATTCCAGTCCCGAGACCCAGCGCGTCCTCTTCGAGATCATCGGCCACTCTGCAAACACCGGCGGGATGAACGGGCGTCCTTGGGTGTTCCAGTGGCGCTTCAGCGATGCCGACCCCTGGCACATCGTGGTCGAGAACGGCTCCACGCGGGTCGAGCCGGGCGACGCGCAGCGCCCCGACTTCACCATCGAGACCTCCTGGCAGCAGTGGATCGAGGTCTCGACCCGCGGCCAGAACCCGTTCCCTGCCCTCCTGCGCCGGCGCCTGAGGCCGCGCGGCTCGCTGCGCGGCTTCCGCGCCTTCACGAGCGTGTTCGCGCCGCGCAGGGTCACCTGACGATCAGGACACGGGCGTAATCGCGCCTCAGGAGATCGGCGGGCGATCCGCGGCCCAGGGCCGCTCCGCCTCCAGCTGCGCGGCGAGCGAGAGCAACGTGCCCTCGTCGCCTGGCCGTCCGACCAGCTGCACGGCCAGCGGCAGGCCGTCGGCCGCGAACCCGGCGGGCACCGATGCGGCCGGGTTGCCGAGGTGGTTCCAGGGAGGAGTGAAGCCGTAGAAGCGGATCTGGCCGAGCATTATCCGCATCGCGCTGCGACCCTCCCAGTGGCGCAGCGGCAGCGCCGTTCCCCCCATCACCGGCATCATCAGGACGTCGAACTGCTCGAACAGGGGCCTGATGCGCTCGCGATCGCGCTCCGCAGCCTCGCCGCGAGCCCGCTCCAGGGCGCGCTCGGAGACCAGGCCGCCGATCTGCCCGAAGCGGCGGGTCCGCAGCTCGAGCCGCTCCGGGTGCGGCACCCGGGCCACGTCGTCGTGGATGCCGCGCAGGTAGCGGGCCGAGACCTGGTTGCCGATCATGCCCCAGTCTGGGTCCCGCTGGCCGACCTCGTGCCCGAGCGAGCGCAGAAGCTCGGCGGTGTCCGCGACCGCGCCCTTGACCGCATCGGAGACGATCGGGGGCGCGACCCCGCGCATCGGCGTGGTCGAGCAGGCGATTCGCAGCTTGCTGGGTGGGCTCTTCGCGTACTCGACAAAGCGGCGCTCGGGGGACGGTGGAGCACCGGGCTCCTGCGAGCCGCCGCTGGTCAGGTCAAGGTAGATCGCGGTGTCGAGCACCGTCCGGCTCAGACAACCGTTCACCGACATCCCGTTCCAGTGCTCGAGGTCGGGCGCCAGCGAGATCCGACCCCGAGAGGGCTTCAGCCCGAAGACCCCGCACGACGCCGCCGGGATGCGGATCGACCCGGCCCCGTCGGACGCCGACGCGAGCGGCACCAACCCGGCGGCGACCGCCGCAGCGCTGCCGCCGCTCGAGCCTCCGGTCCCGTGCTGTGAGTCCCAGGGATTGCGGGTCACGCCCCAGGTAGCGGACTCGGTGAAGCCGAAGATCGCCAGCTCGGGGAGGTTGGTCTTGCCGACCACGATCGCGCCGGCGCCGCGAAGCCGTCGCACCATCTCGGAGTCGGCGGCGGCCCGATCGGTGAAGGCGTCGGTGCCGTTCGCGGTCAGCTCGCCTGCCAGGTCGGCGGAGTCCTTGATCGCGATCGGCACCCCGAGGAGCGGCCGTTCGTCTCCGGCCCCCAGCCGCGCCTCGGCCTGCTGCGCCTCGGCGAGCGCCCGCTCGGCGAGCACGACGCGAAACGTGTTCAGCTGCGGCTCGAGGCGCTCGATGCGGTCGAGCGCCTGTTGCACCAGATCGGTCGGCGATACCTGGCCCGCCCGGACCAACTCGGCCTGCTGCGCAGCCCCCGCGAATGCCAGGTCATCGTTCATTGCTCGGCGAGGACTATCAGGCGGTCGCTGCCCACTCTGCGGCTCACGGTCGGCGAAGCATATGGCGGTCGGCGATCACCACACCGCAACCTCGGCCGTGCGCCGCGTGTTGAATGGACCGCAATATCAATCCCCCAGGGAGGGATGAAATGAAGCTACGAGGCACAGGGATCCTCGTCAGCGCCTTGGCGATTCTTGCCTTCAGCGCAGCGAGTGCGATGGCGCTGACGATCATCGGCACCGACGGACCCGACACCATCACCGGCTCCAACCAGGCCGACCAGATCGACGCCAAGCCCGGCGACGACCAGATACGCGCGCTCCAGGGCGACGACAGCGTCGTCGCCGGAGACGGAAACGACCGGGCCGATCTGGGCCCGGGCAAGGATCAGGCCGACGGCGGCCTCGGCGATGACCAGATAGACGGCGGAGTCGGCGACGACCACATCGTCGGCGGCGACGGCCAACGACTATCTGCTCGGCTGGCGGGGAAATGACGAGGTCCTCGGGCAGGTGGGAGACGACCTCCTGCGTGGGTACTTCGGTCATGACCTGGTTCGGGGCGGCGACGGCAACGACGAGCTGCACGGTGGACCGGGCAACGACGTCGAGTACGCGGGGCCCGGCGTCGACACCGTGTTCGGCGGCAGGGGCAACGACGTGATCTCGGCGCTGGCGCAGGTCGACGTCTCCCAACCCGGGGTCGACACCGTCCACGCGCGGCGGGGCAACGACATGGTCCTGGTCCGCGACGGCGAGGCCGACCAGGTGTTCTGCGGCAGCGGATTCGACACCGTGATCGCCGATCAACAGGATGTGGTCGCCCGCAGCTGCGAACGCGTCCTTCGCGGCGACCCGCAGCCCGGCGAGGACAACCAGGAGGTCTCCTCCTAGGCGTTCCGACCGCATGGCCGTTGCGAGCGGGGTCCCTTCGCGGGGACCCCGTTTCATTGCGCGGAGATGCGGTTACGGCCGTCTAGACTCACGCCACTTTGCGGATCGGGTCTGAGGCAGGCACGTCACGACCGAGGTCGAGAGCCGCCCCGATCGCGGCGGCGGTCGGCTGCGCGCTGCTGCTGGCGCTCGCCGCCAGTGGCAGCGCCAATTCGCGCGGCCGCTACCCGGGCGACGACCCGGACGAGAACGGCGCCAACCCCTGCACCGGCCCGGAGCAGGCCGAGCTGCTGTGCCCGAACCTGCGGATGTCAAAGCCGAGCCATCTGGTCATCTCCAAGAGCCTGAGCGGGCGGCGTTTGCTGCACGCGAAGAGCAGCGTCAACAGCCGCGGCCAGGGACCGATGGAGATTCGCGGCATCCGCATCCCCGGCACACGCCTGATGCGTGTCAACCAGCGCATTCACCGCAAAGGCGGCGGCAAGCTGGTGATCCCTACCCAGGGCCGCCTCGCCTTCTATCCGGTCCCCGGCCAGTACCGCTACTGGAAGTTCCGCGATGCGGCCCGGTTCGAGATCTGGACCGTCGACGACCAGGGCCTTCCAAAGACGCAGATCCGCACCGGGCCGAAGTTCTACTACTGCCTGCGCGACCTCGAGCGCACCAAGCCCTCACGCCACTCGCCCCGCCACCGCGTCTATCCAGGCTGTAACCAGAACCCCAACAAGCGCGGCGTGGTACTGGGGACCTCGGTCGGCTGGTCCGACATCTACCCCGCCGAATACCACGAGCAGTACGTCAACGTCACCGGCCTCCACGGCTGTTTCGCGTTCTACATGGAGGCCGACCCGAAGAACCACCTGCGCGAGTCGAACGAGAACGACAACCGCTCACGCGTCCTGGTCCGCCTGCCTTCAGGCCACGTCGGCTGCTGAGCGCTACTGCTTGTCGGTCAGCAGGTAACGCGCCGTCGCCTTGCTGGCGGCGAGCAGCCCCGAATGGTCCTGGCCGGGTGCCGAGAGCGCCTGTAGCGCGAAGCCGTCGCCGACCGCGAACAGATAGGAGGTCACCGCCTCCGCGTCGTAGCGCAGGTTCAGCACCCCTTCGGCCTCCTTGGCCCTGAGGATCTCGCCGACGTGGCCGCGCGTACGCTCGAAAAGCTGGCCCAACTCGCGCTGGATGTCGGGATTGCGGCGGCCGGCGCTGAACAGCTCGAACAGCAGCAGGAAGTATTCGGGCTCGTTCTCGATCAGGTCCATGAGGAGCGTGACCAGACCATCGAGGACGTCGTCGACCGTCTGCGCCTTGGCGAGCGGCTCGTCGAGCATCTCGATGCGCAGCTCGGTGTCGCGGCGCACCACCTCGACCAGCAGTCGCTCCTTGGTCCCGAAGTAGTAATGCAGCAACCCACGGCTCACTCCGGCCTCGCGGGCTACGTGCTCGAAGGTCGAGCCGGCGGCGCCGCGCTTGGCGACGCTCTTGCGCATCGCGTCGACGATCCGCTGTGCCTTCTCCCCGGTCAGCTCGCGCTCTGGTGCAGCAGCCTCCATGAACGGGAAGTCTATTCAGAGCTGCAGCTTTGGCGAGGCGAGGCTGGCCAGCCAGCCGGCGCCTACCGCAGCCGTACAGGCGGGTTGTGGCCCGGGATCACGACTGCGGGGTCGAGGTCCCGTATCCGCTGCCACTGCTCCAGCAGCTCCTCGCGCTCGGGCCCGAAGTCCTGCGGCAGGTCCATCTCGTCGAAGTACTCGGGTAGCGGGCCGACGCAGTCCGACGCGATCGCCGTCAATCCGTCGTCGGTGTCGACGAGGACCGTGATCAGGCCGTCGCAGTGACCGGGGGTGCGGATCCAGCGCACGCCCGGCTCGATCTCTCCCTCATCGCCGTCGAGGATCTCCAGGTTGACCGTCTCCAGCTGACCGGCGACGAGCTGGGCATAGGGGGCCTCGGTCTCCAGTCGATGCACGTAGACGGTGCGCTGCGGCCAGGTGGCGAGCGCCTCCGCGTGGTCGAAGTGCAGGTGGGTCATGATCACCTTCTTGACGTCATTGGCCGAGACGCCAAGCGAGTCGAGCGCCCCGAACTGCGGCGCGCCCTGCATGACCAGGCCCGGATCGACCAGATAGTCCTCGGAGGCGCGGATCAGGAGGCTGTTGGGGAAAGCGACCATCCCCACCGTCTTTCCCTCTGCCTGAAGCTCCTTGTAGCGGCGAAAACCGTCCGCGGAGCTCTGCAGCTGCTCGGGGACGGCGCTCTCGCCGTCGAGGGAGAAGACGTAGCGCTGCGCGGGAAGCAGCACGTGGACGGAGTGCATGGTTTCAGGTCTCGTCTGTCGTCATTCGTCATTCGTCATTCGAGATAAGAGGGACGAATGACGAGTTACGAATTACGAACTTACGAGCCGGCGCCGTTCCCGGTCGAGGTGGTGCTCGTGTACTCGAACTCCTCCTCGGCGCCGAACAGGGAGTCCATGACCGCCTTGCGGGCGCTCTCGCTCAGCGCCAGGGCGACTCCCGCCCCAATCGTGCCAAACAGGATCAGCCGGCCGAGACGGACCTTGCGCTTGCGGCGCCCGCGCAGCTGGTCGGAAGCCTCGCGCAGCGAGTCGGCGGCGGTGCGAAGGTCGCGCTGGACCTTCTTGTCGTCCATCAGCCGCTGCGCCGGCTTGCCGTTCTTGGTGATCCGATCGTAAGCGTGGCGAGCCGCGCCATAGGCGTCGCGCAGGTTGTTGCGCAGTTGCTCGTCCTCGATCAGACGCTGGACGTAGGGGTGCGAACGGGCCGCGCTGTACGCGTCGGCCGCCTTGCCCGCGGTGGTGGTGCCTCTAGCCATTCCTGGTCAACTCCCTCGGTCGATCGGGTTGCTCGCGGAGGATATACCCGGCCGACCCTTGGACCACTCGCCGCGCGAGCCTCAATTCGACGGATTGGCCGCGGCACGGGCCGCCGCCCCCTGGGCGAGCACGTCGCGGGAGACGAATCCCGTGTAGTGATCGAGCAACTGATGCCATGACACCGCCACTGGGCGTGGCGCCACGTAGCGGGTCAACGTCACCGTGTGCTCGCTCACCTGCCCCGCGGGACGGAAGGGGCGGGGCAAGCCGGTCGCCCGACGCGCCCGGGGGACCCCGATGCTGACCACGTCGACCTCCCTGACCGGCATCGGGGGCCGCGGAGAGTGCAGCTCGATGGTTCGATCGGGCAGGTAATAGAGCAGCGGCACAGCGCCCTGGCCCGAGGTGACGATCTCCCGTGGCCCCGACGGCGAGCCGAGGTCGGCCGCGACGTCGCGCCAATCGGCGCGCTGCAATCGCGGCCGCAGGTCGACGTAGACGGCGAACGCAAGCCAGTAGGCGATCAGAATCGCGCCAATCCCGAGCCCAAGGCGGCCCGAGCCGCGGCTGGCAAGCCCGATCGCCGCCGCGACCAACAGAGGGATCAGCGCCGGCAGCAGGTTCCGGTCCAGCACGAAGTCCTGGCCGACGGCCATGGCGGCCAGCCCCAGCAGCAGCGAGCCGGCCGCCACGGCCAGTGCGACCCCGGCGGCGCGCTGCTCGGACGCCGAGACGCGCCAGGCGAGCAGCGCCAGCGCCGCCGCGAGCAGCGCCAGGGGCAGCGCGGCGTAGCGCATCCGCAGCGGCTGGTTGATGAAACGCCCGGTCTCGCCGCTCACGAAGCTCCCGGCCGTCTCCTTCAGCCTGGTCAGCATCCCGAGGCGGCCAATCCAGTCTGCATGCCCGGCGTTTCCCTGGTGCAGGGCAAGCGGCGCAAGCGCCAGCGCCCCAAGGGCAACCACCGCGACCGCGATCAGTGCGGCGCCTCGGCGCCGACCGGCGCCCGCGAGCAGCAGCGCAGCCTCGATCGCAGCCGGCATCGCCCCGAAGTAGTGCGTCGCCGTCGCCAGCACCGACAGCGCCACCCACCAAAAGAGGTCCCGCCGCGCATACCCGTCGCGGGCCCTGAGGAAGAACAGGAAGCCAAGCGCGCTGAGCAGGACCAGCAGCGAATAGCTGCGCGCTTCCTGCGAGTACCAGATCAGGGCCGGGTTGACCGCCGCCAGCGCGGCCGCGGCGGCGCCGGCGGCGCCGCCTGCCATCCGGCGCGCGATCAGGTAGACGACCGGGATCGTCGCGACGCCGAACAACGCCGAGAGTGAGCGCAGGCCCCACTCCCCGGTGCCGAACAGCTTCGTCCAACCCCAGGCGAGCAGGTAGTAGAGCGGGGGCGTCGACTCGGTGGCCGAGACCTTGCCCAGGGTCGTGAATAGGTTGCTGTGCAGGACAACACCGGCGGTCCACGCCTCGTCGTGGTGGTAGCTCTGCATGCCGAGGGTGGAGAACCGAATCGCGGCTCCGATGACGATCGCCGCTCCCAGCGCCCATGGCACCCACGTTGATCGGTGCCGTTCGCGCATGAAGAGGCCGGGAGGGACGCCCCTCCCTGTCACAGCGTCTGTCGAATGCATCAGCGCCCTCGAGTTGGCGGTCCGCCGTCGAGCGCCGCCTCGAGCACCTGGTCGACGTCACTCGCGTAAACGAACTGCAGCTCCTCGCGCTCGTGCTCGGGGATCTCGGCGACATCGCCCTCGTTGCGCTCCGGGACGATGATTCGCTTGATCCCGGCCCGCTGGGCGGCAAGCGACTTCTCCTTCAGTCCGCCGATCGGCAGCACCTGACCGGTGAGAGTGACCTCGCCGGTCATCGCGACCTGGTTGGAAACCGGGCGGCTGCTCACCAGCGAGGCAAGGGCCGTGACCATCGCGACGCCAGCTGAAGGCCCATCCTTGGGGACTGCGCCGGCCGGGACGTGGATGTGGATGTCTTGGGTCTCGAACCAGTCCTCGGGCATGTCGGGGGCGATCTTGTCGAGGTTGCGCCGTACGTAGGACAGCGCCGCCTGGGCGGACTCCCTCATCACCTCGCCGAGCTGACCGGTGATCGTCAGCTTGCCCGAGCCCGGCATCGCCGTCGCCTCTACGAACAGCACCTCTCCCCCGGCCGGCGTCCAGGCGAGGCCGGTGGAGACGCCGGGATCCTTCGTGCGACGCCGCTGCTCGGCGAAGAAGCGACGCTTGCCGAGCAGCTCGCGGGCCCGCTTGGCGGAGATCCGAACCCGGTCCTTGGCCTTCCCCTCGGCGACCTGGCGGGCCACCTTGCGGCAGATCGTGCCGATCTCGCGCTCCAGGTTGCGCACCCCCGCCTCGCGCGTGTACTCCTCGATGATCGCCCTCAGCGCCGGATCGGCGAACTCGATCTGGGAGGGCTTCAGCCCGTTCTCCTTGATCTGGCGCGGGACCAGGTAGCGCTTGGCGATGTGCAGCTTCTCGTCGGTCGTGTAGCCGGCGAGCTGGATCACCTCCATGCGGTCCTGGAGGGCGGCGGGCACCGTGTCGAGGATGTTGGCCGTGGCGATGAACAGCACCTCGGAGAGGTCGAACTCGAGGTCGAGGTAGTGATCGCGGAAGGAGTCGTTCTGCGCCGGGTCAAGCACCTCGAGCATCGCGCTGGCGGGGTCGCCGCGAAAGTCGGCGCCCATCTTGTCGATCTCATCGATCATGAACACCGGGTTGCGCGATTCCGCGTCGCGCAGCGCCCGCACGATCGTGCCCGGCATCGCGCCGATGTAGGTGCGCCGATGGCCGCGAATCTCGGCTTCGTCGCGCACTCCACCCACCGAGATGCGCTCGAACTTTCGGCCCAGGGCCTTGGCGATCGAGCGTCCGAGGCTGGTTTTGCCGACCCCCGGCGGGCCGACGAAGCAAAGGATCGGCCCATGGGAGGAGGGGTTGAGCTTGCGAACCGCCAGGTACTCGAGGATGCGGTCCTTGACCTTCTCGAGGTCGTAATGGTCCTCGTCGAGAACCTCCCGCGCGTGCTCGATGTCGAGGTTGTCCTCGGTTCGCTCACTCCAGGGAAGCTCGACCAGCCACTCGAGATAGGTGCGGATCACCCCGTACTCGGCGGCGGCAGGCGGCAGCCGCTCGAGCCGTGACAGCTCCCGCTCGGCCGCCTTGCGGGCATGCTCGGGGAGGTCCGCTTGCTCGATGCGATCGCGCAGCTCGTTGATCTCCGCCTGCTGCTCGTCGCCCTCCCCCAGCTCCGTCTGGATCGCCTTCAGCTGCTCGCGCAATAGGTACTCGCGCTGACCCTTGTCGACCTCCGACTGGACCTGGGACTGGATCTGGGTGCCGAGCCGCACCACCTCCAGCTCGCGGGCGAGGATCTCGGAAAGGCGTCGCATCCGCTTCGCCACGTCGGCCTCTTCGAGCAGCTCCTGCTTCTCGGCGAACGGGATTCGCAGCGCGCCGGCAATCAGATGGCTGAGCGTCGAGGGTTCGTCGACGTTGGTGACCGCCATCTGCAGCTCCTCTGGCAGGTAGGGGATCTGCTCGATGATCTCCGAGAAGGTGCTTTGCACGTTGCGCGTCAGCGCCTGCAGCTCTTGGCTCGGTTCGAGGTGGTCGGGCATCTCGCTGACCCGCGCCACCAGGTAGGGCTCGGTTTGCACGAAGTCGCCGATCCCGACCCGCTGGGTGCCCTGGACGAGGATGCGGATCGTCCCGTCCGGCACCTTGAGCATCCGGGCGACAACCCCGGCGACGCCGACCTTGTAGAGGTCCTCGGGACCGGGCTCCTCCTTCTCGGGGTCTGCCGAGGCGACCATAGCCAGCATCCGGTTGCCGGCCAGAACGTCGTCGACCAGCTGGATCGAGCGCTGCTGACCGACCGCGAGCGGGGTCAACGTGTCGGGGAAGGTGACCATCTCCCGCAGCGGCAAGATCGGAAGCGTCTGAGGGAGCGGCTCCTCGAAGTGGATCGCCTGCTCGGTTTCCGGCGTCTCGACCACCTCGAGGGTCGCCGCATCGGGCTCCGCCCCGAAGGCGCCCCTGCGTCCGTTGCCTTCGCTCTCGGTCATCTCACTCGCGGTCGATCGGCACCCGGCGCGCCGTCTCGGTCTGCTCGCGCAGCGGCAGCTCGATGCGCAGGACACCGTCCTCGTAGGTGGCCTTGGCGCGCTCGGGGTCGACGTCGACCTGAAGCTCGACGATGCGGCGGAACGGGCCCGAGTCGATCTCCACCTGCTGGTAGACACGGCCCTCGGTCTCCTGCACCGGGCGCTCGCCGCTGATCGCCAGCTCGCGACCGCTGACCTCGATCGTCACCTCGCTCAGCTCCACGCCGGCTAGATCGACCTTGACGATGGCCCGCTGGGGGTCGCCGCAGTAATAGAGGTCGATCTTGGGCGAGAAGCCGCTGCTGCGGGCTCCGACCAAGCCGCGCCCCGGCCAGTCGCCGAACAACTGGTCCATCTCCCGCCGCATGCGCTCGAAGTTCGCGAACAGGTCTCGCTCGGGCATCGGTCAAAGATAGCCGGGCCGCTCCGCCCGCGGGTCCCGTCGCGCGGGGCCACCCCCACCGTGCTCGGCCGCCTCCGCGGCACTGCGCGCGGTGGGGGTCCCCCGCCCGCGCACCACCCGCGGATGGAACGCAGTTAGACCTCGTAGACGGCGCCTTCGCGAGCGATTTCGACGGGGGCACCAAAGGTTTTGGATGCCTCCTCGCGGGCCCAGTCGGCGTCCAGCTCGTCGGAGATGTGGGTGAGGACGACGCGGTGGGCGCCCGCCCGGCGGGCGTGCTCACCGGCCTCGGCGGGCGTCAGGTGACCGCGCTTCCCGGTCCGCTCGGGCCGCGGCAGGGTCGCCTCGATCAGCAGCAGGTCGGTCCCGCGTGCGAGCTCCACGAGCGCGTCGGTCGGGGAGCAGTCGGCCCCGAAGGTGAAGCGGCCGCTTCCGTTCGACGAACTGACGTCGATCGCAAAGGCTTCGGTGAAGTGCGGCACCTCGTGGAAGCGAAGGGCGATCGATCCCACCTCAACGATCGAGTCAGGCTCATATTCCTCAATCGCGAATGCGTCTTCGATCAGCTTCTCGTCCCCCCAGGAGCCCACTACACGGCGGAAGGTCTTCTCGGCTCCAGGCGGGGCTATGAGACGCGGGCGCGCCGGGTTGTCGGTTCCCGGCCATCGGTCAACGGGAACCGGCTGCTGGCGGGGAGCGAGGGTGAGCGCGTAACTGTAAGGGACGAGGTCGAGGAAGTGGTCGGCGTGCAGGTGGGAGATTGCGACCGCGTCCATGTCGACGTAGTCGCGGAACCGGCGCAGCTTCGAGAACACCCCGTTGCCGCAGTCGAGCAACACGCTGGCGTCGCCGTCCTCGACCAGGTAGCCGCTGCAGGCACCGTCAACGTCCTGCCAGGACGGCGACTTGCCGAGAACTGTGATCCTCATGAGCCGGGTCTCCTCCGGGGTTCCGGGGCCAACCTTACCCCCGCTCGGCCAGCACGGCCCCCAGTTAGGGTCGGTCGATCAGATCTTGCGGCCGGTTAGACCCGTCCCGCGAGCCTTGCGCCTGCCTCGACGCGGCCCGTCCAGCGGGGGCTGCGCATCAGCAGCACCGGCTGGCGCGGTGGCACCAGACCTTCGGGACGGTCGGGGCGAAAGGTCGCGCACGGCTCATCCAACTCAAGGGAGCAGAGCAGGTTCTTGCGGAAGTAGCAGTCCTCGCAGCTGGGTGCCTTCACCCGTGCTCGCCCCGCGGTCTTTGCCAATCTCGTCCGGTCCTCTCTCCGATTTGAAATCACTGGCCCGGGCCTTGGCGCCGAGCCGGCGGCGATAATGGCACGCTTTCGCGAAGGCTTCAGGGGGCATTCGCGCAAATCGCTGAGTCTTCTTCACGGGCTACTATTTTTCGTACAGATGGCAAACGGCAACCAGCAGCGAACCGAGCAGCTAGCGGCCTCCCCGCAGCTCTTCGACAGCGCCTTTCTGAACTTCTTCTCCCGGGTCCACCCCTCGATCCCGGCGATCATCTTCGTCCCGGTGGTCGCAACCATGGAGTGGCTCGGAGCTGACCGCGGCCTCGCGGCACTGGAGCTGATCGCGCTGACGATCGGCGGGCTCGGCATCTGGACCCTGACCGAGTACTGGCTGCACCGCCTGTTCTTTCACTGGGAGCCCGACAACGACGCCGGGCGCCGGATGCACTTCATCATCCACGGCGTTCACCACGATCATCCCAACGACCGGCTGCGCCTCGTGATGCCCCCCGCGGTCAGCATTCCGCTCGCGGCCCTCTTCTTCCTCGGCTTCAGCGCGCTCTTCGGGACGCCCGCCGCCTACCCGCTGTTCGCCGGGTTCATCGCCGGCTACCTGGGTTACGACTACATGCACTACCACGTCCATCACCACACGCCGAAGACGAATCTGGGCAAGCAGCTCCGCGAGCAGCACATGCGCCACCACTTCCAGGACCACCGATTCGGATTCGGCGTCTCCTCACCGCTCTGGGACGTCGTGTTCCGCACCCTTCCGCGGCTGCGCAAGAACCCCTAACCCCTGTCCCCTAGACAACGCGATTGGGCAGCGCGCGCCCGTCGAGGAAGGCGATCACGTTGTCAGCGACGGTGCGAGCCATGGCGTCGCGGGCCCTGACCGTCGCCGAACCGATGTGGGGCGCGAGCACCGCCCGCGGTGCCTCCAGGATCTCGGCCGGGACCCGCGGCTCGTCCTCGTAGACGTCGAGGCCCACGGCGCCGAGGTGGCCCTCGCGCAGCGCCGCCGCGACCGCGACCAGATCGACGAGCGACCCGCGCGCGGTGTTGACCAGCACCGCCCGCTCCCCCACCAGCCGCAGAGCGTCGGCGTCGATCAGGTGGTGGGTCTCGGGGCTGGCCGGCGCGTGCAGGCTGACGACGTCGGAGCGCCGCAACAGTTCGTCCAGCTCCACGCGGGTGGCTCCCAGCCGCGCCTCCGCATCCGGCTTCGGGGACCGGGCCATGTAGAGCAGCTCGACCCCGAAGCCGGCGAGCAGCTCTGCGTAGCGGCCGCCGATCCGCCCCAGGCCGACCACGCCCACGGTGGCGCCGCTCAGCTCCAGGCCGCGGTAGGCGGCCGGGTCCCAACCCTGCCAGACGCCGGCACGCAGGTCGCGCTCGGCCTCGCTCAGGAACCTAGCCGCCGCCAGGCTGAGGGTTAGCGCCAGCTCGGCGGTGGCGTTGGTGAGCACGTCGGGTGTGTTGGTGACCGCAACGCCGCGCCGCCGGCACTCCTCGATGTCGACGTTGTCGTAGCCGACCGCGAAGTTGGCGACCAGCCGCAGCCCCGGCCCGGCCGCGTCGAGCAGCTCGGCATCGACGCCGACGCTGGGATCCGCCACCAGAACGTCGGCGCCCGCGGCGATCTCCCGCATCCGGTCCGATGTCGCATCTGGGCCGCCCGCCCGCACCTCGGCCCGCTCCTGGAGCGGCTCGAGGCCGGCAGGCAGGAGGATCCGTGCGATCGCGACCACGCTCATCGCGTACTCACATCCGTACAAATTCCACTGTCACATATGGCCGAAGTGCTAATCCACACACAGTTCACAAACACACACATTCATCTGTCCTCTAGTCTGCTTGTTGTAGGCACTTCCCGGAGAGAGGAAACCATGGCGGACACCAGCAACGTACTCAACGAGGCCAGGGCGCTGGTCCAAAAGCGCCTTCGGGAGCTCGACCAGGAGCGGGCTCGCCTCGAGCGCGCGCTCGCCGATCTAACCGGAGGCCGCGTGGGTCGCCGCCGCCCCGGGCGCCCGCCTGGTTCAGGCGGAGGACGCCGAAAGCGACGCGGCGGGACCCGCGGCGCTCAGGCGGTAAAGATCGTCAACTCCAACCCCGGCATCACCGCATCGGAGATAGCCAAGCGGATGAAGATCAAGCCCAACTACCTCTACCGCGTGATGGGCGACCTTCAAAAGGAAGGCCAGGTCCGCAAGAAGGGCGGCGGGTACCACCCCGCCAAGTGAGGTTGGGCGGCGACGTTGCGTCGCCGCAGAGGCATGTCAGGCCGCGAAGCGGCCGCATTGGTGTTTTAGATCAGGTCGAGGGAGGAGACCGCGTCGCGCTCCTCCTTCAGTTCATCGACGCTGGCGTCGATCC
>JBBPIN010000005.1:43716-47494 GCA_038040285.1 Actinomycetota bacterium
AGGGAGGAGACCGCGTCGCGCTCCTCCTTCAGTTCATCGACGCTGGCGTCGATCCGCTTGCCCGAGAAGCCGTCGATCTCGAGACCCTCGACGATCTGCCACTCCCCGCCTGAGCAGGTGCAGGGGAACCCCGAGATCAGGCCTTCTTCGACCTCGTAGGAGCCGTCCGAGGGAACCGACATCGACACCCAGTCGCCCGGCGGAGTGCCGAGCACCCAGTCGTGGACGTGATCGATCGCGGCGTTGGCGGCCGATGCGGCGCTCGAAGCGCCCCGCTTCTCGATCACCTCCGCGCCGCGCTTCGCGACACGGGGAATGAACTCGTCGGCGATCCACGCCTCGTCGTCGACCTCATCCCAAGCGCTGCTGCCGTTTACCTTGGCCTGCACCAGGTCGGGGTACTGGGTGGTCGAGTGGTTGCCCCAGATCGTCATGTTGGTCACCGCCTCGACGCCGACGCCGAGCTTGTTCGCGAGCTGGCCGATCGCCCGGTTGTGGTCGAGCCTGGTCATCGCGGTGAAGCGCTCGGCCGGCACGTCGGGAGCGTGTGACTTCGCGATCAGGCAATTGGTGTTGGCCGGATTGCCGACCACCAGTACCTTGACGTCATCGGCAGCGCCCGCGTTGATCGCCTCTCCCTGTGGCTTGAAGATTCCGCCGTTGGCCTCCAGCAGGTCGGCGCGCTCCATGCCCTTGCTGCGGGGACGGGCCCCGATCAGCAGCGCGACGTTGCAGCCGTCGAACGCGAACTTGGGGTCGTCGCTGATCTCGATTTTGCTCAGCAGCGGAAACGCGCAGTCGTCGAGCTCCATCGCCGTGCCCTCGGCAGCCCCGATCGCGTCGGGGACCTCCAGCAGGCGCAGCTCCACCGGGGTGTCGTCGCCGAGCATCTGACCCGAAGCGATCCGGAACAGGATCGCGTAGCCGATCTGGCCGGCGGCGCCGGTGACCGTGACTTTGACTGGACTGCTCACGCTCTCCTCCTCTGCCCGGCCTGCATCTGCTCGATCACCGCGTCGGCGAATTCCGACGTGCCGACGGCGGTGGGATCGTCGCGGCTCGGCTTCAGATCGTAGGTGACCTTGTCGCCCTTGGCGATCACCGCGGCGATCGCCCCCTCCATGCGGTCCCCCGCCTCGCCCTCGTCGAGGTGGCGAAGCATCAAGACCCCCGACAGCATCAGCGCCGTCGGGTTGACCTTGTTCATCCCCTTGTACTTGGGAGCCGAGCCGTGGGTGGCCTCGAACATCGCCGCCTCGGTGCCGATGTTGGCCCCCGGCGCCAGTCCGAGACCGCCGATCATCCCCGCCCCGAGGTCGGAGACAATGTCGCCGTAGAGGTTTGGCAGCACGATCACGTCGTACTCCTCGGGCCGCGAGACCAGCTGGTTGCAGAGGTTGTCGATGATCCGGTCCTCGAACTCGATCTCGGGGTGGCGCTCGGCGACCTTGCGGGCGATGTCCAGAAACAGACCGTCGGAGAACTTCATGATGTTGGCCTTGTGCGCCGCGGTGACCTTGCGGCGCCCGTTGCTCTTCGCGTACTCGAAGGCCGCCTCGACGATCCGCTCGCTGCCGAACACCGAGATCGGCTTGATCGAGATCCCCGAGTGCTCGCGAATCTGACCGGCGTCGAGCGAGGCGACGAACTTGCGCATCTTCTCGGCCCCCTCGGAGTCGACCTCGAACTCGATCCCGGCGTAGAGGTCCTCGGTGTTCTCGCGCACGAGCACCATGTCGACCTGATCGAAGTGGGAGCGCACGCCCTCGTACAGCTTGCAGGGGCGGATGCAGGCGTAGAGGTCGAGCTCCTTGCGCAGCTGCACGTTGATCGAGCGAAAGCCGGCGCCGACCGGCGTCGTCGTCGGGCCCTTGATCCCGACCTTGGTCCGCTTGATCGACTCCAGGGTGCGATCGGGAAACGGGGTGCCCTCGTCCGCGTAGACGCCTTCCCCGGCCGGCTGCTCGTCCCAGGCGAACTCCACGCCGGTCGCCTCCAGTACCCGCCGCGTCGCCTCGACGAGCTCGGGACCCGTGCCGTCCCCGCGGATCAACGTCACTTCGTGCCCCATCGGCGGGGCATCCTATAGACGGCCCGGCCTCTCGCCTACCATTGGCGCTGTGGCAACCGTAGAGCGCCCCAGCCACGCGACCCACGAGGTCACCAACCAGCCCCCGCCGCTCGAGGGCTTCAATTCCTTCGAGCAGGATCACCCGATGATCGAGGCGCTTCGCAGGGAGGGCGCCGATTGGGCTGAGGGGCGGGCCCGCGAATGGGGCAAGGTCTGCGGCTCGGCGCAGGTGATCCGCTGGGGTTTCGAGGCGAACGAGAAAAAGCCTGTCCTGCGCACCCACGACCGCTCCGGCAACCGCATCGACGAGGTCGAGTTCGACAGCTCCTGGCACGAGCTGATGCGGCTCGGGATCTCGGAGGGGTTGCACGCGTCGCCCTGGCGCGAGCCCGGTCCGGGAGCCCACGTGGCGAGGGCGGGGCTCTTCATGCTGCTGATGCAGGCCGAGGGCGGCGTCGGCTGCCCGATGTCGATGACCTACTCCGGAATCCCGGCGCTGCGGGCGCAGCCCGAGCTGGCCGAGGAATGGGAGCCGCGCTTCCTCTCGCTCGACTACGACCAGCGCTTCATCCCGCCCGACCAGAAGCGCGGCGCCCTGTGCGGGATGGCGATGACCGAGAAGCAGGGCGGTTCCGACGTGCGCGCCAACACCACCGTCGCCGAGCCACTGAACGGCGGCGGGCCCGGCGCCGAGTACGAGATCACCGGCCACAAATGGTTCTGTTCGGCGCCGATGTGCGACGCCTTCCTGGTCCTCGCCCAGGCCGACGATGGTCTCTCCTGCTTCCTGATGCCGCGCTGGACCCCGGACGGCGAGCGCAATCGCTTCCACCTCCAACGCCTCAAGGACAAGCTCGGCAACCGCTCCAACGCCTCGAGTGAGGTTGAGTTCCGCGCCGCCTGGGCGCGCCTGATCGGCGAGGAGGGGCGCGGCATCCCGACGATCATCGAGATGGTCAACCACACCCGTCTCGACTGCGTGATCGGCTCGACGGCGGGGATGCGGGCTGGCGTCGCCCAGGCGACCTGGCACGCGGCGCACCGTTCCGCCTTCGGCAAGCTGCTTGCCGAGCAGCCGCTGATGCGCAACGTGCTCGCCGACCTCTGCGTGGAATCCGAGGCGGCGACGATCTCCTCGCTGCGCCTCGCCCGCGCATACGACGAGGTTGCGGCCGGCGACGAGGACGCGGGGCGATTCCGGCGACTCGCCAACGCGGTGCTCAAGTACTGGATCTGCAAGCGCGGCCCCGCCCACGCGGTCGAGGCCCTGGAGTGCCTGGGCGGAAACGGCTACGTCGAGGAGTCGGGGATGCCGCGGCTGTACCGGGAGAGCCCGCTGTCCTCGATCTGGGAGGGGTCGGGCAACGTGCAGTGCCTCGACGTTCTACGGGCGATGGTCCGCCACCCCGAGGCGCTGGAGGCATTCTTCGCCGAGGTCGGCGAGGGGTCGGCGGCAGAGCCGCGGCTGGATGCCTTCGCCAAGCAGCTCCGCGACCAGCTCTCCTCCGATCCCGAGACAATGGAGGCGCGGGCGCGCCTGCTGGTCGAGCACATGGCGCTGGCGCTCCAGGGGTCGCTGCTGGTCCGCTTCGGCGACCCCGCGGTCGCCGACGCCTTCTGCGCCTCTCGCCTTGCCGGCGATTGGGGCAGGGTCTTCGGGACGCTGCCCCCGGGCACCGACTTCGAGCGGATCGTCGAGCGCCACAC
>JBBPIN010000005.1:47594-75308 GCA_038040285.1 Actinomycetota bacterium
TCTTCGGGACGCTGCCCCCGGGCACCGACTTCGAGCGGATCGTCGAGCGCCACACCCCGGCGCAATAGGTGTTGGCCGGCGCGTTGCGCGCCGGCACATGCGTGTCAGGCGGCGAAGCCGCCGCAAGTGTGGACGTCAGCTGAGAACGGTCACCAGCACCGCGACCGCGATCGCGGCGCCGACCAGGCCGCCAACCAGATCGCAGATCAGCAGCCAGCGTGCCCCGAGCCGCTGCACGTCTTGCCTGATTTCGAATACGCCCATGTGCATTTGCTTAATTCACGCTAATAGATCGGACACCTTTTGGGTAGCACTCTCCTGGGCGACAAGCGCCAATCATCACTAACGATCGTCGCGCGCCGGGAAAAGGGTCCTCCGTACACCTGAAGGGCGACTAAACCCAGCGCTCGTCGAGGCGCCGGATCAGCGCAATCGCAGCGCCCGCCTACCATCTAGGCATGGGCGGTGGCTCGATAACCCTCTTTCACGTGCGCGGAATCCGGATCGCGGTCGACTGGTCGTGGCTCATCGTGCTGTTTTTGATCATCTTCTGGCTCACCGGCGTCTACCGGGACCTGCTGGGTGAGCCCAACTCCTCCTCGGTGCCCTATGTGCTCGCCGTCGCGAGCGCCTTCGGTTTCTTCGGCTCGATCCTCCTGCATGAGCTGGGCCATGCCTTCGTCGCGATCCGCCGCGGCGTCGGCATCTCCAGCATCCAGCTGTGGATATTCGGCGGGGTGGCGCGTATGGAGCGTGATGCGGACTCACCGGCCACGGAATTCCAGATCGCCGTCGCTGGCCCGCTCGTCACCCTGGCGATTGTCGTCGCTCTGACGGCGATCGGGCTCGTCGCCGCCGGCCCCTCCGACTTCTGGGATGCCATGCCTTTGCAGACCCGCGCTTCGGTCTCTTCCGGAGCACTTGCGGCGATCGCCTGGCTGGCCTCGGTAAACGCCCTGATCCTGGTCTTCAACCTGCTGCCCGCCTTCCCGATGGACGGCGGACGAATCGCGCGCGCGTTCGTCTGGTGGCGGACCGGCAACCGCAACGCGGCCACCCGCTTCGCCGCCACCCTCGGCCAGGGGTTCGCCTACCTGTTCATCGCGGTCGGCATCCTGCTGTTCATCAGCGGGGCTACGTTCGATGGCATCTGGCTGGCGCTGATCGGCGTGATGATCAACGGCTCGGCGCGCGCCGCCGCCTTTCAAACCGCGATCAGCAGCCGAATCGAGGGGATGCGGGTCGCCGACGTAATGGACACCGAGCCGGTCGCGATCCCCGACGAGCTGAGTGTCGAGAAGGCCCTCGACGAGTACTTCCTGCGCTACCGCTGGCCATGGTTCCCGGTCGTCGACGCCGCGCAGCGGTTCAAAGGGCTGTTGATTCGCGAAAGCGCCGACGAAGTGCCAGAGGTGAGCCGGGCGACGGCCCGTGTCGGCGAGCTGATCGAGCCCGACCCGGGGTCGCTGCACGTCAGTGAGGACACGCCGCTCGACGCGCTGCTCGGCAATGAGGCGCTGCGCCGACTTGGGGCACTGATGGCGGTCGACGCCGACGGTCGCCTGCGCGGCGTGATCACCGCCGAGGCGGTCGGCCGGGCGCTGCGCGGCGACGAGACCTGAACGGTCCCCGTCTCAGCACCGGGCAGCGCCGGCTTTCGGCGCCGCCGGGCCCCTGTTACGCGCGTATAGGATGCGATCAAGGTGCCTGACCACGACGTATTGGTGATCGGAGCCGGCCTGGCGGGGCAGCGCGCCGCATTGGCGGCCGCCGAGGAGGGGGTCTCGGTAGGAATCGTCAGCAAGGTCCACCCGATCCGCTCGCACTCAAACGCCGCCCAGGGAGGCATCAACGCGGCGCTCAATCCCGACGACTCCTGGGAGTCGCACGCGTTCGACACAGTCAAGGGCTCCGACTACCTCGGCGACCAGGACGCGATCGAGATCATGTGCCGGGAGGCGCCGGAGGAGATCCTCCACCTCGAGCACCTCGGGGTCACATTCCACCGCAACGAGGAGGGAAAGCTAGGGACCCGCGCCTTCGGCGGCGCCTCGCAGGCGCGCACCTACTACGTGGCCGACATCACCGGCCAAGCGATCATGCACGTCCTCTACGAGCAGCTGATGAAGTACTCCGACGCGATCGCCCGCTACGAGGAGTGGTTCTCCACCGCGCTGGCGCTGGACGACGATGGCAATTGCTGTGGCGTGGTGACCCGCAACGTCGCCGACGGAACGATGGAGCTGTTCCGCGCCAAGGCGGTGATCCTGGCCACGGGCGGCAACGGGCAGGCCTACAAGCCGACCACCAACGCGCTGATCTGCACCGGCGACGGCATGGCGATGGCCTACCGGGTGGGAGCGAAGCTGATGGACATGGAGATGGTCCAGTACCACCCGACCACCCTGGCCGGCAAGGGCTTCCTGATCACCGAGGGCGCTCGCGGCGAGGGCGCCCACCTGCTGAACGCCAACGGCGAGCGCTTCATGGAGAAGTACGCGCCCAACAAGATGGAGCTGGCCTCGCGCGATGTGGTCTCGCGCGCCGAGCAGACCGAGATCAACGAGGGACGCGGCTTTCCCGACGGCACCGTGGCGCTCGACATCACGGTCGTGCCGCGCAAGCGAATCCACGAGGCGCTGCGGGAGATCGTGCTTGTCGGCCGCGACTTCGCCGGCGTCGACATCACCCGCGAGCCGATTCACATAAAGCCGGGCAACCACTACGCGATGGGCGGCGTGCGGACCGACACCAAGGGCGCGACCGAGATTCCGGGCCTCTACGCCGCCGGCGAGGTCGCCTGTGTTTCAGTGCACGGCGGCAACCGGCTGGGCGCCAACTCGCTGCTCGACACGCTGATCTTCGGCAAGCACTCCGGCAAGGACGCCGCAGAGCGCGCCAAGCACAGGGAGCTGTCGATGGCCTCGGAGGCGACCCTCCGCGACGAGGAGGCGGGGATCGAGGAGATCGCCGGCCGCGAGAAGGGCTCTGGCCCCCGGATCTCTGAGATCCGCACCGATTTGGGAAAGATCATGGACGAGCACGTGAGCGTGTTCCGCGACGAGGCCGGGATCAAGGTCGCCCTGGAGACCGTCAAGGAGCTCAAGGAGCGCGCCAAGACCGCCTACATCGACGACCGCGGCGCGATCTTCAACCAGGACGTCCTGGGAGCGCTCGAGCTGGGTTACATGCTGGACTGCGCGGAATGCATCTGCGTGGGGGCGCTGCATCGCACCGAGAGCCGCGGTGCCCAGTACCGGACCGACTTCCCGGAGCGAAATGATGGAGAGTGGTTGAAGCACATCAACCTCTCGATGAACGGGGACGGGCCGCAGATCAGCTATTCAGACGTGACGATCACGCAGTGGCAACCGGAGGCAAGGACGTACTGAGATAGTCGCTAGTTGCTAGTCGCTAGAGAGCAGAGACCAATGGCCGAGTACACACTGAAGATCAGGCGCTACCAACCGGAAGCTGGTGGCGGTCCCTATTGGGAGGAGTTCAAGGTCGAGCTGGAGGAGTCGCTGTCGGTGCTCGACGGCATCCTCCAGGTCAAGGACCGCGACGACGGCAGCCTCGCCGTGCGCTGCTCCTGCCGGGCGGCGATCTGCGGCTCCTGCGGGGTGAAGATCAACGGCGAGTCGACGCTGGCCTGCAAGACCCAGCTGCGCCACGCGCACGAGGCCGCCAACCGGCGCAATGGGAGTGCCAACGACAGCGGCACGCCCGGAAGCGGAGCTGAGGACGTGCCGCAACCCATTGTTGTCGAGCCGATGGGAAACATGCCGGTGATCAAGGACCTGGTCACCGACATGGAGTCGACCCACTGGGCGAAGATCCGCCGCGTCACCCCGTGGCTGCTGCCGGCCGGCGATCCCCCCGAGCGCGAGTACGTGGTTCCACCGGAGTCGATGATCGACGTCACCCAGTCGATGGCCTGCATCCAATGCGGCGCCTGCGTCTCAGCCTGCCTCTCGATGGAGGTCGATCCGGGATTCATCGGGCCCGCCGCGCTTGCCAAGGCCTACCGCTTCGTCGGCGACCCGCGCGACGCGGAGACCCGCGAGCGCCTCCACGACCTGGCCCAGGACCCGCACGGGATCTATGACTGCACCCACTGCTTCAGCTGCATCGACGCCTGTCCGAAGGGCGTCGCGCCGATGGACCAGATCATGCGGTTGCGCCGCCTCGCCGGCCACGAGGAGGGGATCGACGACGTCAACAACGGCCATCGCCACGAAGAGGCCTTCACGAAGATGATCCGCAAGAAGGGCACCAACGACGAGGCCCTTCTGCTGCAGGAGTCCTACGCCCCGGGGATCAAGGGCAAGCTGAAGCCGCCCCGCGGGGCCGTCAAGGCGCTGATCGAGTCGCTGCCGACCGCGATCCGCGGAATCCGGACCGGCAAGATGCGCTCGCTGCCGAAGCTGATTCCCGGGGTCCACGCCAAGCTTCCTGCCGGCGCCCAGGACGAGGTCGAGCAGATCTACGAGCACGCCGAGCAGCACCGCGAGGAGCTCAACCTCTACATCAAGGGCGAGGAGCCCGATGAGGAGGCCCCCGAAGCCGCCGTCGAGCCCGAGCCCGACGAGGAGGGAGAGCAGTGAGTCCGGAGCTCAAGGTCGCCTACTGGCCAGGCTGCGTCTCGCGCGGCTTCACGCCCGAGCTGCACGGCTCGATGGCGCTGACCGCCGAGCGGCTCGGGATCGAGATGGTGGAGCTGGATCGCGCCAACTGCTGCGGCGCCGGGGTGATCGCCGAGCACAACCAGGAGCTGGCCGACACGTTGAACGCGCGCACCTTCGCACTCGCCCAGCAGACTGGTCTGCCGATGATGAACATCTGCTCGACCTGTCAGGGCGCGCAATCAGAGTGCCAGCAACGCCTCGACGCCGACTCCGCCTACCGCGCCCACATCAACGAGACGCTCTCTGGGGCGGGGCTCGAATACGAGAAGGGCAAGGACGGCTGGACCAACAAGAACTTCCTCTGGCTGCTGGTCGAGGACTACGGGCTCGACGAGCTGAAGTCGAAGGTGACCCGTCCCCTTTCAGGTTTGCGGGTCGGCCCCTTCTACGGATGCTACGTCGTGCGCCCCAAGGACCGGCTCGGCTACGAGGAGCACCCGGAGCGCGACCTCTACCTCGAGCAGGTGATCGAAGCGCTCGGGGGCGAGGTGGTCGAGTACGACGGCGCCCGCAAGTGCTGCGGCTTCCCGGTGATCACGATGAACCGGGAGACGTCGCTGCGCCAGGCGGGCACCCACATCGGCGACGCCCTCGACGCGGACGCCGATTGCCTGGTCACCCCCTGCCCACTCTGCCACCTCAACCTTGACATGCAGCAGCCGGAGGCCGCGAAGATCGTCAACCGCGATCTCGGGCTGGCGGTGCTGCACCTGCCGCAGCTCGTCGGGCTGGCGCTCGGATTCGAGCCCAAGCAGCTGGGGATGCGCAAGCACATCGCCTCGACCGGTTGGGTCGAGGAGCGACTCGGCGCGCTGGCGACCGCGTAGCCACGCCGGCTGTACGGCGGCGATCTGATGTGGGAGCGGGCGGGCTAGCCGCAGACAGGCCCGGGGTGAGTCCTGCGGCGCCCAACTCCCGATGCGCCCGGGTCGCACGGCTTGGGAGGGCAGACTGGCTCCCCGGCCGACGGCTGCTGCCGCGCGGGGCAAGTTAGGGATGCCGCCGGACGACCGGACGAGGCAAAATAAATGCGACTGGGGGTGACGGTTAGCCTGCCTGCGCGTAGCCTACGCACGAAGAAAGCTTTTCTGTCACCTGGCGAGATCGGTCACCGCTGGCTTCCGCGGGCTTCCTCTCTCTCCCAGTCGCGGGCGCGACACTAACGTCGCCCAGGAGGCATGTCTAGGGGGTGCCGAGCAACGTTCCCGCACCTTCCGGGGGAAATGCTCAGCGCATCCGCCTCTCGACCCAGCGCGCGCCCACCGTGTCGGTGAGGCCATGGGCCACGATCGAGGCGAGGATCGTGAATGCGGCAACGTCGAAGATCAACGAGCGGCCGATGACGTCGGAATCGAGGACGAAGAGCGCGAACAGCATCGAGGCGACGCCCTTGGGACCGAACCAGGCCACGAACAGCTTGTGCGGCCCCGGAATGCGCTCACGAAGAAACGAAAGCCATATCGCCGCCGGTCTCGCGACGAGCAGCGCAAAGGGGATGAAGAGGAGGAGGCGCCAGATCTCACCGTGGTAGCCGGTCGCCACGATCAGCGCCCCGAAGACGAAGAAGGTGATCACCTGCAAGATCGCACTGACGTTCTCGGCGAAATCGAGAAAGGCATCAGGAACGTCGTGCTCGGCGGCGCCCATCGCGATCCCGGCGACGAAGGCGGCGATCAAGCCGTTCCCAATCGTCACGTCAGCGAGTCCGAAGGCGGCGAGCCCGAAGCCCAACGCGTAGATCCCCTCGTATCGCGCTGTCAGACCGCCGCCGGGCAGGTGATGGTGCAGGCGCCCGCCGACCAAGCCAAGCACGACGCCGACCACGGCGCCGAACGCGGCCTCCCCGAGCAGCTTCGCCGCCTCCCCCCCGGCGTCTCCGCCCGGCGCGGCGAGGATGAGGAAGAAGAGCACGAACGGCAGCGCCAGGCCGTCGTTGAGCCCCGACTCGAGGTTGAGCATGTGGCGGATCGGCGAAGGGACCCGCTGCGAGGTGACGACGCTCGACGTCACCACCGGGTCGGTCGGGGTCAACACGGCCGCGAGCAGGAAGGCCTCTGCCCAGCCCATGTCGTTGAACAGCGCCTTCGCGGCCAGCGCCAGAAGGCCGAGGGTTATCGGCATCGCGATCACGATCGCGCGCGTCACCGGTCCCCAATGAACTCGCAATAGCTCGCGCTCGACGAACATCCCGTCGGAGAACAGGGTGAGGATCAACGCCAGCTCGACCAGGTGGACGATGGCCTTGTCGCCGGCGTCGACGCTGACCGCGCCTGCCTCTGCGAGCGCGATCCCCAACGCCACCGAGAGCACCGAGATCGAGAGCACGGTGCCGCGCATGACGCCCGACAGCGCCGCCGAGACGGCGAGCAGCCCGCCGAACAGCAGGATCGCATCGCCGAAGCCGATCTCCATGAAGGGCTTATACGGGGTCGCGCGCGCCCGGGCGCACGGCGGCGGTCAGCTGGCTGAATGTTCGGCTAGCCGGGTGGGCCGATGCGAACCCGCTTGCGCGCCAGGTCGCAGCCCAGGGCTCGGGCCCTGGCGACGTGCACGCCGACCGGCGGGTCAATGGTCAGCTGCCGATCAGGCCCCGCTCGGCAAGCAACTCGGCGATCTGCACCGCGTTGGTGGCGGCGCCCTTGCGCAGGTTGTCGCCGACGATCCAGAGATTGAGACAGCGCTCACGGCTGGGGTCGCGGCGGATCCGGCCGACCAGTACCTGGTCCTGGCCCGCCGCCGCGGTGGCCAGCGGGTAGACGCCCTGGGCGGGGTTGTCGACCACGGTCACGCCGGGTGCGGAGCTGAGCAGCTCACGGCAGGCCTCCGGGGAGAGATCCTCCGCGGTCTCGACGTTGACCGACTCCGAATGGCCGGTGAAGACGGGGACGCGGACGCAGGTCGCCGAGATCCCCAGCTCCTCGCCGACGCCGAGGATCTTGCGCGTCTCTCCCACCATCTTGAGCTCCTCGGTTGTGTAGGCGTCTCCCTCGGGAAAGGTCTCGACCTGGGGAAGGACGTTGAAGGCGATGCGGTGGGGGTAGACGCTCGCCTCGGGCTCGCTCCCCTCGAGCACCGCGCGCGATTGCTCCCGCAGCTCCTCGACGGCGCTCTGCCCGGTACCGGAGACCGACTGGTAGGTGGAGACGACGATCCGCTCGATCCCGACCTGGCTATGGATCGGCGCCAGCGCGACGACCATCTGCATGGTCGAGCAGTTGGGATTGGCGACGATTCCCTTGTGCGAGGCGACGGCGTCGGGGTTCACCTCGACCACGACCAGGGGAACGTCGTCGTTCATCCGCCAGTAGCTGGTGTTGTCGACGACCACGGCGCCCGCCTCCACAAGTCGCGGCGCCCACTCGGCGCTGACCGCCCCGCCCGCCGAGGAGAGCACCAGATCGAGTCCGTCGATCGCGTCGTCGGCGAGCCTGCGGCACTCGAGGACTGTGCCGTTGAACGGGACCTCCCTGCCGGCCGAGCGCTCCGAGGTGTAGGCGACGACCTCGGTGGCCGGGAATTGCCGCTCCGCGAGCACCTCGAGGATCGTCGAGCCGACCGCGCCGGTGGCGCCCACGACGCCCACCCTGTAGCCCGTTTGCCCGTTCATGACGAGATCGTCGGTCGGTGCTCGGTCCCGGTCGGGTCCTCTCGGCGGACCGCGTCGGAGTCGAGCTCGAACGCCTCGTGCAAAGCCTTCACCGCGTCGGGCACCTGGTCGGCGTCGATGACACAGGAGATCTTGATCGGCGAGGTGGAGATCATCTCGATGTTGATCTTGCCGTCGCCGAGGATCTGGAACACCTTCGCGGCAACGCCCGGGTGGCTGCGCATCCCGGCGCCGACGATCGACACCTTGCCGATCTGCTCCTTGGTCTCGATCCCGGTGCTCACCCCGTCGAGGCCGGCGATCACGTCGCGCGCGGTGGCGAGGTCGTCGCGCTCGACCGTGAACGAGAGGTCCGCCAGATCGTCCTCGGAGACCGGTTCGTTCTGGATGATCATGTCGACGTTCACGTTCGCCTCGGCCAGGGCGCCGAAGATCCGCCCGGCGACTCCCGGCTCGTCACGGACCCCGGTCAGGGTGACTCGCGCCTCCCCGTCGGAGTGGGTTACGGCTGTGACCATCGGGCGTTCCATCGTCTCGTTCTCGGCTAAAACGAGGGTACCGGGGGTGTCCTCGAACGAGCTGCGGCAGTGGATGCGGACGCCGTGGTTGCGCGCGTACTCGACCGAGCGCAGTTGCAGCACCTTGGCCCCCGACGCGGACATCTCGAGCATCTCCTCGTAGGAGACCATCGGCAGCTTGCGCGCCGCGGAGACGATGCGCGGATCGGCGCTGAACACGCCGGCGACGTCGGTGTAGATCTCGCAGACCGCGGCCTCGAGGGCGGCGGCGAGCGCAACCGCGGTGGTGTCGGAGCCGCCGCGCCCGAGCGTGGTCACGTCGCGGCTCTCGGTCGAGACCCCCTGGAAGCCGGCGACCAGGACGATGCGGTCCTCGTCGAGCGCCTCGCGGATGCGGTCGGCGCGGACGTCGATGATCCGCGCCTTGGTGTGCGAGGCGTCGGTGACGATGCCGGCCTGCGACCCGGTGAGCGAGATCGCCTCGTGACCCATGTCGTGGATCGCCATCGCGCACAGCGCGCAGGAGATCCGCTCCCCGGTCGAGAGCAGCATGTCCAGCTCGCGCGGCTTCGGCCGGTCGGAGATCTCAAACGCCATCTGGGTCAGCTCGTCGGTCGTCTTGCCACGGGCGGAGAGCACGGCGACGACCCGGCTGCCGCCCTCCCGCGCGGCGACGATCCGCTGCGCGGCGCGCACGATCTGCTCGGCCCCCGCAACGGAGGTGCCGCCAAACTTCATAACCACGATGTCGCTGCTTGCGTTCATCGACCGCCCAGGATAGGCGGCGCCGCGGGTGGCCAGCGCGTGATGCACGTCACACTCAGCGATATATCACCGCGATATATGTGAGGGTGATGGAGTTGAGCCCCACGGCCTACGTGATCCTCGGGATGCTGCGTACGAGCCCAAAGTCGGGCTATGAGATCAAGGCGATCGTCGACCACTCGACGCGCTTCTTCTGGGCGGCGAGCTACGGACAGATCTATCCCGAGCTGAGGCGCCTCGCCAAGGCTGGGCTGATCGAGGGCACCGCCGCCCCGCGCGACGGTCGCAGGCGGACCGTCTACAAGATCACCCCCGAGGGCCGCAAGGAGCTTCGCGCCTGGCTTCGTGAGCCGCCCACAGCCTTCGAGACGCGTGACGAGGGGCTGCTGAAGCTGTTCTTCGCCGGCGCCCTGCCGCCGCAGGAGGCGGCTGGGACGCTGCGGGCGATGCGCGAGCACCATCACGGGGTGGTCGAGCGCCTGCGCGAGATCGAGCCGAAGGCGACGGCGGCCGGGGGCTTCCCACTGATGGTCTTGCAGGGCGGAATCGAATTCAACGAATGGCAGGCGGACTGGTGCGAGCGGATGGAGAAGCAGCTGCGCGCCGAGGCGGAGGAAAAGGAGGCGGTCTGATGTTCGACACACTCGCGCGGCTCGCAAACAACCGCGCCAAGCGCGTGGTAATCGTGGCCGCGATCTTCTTCGTTGCGGCGGGGGCTCTCGGCGGCTCAGCCGCAAAGCACCTGGACCCGTACGGGGCCGAGGACCCCGCCACCGAGAGCGTCAAGGCCACCAACCTGCTCGAGAACAGCGGCTATCGCAGCACCGCTCTCATCGTCCTGCTGAGGAACGCGAAGGTCCCCAATCCGCATACGCGGGCGCGGGTCGAGGGGATCGAGCGCTGGTTGCGCCACCGCCAACTCGTCGCCTCTGTGACCGGTTACTACGACACCCGGTCACGCGTATTCGTGTCCCGCGACGGGAACTCGACCTACGTGGCTGTGGCGCTGAAGCCGACCGACGACAAGGCCTGGCAGGACGCTGCGAAGAAGATCGACGATCAGCTCTCGGGACGCCCCGGGGTGCTGGTCGGTGGACCGGCGATGGCGCAGCAGCAGGTCAACGATCAGATCGAGAAGGATCTGCGAAGGGCCGAGATGCTCGCCTTCCCGCTGCTCTTCCTTCTCTCGCTGATCTTCTTCCGCAGCCTCGTCGCGGCGCTGCTGCCGCTGATGATCGGGGCCTTCGCGATCGTCGGCACCTTCCTCATCCTGCGGGCCGCGAGCGAGCTGACCTCGATCTCGATCTTCGCCCTCAACCTGACCACCGGCCTCGGTCTCGGGCTTGCGATCGACTACAGCCTGTTCGTCGTCTCGCGCTACCGAGAGGAGATCGCGAGAAGCGGCCCCGGGCTGGCGGCGATCACGGCGACCATGCGCACGGCGGGGCGCACGGTGCTGTTCTCCTCACTGACTGTCGCCGCGGCGCTGGCCTCGCTGACGATCTTCCCGCAGCGCTTCCTGTACTCGATGGGGCTGGGCGGCGCGCTTGTCGCGCTTCTGGCCGCAACAGTGGCGCTCACCGTCCTCCCAGCCGTGCTCTGCCTGCTCGGCAATCGGGTCAACGCGCTTGCCCCGGCGTTCCTCGCAAGGCAAGCCGAGCGCGAGGCCAAGGGGGCCGAGCAGGGCTTCTGGTATCGCCTCTCGCGCTTCGTGATGCGGCGGCCGGTGCCCGTCGCAACGATCAGCGCGGCGGTGCTGATCGCCGCCGGGATCCCCTTCTTCAGCATCAAGTTCACCGAGGTGGATCCGTCAGTCCTTCCTAAGGACGCGAGCGCCCGCCAGGTCTACGACCTGATGCGTTCAGAGTTCCCGCCCTATCGCGATACCCCGATCCAGGTCGCCGTCGAGGGCGGAGGGCGGGGGGCCGCGGCGCAGATGCGGGCCGAGGTCCAGCGAGTTCCCGGAGTCGCAGCGGCACTGCCCCCGCGGCCGTTGCGCAACGGCGTGACGCTGATCGAAGCGGCCTCGCAAAACGGCTACGTGTCCGAGGCCAGCAAGACGGCAGCGAATCGGATCAGGGGCCTGCCGGAGCCGGCCGGAAGCCAGGTTCTTGTCACCGGCGCTACCGCCGACTTCATCGACTTCCAGCACAGCCTCGCCCGCCACCTGCCCATCGCGGTCGCGATCATCGTGATCGCCACCCTCGTCATCCTCTTCCTGATGACCGGCTCGGTGGTGCTGCCGATCAAGTCGCTGCTCATGAACATGCTCAATCTGAGCGCGGTGTTCGGGCTGCTGGTGCTGATCTTCCAGGACGGACGCTTCGAGAGCCTGCTCTCCTACACGGGCCAGGGGGCTATCGAGCAGACGATGCCGATTCTGCTTTTCGCGGTCGCCTTCGGGCTCTCCACCGACTACGCGGTGTTCCTGCTCTCGCGGATCAAGGAGGCGCGCGACCACGGCGCATCGGACTCCGAGTGCGTTGCGATCGGGCTGGAGCGCACCGGGCGCATCGTCACCGCCGCGGCGCTGCTGTTCTCGATCGCGATCGGCGCCTTCGCGACCTCGAAGATCATCTTCATCAAGGAGAACGGGGTCGGCACTGCGCTCGCAGTGCTGATCGACGCCTCGATCATCAGGGCGCTGCTCGTGCCGTCGCTGATGGAGCTGCTCGGTAAGTGGAACTGGTGGGCGCCACGACCGCTGCGCCGGCTGCACGAGAGATTCGGGTTCAGCGAGTTGGGTCCTGAGCCCCCACCACACGCGGCGCCAGAAGGCACCTAGAGGAGGCGAGGCAGATGTACAAGGCGATAGCTCGACGCAAGGCGCGGGGCGTGTTCGAGTCCCTCAGCCGCGGCGAATGGGAGGCGACGCTGAAGGACGTCGCTCCCGACGTCCATCACGTGTTTCCCGGAGACAACGCGATTGGGGGCGAGCGCCACTCCAAGGAAGCCCTGCGGCGCTGGTTCGAGCGCCTCTACAGGCTGATCCCCGACCTTCAGTTCGAGGTCCGAAAGGTGGCGGTCAAGGGTTGGCCCTGGGACATGACCGTGGCGGTCGAGTGGGCCGACCACGGCCATGCCTCCGACGGCGCCCCCTACCGCAACGAGGGCGCGCACTGGATCAGGCTCCAGAGGGGCAAGGCCACCTACATCCACGCCTACCTGGACACCGAGAAGGTGACCGAGATCTGCCGGCGCCTCGCCGACGAAGGTGTCGAAGAGGCGGCGGCGGAGCCGATTACCGCCTATTAGGCAAACGCGGTGGCGGCTCTCCGGCGCAGGTCGGCGTTCAACGCCTGGGTGATCTGGCTCGGCGCGTCGGCGACCGGGATTCCGTCCTCGGAGACGAGGCTCGGGATGCGGAAGGCGTAGAGAGGGGCCTCGACGCCGAGCCCGCGGATCCGCCGCAGAACCTGGGCGGCGTCGGCGCCGGCGGAGTGTGGGCCGCAGAGCACGATTGCGGTCGGCTCCAGCGCCTGTAGAGCGCGCTCGAGTCGGTCGCCCTCAAGGTCGCTGGAGAGGGCCAGCACCCGAAAGCCGGCGCGCCGCAGCGCCAGATCCAGGGCCTGGGCGTGGACGGCCTCGACACCCGCGGCTTCGTTGGTCTCGAGCAGCAGGATCCCGGCCGGACGCGACGCGGAAGGTGCCAGGCGGCGGGCTCCATGTATCCAGCCGGTCGCCCAGCGGCAGCCGAACTCCAGCTCGGCAGTGCGCTCGGAATCGCCGGCCAGGTCGTCGAGGGTGGGAAGCAGAAGCTCTTCGATTGAGCGCTCCAGGGGCCGCAGCGCGAGGCTCTCCTCCATCGCCCGATCGGCTGCGTCCTCGTCGAAGCTCTCGAGGGCCGCCTGCAGGCTGGAGTTGGTCGCCGGCGCGCTCTGGCGCTGCCGGGCCAGTTCGATCGCGGTGCTGATGTTCCCCGTCTCGGCCAGCGCGTCGCGCAGGGTCTGAAGCTCGACCATCTCGTACTGGCGGTGGTTGCCCGGCGTGCGTTCAGGCTGCGGATAGCCGAAGCGGCGCTCCCAGCTGCGCAGGGTGTTGGGGCTGACCCCCAGGATCTCTGCTGCGGCGTTGGTTCTGATGCCAGTGCTCATGGTTGGACCTCCAGATTCAGTGCCGAAGGATTCGGCGCCGAGAGCGAAATTCCGCGCAATTGCGCAGGTTTACTGTCGCTTATCGGCGAACTTGCGCGAATCTGTAAGGGAACTTGCGCGGCCTGTTAGCGATCTTGCAGGTCGGCGACCGTGAACGGCTGCCCGGTCGCGCGGGCTCGCCACATGGCTGAATCGGCCGCGCGCAACAGATGTGAGGGTTCCTCGCCGTGCTCGGGACAGCCGACGACGCCGGTGGAGACCGTTATCCGAAGTCCGCTGGCCCGCTCCAGCCTCGTGAGGATCTCGGTGATCCGATGCGCCATCTGGGCGGCGGACGCGGCGGTCTGGTTGGGAGCGAGCACGCATAGCCCGTCCCCCTGGGAATAGAAGGCCTCGTCCATCAGCCTGATGCTGCCCCGGACAGCATGCGACACGACCCCCATCGCCTCCTCCCCGTTGCGGGCGCCGGGCCCGTCGACGTCGAGGACGAGGAGCGCGAACGGAGCTCCGTAGCGTTTTGTCGCGGCAACCATTTGCTCGAGGCGCTGTTCCATCTGCCCGCCTCTGAGCAAAACGGTGGCAGGGTCGGTGCCTGACGACTGCTGGGACAGCGTGTCGACGGTATGTCCGCCGATTCGCGTGAACAGCGCCGCGAGCCGCTCAGCCGCCTCCGCGAACAGCTCCGGCTCGGACCCGGCAAGCTCCATCCGCAGCGTCGCCAGCAGCGCCGAGTGCAAGTAGGAGATCTCGCGCGTGAGCTGGGCGGGCGAGGTGGACGCGCCCCGCATCTTGGCGAGACGCGCAGCGCGATCCAACGCAGCCGCCGCAGAACCCCGGTCCTCGCTGGTCAGGGCCGAAAGAATGTCGCTGATCAAAGCCGGCAACTCGCTGGTCGCCCAGGTCAGCGGCATCTGCTCGACGTCCGAGAGGTCCGAGTTGAGGATCACGTCGACCAGCCACGCCTTGGCGATCTGCTCACGCGAGCGTTCGACCTTGGCGAGCTGAGCACGCAGAGACGCTTCAGTCCTGGAGCCGTTCTCTCCCATACCGCGCTGATGGTACGCACGGTGGCCGCAGCAGGCCGCAACTTCTCCTACTTTTTCGTACCCCTCATCTTTTTCCCACCGCCTAGGTGGCCGTCTGTCCCAGCAGCTCGCGTGCGCTCTGTGGGTCGCCGAACACGCGGGCGGAACGGATCCGCCCACCTCCCACAGCCAGGCGTTGGGCGCATCGATCACCGCCAGCTCGCGGCGCGCACGCACCCGACCGAATACCACCAGGCGGCTCTTCGAGAGCTCGTGGAAATCGGTCGGCAGCAGCTCGATCTCGTCCCACATCTCTCCCATATCGCACAGGTACTCGACCAGGCCGTCGTGGCCGCGATAGGGCTCTGAACGGCCGGCGACCATGCCGGTCACGGTGTGGATCTCGATCCGCGGATCGGCGATCCTGCGCAGTGCATCGAGATCGCGCTTCGAGAAGGCCTGATACGCCCGCCGAACAAGCTCCTCGGCTTTGGCCGACATCCCTAGAGGGCCTGCCTACCCACCAGCGCTTTGCCCAGGGTGACCTCGTCGGCGTGCTCGAGATCGGCCCCGACCGGTAGCCCACTGGCCAGGCGGGTGACCGTGACGCCGCTGCGCAGCGCCTCGGCGATGTGAAGCGCGGTTGCCTCCCCGGTGGTCGTCGGGTTGGTTGCCAGCACGACCTCGCTGATCTCGTCCGATCGCGCACGCTCGAACAACTCGGCGATCCGCAGGTCCTCGGGATCGATTCCGTCGATCGGAGACAGAGCGCCGCCGAGCACGTGATAGACGCCGCGGTACTCGTGGGTCCGCTCGATCGGGATCACGTCGGCCGGCTCCTCGACCACGCAGATCAGCGATGGATCGCGGGATGAGTCGGTACAGATCCGGCAGCGCGGCCCTTCGGCGAGGTTGAAGCAGACTTCACACAGGCCCACCTTCTCCTTCATCTCGCGGATCGAGTCGGCCAGCGCCTCGGCCTCGGAGTCCTCGGCGCGCAGCAGGTGGAAGGCGAGCCGCTGGGCGGTGCGCTGGCCGATCCCAGGGAGTCTTTGAAGCTCGGCGACCAGCCGGCCCAGCGGCGCCGGGCCCTCGGTCACGGCCCGGGGAGCCCCCCGCCCCCCGGCCCGGCCATCCCTAACCCGCCGAGTCCTCCAGTGATGCCTCCCATCTTGCTGGTCGCCAGCTCCTGCGCCGAGCGGATCGCCTCGTTGACGGCGGCCATCACCATGTCGGCGAGCATCTCGGCGTCCTCGGGGTCAACTGCCTCGGGGTCGATCTCGATCGACTTCAGCCGCAGGTCGCCGCTCATCCTCACCTTGACCATTCCCCCGCCGGTGCTCGCCTCCACCTCCTCGTTGGCGAGCTGCTCCTGGGCCTTGGCCATCTCGGCCTGCATCTGCTGCGCCTGCTTGAGCAGCGCGTTCATGTCCAGGCCGCCCGGCCCGCCCCCGCGCGCCATCAGGCCTTCCCCTCCACTTCCTCGGCGTCGAACTCCGACTTGATGCGCTCCAGCAGCTCCTCCTCGTCGAGTTGCTCCTCTGGCTCTGCGACCGACTCGCCGTCGAGCAGCACGTAGACGGGTCGCAGCCGCTCGCCGACGATCGTGCGCAGCGCCTCGGTGAAGCGCTCGCGATGCTCGGCGGCCTCCGCCTTGCGCTTGTTGAAGGTCGAGCCGGCGGGAAAGCCGATGCGCAGGATTCCCTCCTCGCTGTCAACCGCGATTGGCCGCGCGCCCTCGAAAAGGGCAGACAGCATCGCCGAGCCCGACTGGCGCACCTGATCGATCACCGCGGGCCAGACCCGCAGCACCCGTTCGAGGTCGATTTGGTCAGCATTCGCCTCCTCGGCCGTATCGGCCTCCGGCGCCGGTTCGAGATCCGCCGCCGCCTCTTCCTTCTCGTTGCTAGTTGCTCGTTGCTCGTTGCTCGCCGTCGCCGCCGGTTCCTCGTTCCTCGTTCCTCGCTCCTCGGGCTTGGGAGCGGGCGCCGGCGCGGGCTCGGCGTCGCCAAACCGCTTCTCCAGCCTCTCCACCCTGCGCAGCAGTCCCTCGCCCGCCGGGTCGAGATCGGGTCGCGCCGCCTTCAGCAGCGCCAGCTCGACCGCCATGCGGGCGTCGTCGCCCTCGCGCATCGCAGCCAGGCTTTCCGCCAGCTCGTCGATCGTGCGCACCAGGGCCGCCGGGCCGATCGCCGCGGCTTGAGCGCGCAAACGATCGGGGTCCGAAGCGGTAACCACGAATGTGTCGGGCACCTCGCCGGTCGTCTGGATCACCAGCAGGTGGCGAAGGTGGGCGAGCAGGTCGCGTGCGAACTGCGCCGGGTCGCGGCCGGAGCGGGCCAGTTGCTCGACCGCCTCAAACGCCGCCTTCGGGTCCTCCGCCGCGACCGCGTCCACAGCCCCGAACAACAGGTCCGCGTCGGCCGCTCCGAGCAGCTCCAGCACCGCGTCGAGCTCGACCTTCTCGCCGCCGAAGGCGACAAGCTGGTCGAGGGTGGCGAGCGCGTCGCGAAAGCTCCCGGCGGCGGACCGGGCCAGCATCGCCACGGCGGCGTCGTCGACCTCGATTTCCTCCGCGGCGGCGACCCGCCGCACGACCTCGGCGATCTGCTCCAGCGAGGGCCGCTGGAAGTCGAAGCGCTGGCAGCGGTCGGCGATCGTCGGCATCACCTTGTGCGCCTCGGTCGTCGCCAGGACGAAGGCCGTGTTGGGGGGTGGCTCCTCGAGCGTTTTCAAAAAGGCGTTCCAGGCCTCCTTGGTGAGCATGTGTGCCTCGTCGAGGATGTAGACCTTCCAGTGGCCGCCGGCGGGCGCGTAGGCAACCCGCTCGCGAAGGTCGCGGACGTCGTCGACCGAGCGGTTCGAGGCGGCGTCCATCTCGATCACGTCCATCGAGGTGCCGGCGGCGATCGTCAAACAGGACTCGCACTTGCCGCACGGCTGCGTGGTCGGCCCCTGCTCGCAGTTCAGCGAGCGGGCGAGGATCTTCGCCATCGAGGTCTTGCCGGTGCCCCGCGAGCCGACGAACAGGTAGGCGTGGTGGACCTTGCCCATCTCGACCGCGTTGCGCAGCGTGCGCACGACGTGTTGCTGGCCGACCACCTCGTCGAAAGACCCGGGGCGGTGGCGGCGGTAGAGGGAAGCGCTCTCACTCACGGGCAGTCGAGCCTAGCAACGGTGAAGGCGGGCGCCAGCTTGCCCGCTCTGTACCTTGCGCCGGTGCTTCGCAAGCTCCGACCTCTTGCCTGGATCGGCGCCATCGCGCTGGGTCTGTGGCTGATCTTCCCCTTCGGCTTTCCGAACTACGACACCGTCTACATGCTCGTCTGGGGCGACGAGCTGGCCCACGGGATCAGCCCTGACACCGCCGCGCCGCTGCCCCCCACGCCGCACCCGCTAGCCGAGCTCTGGGGCCTGCTGCTGGCCCCGTTCGGCGCCGTCACCGCCTCCGATGCGACCACGGTCGTCGCCTACCTGGCGCTGGGAGCGATCGCGTATCTGGTCTACCGGCTCGGGACGCTGTGGTTCGACCGCGCGATCGGCGTCCTGGCGGCGGCGATCGTGCTCACCCGGGCGCCCCTCCTCAGCAACGGGCTGCGCGCCTACGTCGACCTTCCCTACATCGCGCTTGCCCTCGCGGCGTTGGTGGTGGAGACCCGGCGGCCGCGCGCCGGCTGGCCGGTGCTGGCGCTGCTTTCGGTGGCCGGGCTGCTGCGGCCCGAGGCCTGGCTGTTCTCGGCCGCATACCTCGCCTACCTGCTGCTCGAGCGCGACCCGGGGCGAGAGGGGTTGGCGTTGCGCTGGCGTCCGAGGCTGGAGCGAGGCCAGGTCGCCGGCCTGGTCGTGCTGGCCGCCTCGGCCCCGCTGGCATGGGCCGTCTTCGACCTGATCACCACCGGCGACGCCCTGTACTCGTTCACAGGCACCCGCGACACGGTGGACACGCTGAACCGTCAAACCGGTCCAGTGGACCTGGTGCTCTACGGGCCACGACGGCTCGGCGAGGTGATGCAACTGCCCGGACTGATCGGCGCCGCGCCCGGAATGGTCCTCGGCTTCGCCTTCCTGCGGCCCCGGGCGCTGCCGGGGATCGTCGCCGCGGTGCTGGCCGGTCTCGCGTTCGCGATCCTGGCCTGCGCCGGCCTCGCGATCATCCCCCGCTACACGATGCTCGCCGCAGCGGTGCTCGCAGTCTTCTGCGCACTCGCGCTGCTCGGCTGGCGGCTGCTGCCGGTCGATCACCCCTGGCGGCGGCGTTGGCAGCTGATCGCCGGCGTGGTCCTCGTCGCCTTCCTGGTCCAGGCCCCCCAGCAGTACGACTATCTGAAGACCGTTCACAACGACCTCGACGAGCAGAGCGCGATCGAGTCCGACCTGCACGACCTGGTCGATTCGGGCGCCTTCAAACCGGACTGCGTTCCGATCTCGGTCCCCAACCATCGCGCGGTCCCGCGGCTTGCCGCCTGGCTCGACATACGCCCCTCACGGATCGTCAGCTCGTCCGAGCAGCGCCAGCCGAGCCGCGGCTACTTCCTCGACCCGGCGAACGAGAACGTCGTCCGCCACTTCGTCCTCGACCCCAACGATCCGAGGCGGCTGACGACCAAGGTCCCGGCGGGCTTTCGCCGTGTCGCCCGAAACGAGTCCTGGATCCTCTACGCGCGCTGCTGAGAGATATATGGACCGTGCGTCCCGCCTTCGAAGCGCGGTCTCCGGGCGTGCCCGCCGCCGGCTGGCTCGGGCCAGGCTTGCCTGCGGCACCTGCGGCTTCCGCTTAAGGCTGCTTCCTTCCGGACCTGACCTGGTTCGCGGGCCCACATCGCGCAGGACCTGGCCGTCAGCGCCGCCTGCGGCGTACTGACCCCGAAGGCCAGCCCCTCAGAACGGGTTTCGGCCCCGCTAGAGCGGATTGCGGGTGACAGGGCACCGCTAGCACCCCGCCTAGCACGGTCCGTTGATGATGCTAGCGCGGCGCTGTCCTCCTAGACTCGCCCCGCAGTGACCGAGATCGAAGAGGACGACGGCGAGCGGGCCGAGATCGCCAAGCGCGACGAGGCCGCGCGCGAGACCACGATCGCGAAGCTGGCGGCGGCGCTGAAGCGCACCGACGAACAGCCGAGGCTCTTGCTGGCGGCGAAGCTGGCCAGAGAGCTGCTGCGCGGTGACAGCCGCTACGGCGACCCGCTCTCCACCGCCGGCTCGAACCCTTCGCAGAAGCTCGGACGCAGACTCTCGGCGCTGACCGCGGAGCGGCCAAGCCTGTTGGGAGAGATCGGGCTCAGCGCGCTTCAGGTCTGGGAATCGATTTCCGCTCAAGGCGCCGACCAGGGAGAGCGCGAGCTGGCGATCCTGTTCACCGACCTGGTCGACTTAACCAACCCACCTTTGTTCGGGAGCGTCGATCCCTCGTGACGGAGGATCGGTCGGAACGCCTCGTCGATGCCGTCGAGCAGCTCGGGTTTGGGGAACGGATAGACGATCCAACCGTCAGCCGTGAACGGTTCGGACCCCGACTCCCGGATTTCAAGGTCGAGGGCGGCGCGATCCTCCGCGAGCGCCTTCTGGACGCCGGACGGCAATCCTTCGAGCGTTCGTTCGCCAGCGGCCCTCACGCCCCGCGGAGCGACGAGGAACACGTCGAATAGGGCGCGCAACTCCAACCGCACCTGCTCGATGCCTTCGGCGTCCGTCACCTTGCCGGCGACCGCGGCGCGGATCGACTTCACGCGCTCAAGGGCGGCATCCTTCGGGTCAGCGACGTGGGCGGCCGCCTCTTCGACCTGGCCCTCGCGGTCGCGAAGCTGCGCCAGGGCAGCCTGGGCGGCCTCGTGCTTGCTTTCGAGGCCCGGTTTCAGCTCGCGCCATTCATCAGCTGAAATCTCTCCGCTCGTGTAATCGCCCCGGACCCGCTCGACCGCCTCGGCCGCCTGCCGTTCCTCGCGGTTGGCGTCGGTGAGTCCCGCGGCGACCTCGCGGCGACCCTGATCGACCGCATCGGCAAGCTGGCGCTCTAGGGCGTCCACGTCAATCCCCACGTGCTCGAAGTAGGCGAAGGTGGCGGCGTCGAGCAGCTTGCGCGGGATCGGCGTTTGCGCGCAGTGGTCCACACCATGCCGCTCGCGGCCCAGGCACTTGTACGATTCGCGACCGTCGCGCGCATCGCTCCGGGGTGACATCGCATCGAGGCAGAGGCCGCAGCGGAGCAAGCCTTTCGTGAAGAGGAATGGCCCGGCGGGGAGCCGGCCGGGGCCGCCCTTCCGCGTCTCGGTGTTCGACTCGCGCTCGGACGCCACCTTCTGCCAGAGCGCCGGCTTGACGATCGCGACGTGCTGGCCCTTGAACTCACCATCGCCCCAGGGGATCGCCCCACGGTAGGTCGGATTCCGCAAGACCTGACCGACCGCTGAGATTCGCCACTGACGCCCACGCGCGCTACGGATGCCGTCCTGATTCAGCCCGCGGGTGATCTGACGCTGGGAGCGGCCGCGGCCGGCCTCGCGGAAGATGCGCCGGACAATCACGGCTTGGGCCTCGATCGGGACCAGTACGCCGGCCTTCGACCCGTAGCCAAATGGGGCGCGGCCATGATGCCGACCCTCCGATGCGCGCTGCGCCGCGTTGGCGGAGACACGCTCGCCGAGCAGCTCGGCCTCGTATTCCGCGAGCGCCGCCAGAAGCGTCGGGAGCAGGCGGCCGGCGGCACTGCTCGTGTCGATCGGCTGCCGGACCGCGGCCAGCTCGACCCCGGCGGCCTTGAGGGTCGCGAACAGATCGAGCAGGCCGGCCGCGTCCCGCCCCAGCCGGTCGAGCGACACGAGGACGATGCGGTCAATCTCGGGGAGCGTCGCCAGCAGCCGATCCAGCTCGGGCCGCGACGTTTTGCGGCCGCTCACGCCCGCGTCCGTGAACAGCTCGGCCAGCTCCCAGCCTTGCGCGTCGATGTAGGAGCGGATCGACGCCTCTTGCTCATCGAGCGACAGGCCCTCTTTGGCTTGGCGCTGACTGCTCACCCTCGAATAGCCGGCGGCGCGCATAGCGACCAGGTTAGATCAGCGCCGCCGAGGAGTCAACCGCAGCGACCGGCGAGCCCGTGGTCCCGCTGAGCAGCCCCCCAGGCGCCCTCAGCCGCTCGGAGACGGCTTCGCCGTCCGCCGGGGCTCCAGGGTGCTGCGTCGCGAGAATGAACCTTCCCGACTAGATCGGTCAGGAATATTGATCGTCAGCTTCGTTGACCTGGCGCCCAGCACGCCGGGATTGGGGCTCAGCCGGTCGCCCCGGGGTCCTAGCTGTCAGGGCGGCACCCATGAAGAAAACCGATGCTCCGGGGGTCCGGTCGAATCGGCTGGAATCAGCTTGGTATCTTGACTTGAGCGGTCAAGAATATGCCGAAAACGATCCCTTGAGGCCAGTCTGGCGCTCCGGGGTTACGCGCGTAAAAGCCGGTCGCCGCGTCGGTGGATCGAGGCTTAGACTCCCGCGCTAACGGCCGTGGTCGAGAGCAGCAACTACGCGAAGTTCCAGACGCGCAACCCGGTCGTGCGCCGGCTGATCGACCGCTTCTACGCGCGCATCGGTGAGATCGTCGCCCGGCTGCGGCCTAACTCGGTGCTCGACGCCGGCTGTGGCGAGGGCGAGACGATCGCGCGCCTCGCCGGACTGCTTCCCGCTCGGGTCGCCGCAGTGGATCTCAGCGCTGAGGCGGTCGAGTTCACCGCGAGGCGATTTCCCGCGGTCGAGGTCACCCGGGAGAGCGTCCTCGAGCTTCCGTTCGAGGACGGTGCGTTCGAGCTCGTGATCTGCCTCGAGGTGCTCGAGCACCTCGAGGACCCGCGGGCCGCGATTGCCGAGCTCGCGCGGGGCAGCAATCGCGACGACGTCGTCTCGGTACCGCACGAGCCGTGGTTCCGGCTCGGCAGCATGCTGCGCGGCAAGCACCTCCACGACCTCGGCGACCATCCCGAGCACATCAGTCACTGGAACCGTGCAAGCCTGCGCCCGTTGCTCGAGTCCGAGTTCGAGCTGACGGAGATCTCGAGATCGTTTCCGTGGCTGATCGGCTCCTGCGGCGGTCACCGGGGGAGCTAGCTGCGCCGTTCGCCGACGGTTCGCTCCACCTCGGCTCCTTCGCGGCTGGGGCTCGTGCGCTCGCGTCGAACGAGGACCAGCATCTGGCCGAGCAGCCCCAGGGTCAGGAACTGGATCCCGACCACGATCAGCAGCACGCCGAGGAACAGCAGGGGACGCTGGCCGATCGCCTCGCCGCCGATCTTGAGGATCGTCAGGTAGAGCGACACCGCGAGCCCGATCAGCGTCAGGACGACGCCGACGGCGCCGAACAGGTGCAGCGGGCGATACTGGTAGCGCCCGATGAACAGCACCGTCACCAGGTCGAGCGCCCCCCTCAGGTAGCGCTCGGAGCCGAACCTCGAGCTGCCGTGTCGTCTGGCGCGGTGGTTGACGGGGACCTCGGTCACCCGCCAACCCTGCTGCGCGGCGAGCACCGGGAGGAACCGGTGCATCTCGCCGTAGATCTCGAGCGAGCGCGCGCACTCGCCGCGGTAGGCTTTGAGGCCGCAGTTCATGTCGTGCATCGCGAGGCCCGAGAACCGCGAGGTAACGCTGTTGAACCAGTGCGATGCCCAGCGCCTGGTCGCGGGGTCCTGGCGCTCGCGCTTCCACCCCGAGACGAGATCGGTGCCGTCGTCGAGCGCCCGCAGGAGAGCGGGAATGTCGCTGGGATCGTCCTGCCCGTCACCGTCGATGGTCACGATCACCTCGCCGGCAGCCTCCCCGAATCCCGTCGCGAGCGCGGCCGACTTGCCGAAGTTGCGGCGCAGTTTCACGCCCCGCAGCCACGGCCGCTCCGCCGCCAGCTCTTCCACCAGTTCGAACGACCGGTCGGTGGAGCCGTCGTCGACGACGATCACCTCGAAGCCGTGTTCCAGCGACGAGCATGCCCGCTCGAGCTCCTCGAGCAGTTGCGGAAGCGCCTCGCGCTCGTTCAGCACCGGGACGACGATCGAGACCAGGGCGGCGCTCACCGCGGCGCGCAGGCGCGGATGGGAGCGGAGGCCGTCACCTGCCATGGGTCCGCGATCCCGTCGGCGGGCACCGCCAGGGTCGTCGCTTCGCCTGGGACAAGGCTCCCCACATCCACCCCCGAGAGGGCGGCAAAGCGGCGGACCTGCACCGTCGCTGCCTCGTCCGACTCGAACACGGCGGCCTGCCCCGCCATCAGCTCGAGCGACGGCACCTGGCCAGGGCCGGCGCCGACCTCGACGCAGTCGTGGCCCAAGAGCCCCGATTCGGTCGGGGTCAGCCCGAGCGCGAGCGCCCCGACCAGCGTCTTGTCCGCGCTCGCCCTCAACGCCTCGCTGAGGCCCCCCTCGCTGAGGCCCCGAAGCTCCTCGGCCGAGTAGCCGATCGAGCCGTAGCGATCAGTTGCGGCGAGGTAGGCCCCGATCGCGTGCTGTTCCCCGAACGCGAACGCGATCGGGATCGCGGCGCCGGCCCCCGGTGCGAAGGCCGGATCCGCGGCGCCATCGGCGATCTCAATTCCGGCCAGCTCGGCCCGCTCCTGCATCGCAACCACCCGATTCAAAGACCCTGAGGACCGCAGGAGGGAGATGTTGGTCGCGACGCCCGCCGCCGCGACGAGGAACAGAACGATCACCGCGGGCGGTTTCCAGCGCGTGCCCACCACGGTCCATGCGGCGAGCACCAGCACCGCGACCGCCCCGGGGTAGAGGTATCGCGAGCTGTCGGGCAACCGCAGCAGGGTCCGTGAGATCGCCCCCATCATCCACAGGGTGACGACGATCCCGAGCGCCGCCCAAAGCATCGCCGGGACCGAGCCTCGCCAGAGCCGCCAGCTGAGACCGATGATCCCAAGCAGCGCGAGCGCCGGCCCGACCTTGGCTGTGGTGTCGCTGAATGCGTAGTCGAGCCCCGTAAGCGCGCCGAGCACCGCGCTCAGCGACTGGAAGCCCCAGGAGGGGAACAGGAGCAAGTTCCACAGCGCGATCTGGTTCTCTGAGCTCGAGGCAGACCCCAGCGCCCACAGCCACCAGGCGCAGTAGATTGCGATCGGGATCGCGACGATCCAGATCCGTCGCCACCTGTCCTCCCTCAGCAGCACCGACACCGCCACCCCGACCACTAACGCGAGCGCGACCGTGTAGGTGACGACGCCGAGGCAGAGCAGGGCGCAGGCGACGATGTCGCCCTTGCGATCGCCCCGGTCGAGGGCGAGCAAGGCGCCGAGGCCGCAGGCGACCGCGCCGATCACCGTGAACCCGTTGCCGGACAAGAGGTGGGCGGAATCGGAGCCGAAGACGAGCAGGACCAGGGTGGGCGCCAGCGCCACGAGTCTGCCGACCCTGCGCCCCGCGTAGGCGAAGAACAGCCCCGCGGTCAGGACCACGGTGGCGACCGTCAGCAGCTGGAACGGCAGGTAGCTGACGCCCAGCGTCTCAAACAGCGCCTTGTAGACGAGCCGAGTGGTCAGGATTAGGTGACCCCCGTGGGGCTGGAGGGCACCATCGAGGTCGAGGTCGGGGGTCTGCATGAACCAGGTCAGCTCGTCGGAAGAGAACGTGCGGCCGCGGCCGAGCCACAGGATCAGCGCCGCGGCGACCGCGGCGACCGCGCCGAACAGCGGCCACGCGGCCTGCTCGATGGCGGCGAGCCGCTCGCGGCCCCTGCCCTCGAAGACGTCCGCGGTCGAAACCCGTACCGTCACGGTCTAGCGTTCCCATCGCGGCTGGGCGCGTGGCGCTCGGCTGCTGATCGTCGGTTGGGTGACATGATCTTTCCTCTGGCAGCGCCCGGCCGCGTTCTTTCAGCGGGTCACGCCGCCGCATCCTAGTCCGTGCTAGTACTCCCATCCGTAAGTTCGCTCGGGTGAGAGGCGGGACGGGCTCGACGCTGCCATCGGATCCCGTCGAGGCTTACTGCTCGTATGGCGCCGTCTTCCGCGCCCAGCTCACGGGCTGCATCACTCACGTTGATCGAGCTACGTGGAACACTACGCCCGGCAGCTCCCGGACCCCCGAGAGCCGAGCCCGGCCGCGAACCTCGAAGCGTCGGGCAGCTTCGCTGCGCGAGCCCTGCCAGGGCGGGACGGCAGTGGTCCGGGATTGGCGGCTCATGCGTGGTGGGGATGCGTATCGCTGCCCCCGTACGCTCAGCGAGGGCTACTGAGAGGCCCAGCAGACGCGTCAGGGGCGTTTCTAAGGCGGATTGAGCCCTCCTGCGTGCGCAACCACGTTCACTAGGCACGGATGCTGCACGTCAGGGGCGTGTATCACTGTCCTCATCTTGATACACTGGTGACCTACACTGTCAACCGAAAGGGCCCCCATGCAGGCGATTCTCTACTGCCGGACCAGCACCGACGAGCAGCGCAACGGCACCACTTCCCAACGCGAACGTCTGATCGCACACGCCGAGGAGCGAGGCACCGACTACACCGTCTCCGAAGAACACGCCAGCGGCAAGACCTTGGCCCGGCGCCCCGTCCTACGCGCGGTGCTCGACAAGCTCGACGCCCTGGGCAGCAACGGTGTGCTCTGTGTGGCGAAGCTCGATCGTCTCGCCCGCTCTACTCGGGACTTCGCCTCGATCCTAGAGCGAGCGGAGCGCAAGGGTTGGAGCATCGTCGTGCTGGACCTCGGCGGCGAGCGCCTCGACACCTCTACCGCGATGGGCAAGGCGATGGCGCGGATGGCGATGGTCATGGCCGAGCTGGAAAGTGAGCTGATCGGGGAGCGCACGAAAGAGGCGCTGGCCGTGGTGAAGGCGGCCGGCACTCAGCTCGGGCACCCTTCGACCGTGACGGCAAAGACGCAGAGCCGGATCGCAGAGCTGCGCGGCGTCGAGGGACTCGGCTACCGCGCCATCGCCGATCGGCTCAACGCCGAAGGCGTGCGGGCTCCGTCCGGGCGCAAGGCGGCGCGCTGGCACGCAACGTCCGTCAAGCGTCACGAGCGACCGCCGGTAGGCTGAGCCGGTGAAAACGGCCGTCGTCGTCAGCCTCTTTGCGATCGTCGCCGCCTGGTTGACGGTCGCCATTTTCCTGGTGTTCCTGCGCGTGCTGGCCGCGATCATCATCCCTGCCCCTGCGGCTGCTCGGGACCATTCACGTCGAACGCGTGAAATAGGCGTCCGAACTTCAAGCCATTGGACTTCTCGGATTGGTCGCTTCGCGCAGGCGACACGATGGCGGTCGAGCTGCTGCGCGACGTGGGGGCGGCGATCGAGCCAGCCGTCACCGACCATGGCGGCGTCGTCGTCAAGCGGCTCGGCGACGGGTTGATGGCCGCCTTCGAAGACCCGGCCGGCGCCGTGGCTGCCGCGCTGGAGGCCCGCGACGCGATGGCCGAGGTGGAAGTGGACGGGTACCAGCCCCGGATGCGCGCCGGGATCCACATTGGCCACCCCCGCCGCCTGGGTGGGGACTACCTCGGCACCGACGTCAACATCGCCGCCCGCGTCGCCGAGGCGGCGTCCGGGGGCGAGGTGCTGGTCTCCGATGCGGTTCGCGAGCGGCTCGACGAAGGCGCCGTAAAACTGAAGCGGCGGCGCTTCAAGGCAAAGGGCGCCCCCAGCGGGCTTTCCGTCTACGCGGTGGAGAAGCGCACGTAGAGGTTCGCTGGATGCATCCCGAAGGTCCGGTCTACCAACCGCCCGTCCGCCGACGCAAGCTTCGGCGCCGTCGGATCCGGCGCCGCCGCCTGGTCGCCGTCGCCGCACTCGTCGGCTCGCTGCTGTTCGCCCTCGCCGTCGTCCCGTGGGCGGTGGACAAGGTCCGCAGCATCGGACGGGCCGATCCGCGCGGCGCCCAGGTCACGGTGGTCACGATCCACAGCAAGGCCGTTGGCGCAACTCTGCACACCACCGTCGTCGTTCCCAAGGGCACGCGGGCGGACAAACAAAAACGCCCGCTGCTGGTGTTCCTGCACGCCGCGGCGGCGACCACAACAGCTTTCGCGGCGACGACGCGATGTTCGTCGCTCT
>JBBPIN010000005.1:75408-99391 GCA_038040285.1 Actinomycetota bacterium
GCCGCGGCGGCGACCACAACAGCTTTCGCGGCGACGACGCGATGTTCGTCGCTCTCTCGCGACTCGGGCCGCGGGCGCCGATCGTCGCCTTCCCCGACGGCGGCGATCACTCCTACTGGCACAACCGCGCCGACGGAGACTGGGGCGACTACGTAGTGAACGAGGTGGTCCCCCAGGTCGCACGGTCGGTCGACGCGAATCCGCGCCGGGTCGCGATCGGCGGCATCTCGATGGGCGGCTTCGGCGCCTACGACCTGGTGCTCAAGCACCCGGGCCGCTACTGCGCGGTCGGCGGACACTCGCCAGCGCTCTGGCGCACCGGAGGGGAGACCGGCTCTCGGCGCTTCGACGACGCCTCCGACTTCGCCCCAACAACGTGGTCGGAGCAGCGCGCAACGGGGACTCGGCGTTCCTGCAGCTGCCGGTCTGGCTCGACGCCGGCAACCAGGACCCGTTCCAGCCCGCGGACCGCGCGTTCATCGCCGGCCTTCGTTCGGCCGGCGCCAGGCTGACCGCGCACACGACCTGGCCGGGCGGCCACGTGGGCAGCTACTGGGACAAGCACTGGCTGGCCTACTTCCACTTCTACGTCAAGGCGCTGGCCCACTGCCACCCCGGGGGATAGGTTGTCGGGGTGAGCCCGAGGAGCAGCATCGTGCCGATGAAGCCGCACTGCCGAAAGTGCGGGGCGCAGGTCGAGCGGCTTCGCCGCTGCCCCAAATGCGGCCGACGTAACTGGTCCTTTTTCGGCTTGCACCCCTGGGTGCGGCACTGAGGCTGGCTCAGCGCCGCGCCAGCGCGCGAAGGTGATCGCGGAACCCGATCCCGAACGGGGTCGGCTTTCCCTCGTAGTTCTCGATCAGGCTCGGTCCCCCGCCGCAGGTCCAGCTTCCCGGCGCCACCGCGTCCCAGGTCCAGCCGAGGTAGGAGATCCCATGGCGGTCGGCCCAGGGCAGCCAGCGATCGATGTAGCCGTGGCGGCAGTCGGTCTCCCCGAGCTCGCCGACGACGACCGGGTTCACGCGCGCGACCCGGACGATCGCTTGCTTGCAGCTCGGCCCGCAGGGGGCGAGGCGGCCGTAGTTGTGCTCGGAGGCGGCCAGCTGCCCGGCCGGGTCGACGGGAGGGTGCGCGAGCCAGCCGGGGAGGTTGCGGGCGTAGCCTCGGCCGCCGGCCATCAGCGGCTGTAGGGCGCCGGTCGAGCGCACCGCGTCGACGAGGTCCTGCATCCCCGCCGCCCTGTAGGCGGGGTGCTGCTGCGAGCCCTCCCCGCCGACCGGCAGCATGCAGCCGCGTAGCCAGCAGCCCCAACCGACGTCGTGGGGCTCGTTGTAGAGGTCGAAGACGAGCGAGTGGTTTGACGCGAAGGTCGCGGCTACCGAGCGCCAGAAGTCGGGCGCCTGGTCGGCGTCGGGCAGCGGGATGATCCCGACCGCCTTCTCGCTTCCCGGCGCAGCGACGTGCAGGTCGAGGATCGCGTAGAGCCCCGCCCGGTTGAGGCGGCCGACGAAGGCCTCGATCGCCTGGCGGTACGACGCCCCGCCGAACTCCGGCTTGACTCCGCTGATGCCCAGCCAGCAGTCCTCGTTGAGCGGCACCCGCACGGCGTTGATGTGCCAGTTCTTCATCCCCCGGATGCTGTGCTGGTCGGTCGGGCCGTCGAAGAACCCGTACCCCTGGATGCATGCGTACTCGGCGCCGCTGCGGTTGACGCCCAGCAGCCGAATCACCTTTCCTTTGCCGTCGATCAGGTGGTTGTCGTGGACCCGCAGCTCGAGGCCGGAGGCGACCGAGGTCCAGAGAAGGAGAACGAGGCAGACGGCCGCCAGAACGCCCAATAACGCGCGCTTCCTGCTCTGATCCCCGGCCATCGAGCGCAGGGTAGCGCCGGCTCGCGGTCAGATCGCCGGGTCGCTGGACGGTCCTATGATTGCCGCGAGGGCGCGTAGCTCAGTGGGAGAGCGCTCGCTTCACACGCGAGAGGTCGCTGGTTCGAAACCAGCCGCGCCCACTCTCCGAATCCCCTGCATCTGAGCGAGCTTTCGGGGACTCCAAAGAGAGCTGCTCGCCGGGCTCGAAGTCCTGAAAATCGGCGCTGGTGCCCATTGGTGCCCAATCAGAGCCCTTGACAAGCAATTTGAGACGCTCGCGCTCGCCCTCTCCGCGGAACATCACCTGGGCGTAGATCGAGAGCGTCACTTTCGGATCGGAGTGTCCGACCTGGCGCATCACGTATGGCACTTCCTCACCGATCGCCAAGAGCAGCGAGATGAAGGTCCGCCGCAGCGAGTGCGGTGTCAGGCCCTCTGGCAATGCCGCTGCGTCGTCTCTTGTCAGGTTCTCGTTCGCCCGCTTGATCGCCTTGGCGAGGACGCGGTTGCGGACGTTGCTCGCGCCCTGCTGCCGGCCGTGCTCGGTGGGAAAGACAAAGTGCTCAGGCTCGCTGAGGCGGGTGCTGGCCTTGTGAACGGCCAGCTCCTCCCGAAGCACCGGCAGCAGATCGACTTGGCGCACACCGGCGTCGGTCTTCGAGTCGCGGATCCGCAACCGACCAGCCGCCAAGTCGACGTCGCGCCAGCGCAGTGCAAGGGCCTCGCCGATCCTCAGTCCGCCGAGCGTGAACGTGGCGAGCAGGGCGCGCCTGGAGGTTGCGCGCCGATCGTCGCGGGCTTCGCGGTCAAGCTCGCCGGCCGCATCGAGCAGCGCAGTGATCTGCTCGGCGCGGTCCAGCCAGGTGCGCTCGGGCTTCCGCTGCCTGAGGCGCCGACGCTTCCCACGCGCCGGATTGCGCGCGATCAGCTCCCGCTCCACCGCGACCTCGAGGATCTGCCCCAGCCGCGTGATCGTTTTGTTGATCGAAGTTGCTGAGAGCGGTCCTTCTCGCACCTTCGATCGCCGGTACCGATCGACCTCGGAGATCGTGATCTGCGCCAACCGATGCTCGGCGAAGAACGGCAACAGATGGTTGGTCAGCTGCCACTCGTAGTCGGCGAGGGTGGCGTCCGACAAGCCTTCGTGCCGCAGGCCCTTAAACCACTCGGAGGCGAACTCGTGGAAGCCCACATCGTGGCCGGAGCGAGCGGGGGTTGGGTCGGGCACTGGGGGCCTCCAGATCCCGCGTCTGACGTCCGCCAGGACGTTTGAGAGCTCCTGCTCGGCCCGCTGAGGGGTCCAGCCTTCCTCGGCGCTGCCAAGGGTCAGGTAGCGGCGCTGGCCGTAGGCCCGGAAGCGAAGGGCGAAGGTGCGACCGCCGCGCCTATCGCGGACCACCACCTCACCCTTCGCCGCTCGTCCCATCGCTGATCCGGTTTCGATCCTAGCTGGGCGGTTGAGCGCGGCGGCGTCGCCCTTTCGCCCCAGAGGCGCTTCCGCGGATCGGCAATAGATGCTCGGCGCTCTGTGAGCGGTTCGCCGCGCGGTGCCGGCGTACGCTTGGCTCTGCAGAATGCGGCACGGAGCCTGCGAGAGCGCCAGTCCCCGCCAGCCGAGCTGGATCGAAGCGAAGCCGCGCGCGCTTTCCTTTGCCTAACCTGATCGCCCCGAGCTGATTGGCGTTCGCGTAAACCGTGGCGCGGCTTACCCCGAGCAGCCGCGCTACGGTCGCAGCGTCGACGAGCCCCCCGCTCAGCTCCTCTGCGCTTGGCCTCCGCCGCGCTTCGTTCAGCCGCTCGATAACTCGGCTCGCGATGGCCTCGATGTCCTCTGCCCTAAGCGTCATCTACCCCTCTAGTCGTTGGAGCGAGGCGAATGCGTAAGAGAAATTGGCGAAGAGATCGAGACACGCACTGCCTGCAGAGCGGGTGAGGGTGGTCATCCACCTCCTATGTCCGAGAATTGAGCGCATTGCCTCAGATTTCTCGCCCTCAGCATGCAGCCCCCGACCCGCAACGCCACCATCCACCGGTACCAGCTCAGCCCTTAGCGCTTCGTTGCAACTCCGGCGCTTGGGGCGAGGCCCTCAGACGCTCTCTCAGCCCATCGCTCCAGCCGCCTGACAGACTTGCCCAACGGTGGGCAGGCCCGATCGCGCGGATTGGCGCGAGCGATCGCCTACGCCAAATCTCAATGGCCTCCGCATAGATACCTCGCGCACCAGGTGGCTTCCGGTCTTGCACCTCCATGGGCGAGCAGAACCTCGGGGGGCCCCTCTCTCTCGCGGATGACGGAGATCGCATTCACGGGATGAGGGTAGAGAGACATTGCCAGCAGCGCTCCCCTTCGCGCCAGAAGCTAGTCCCCCACTATTTTGCCGCTTGGCTGCGCTCGCGAGTATCCAGCCAGCGCGCAATTTCTGATCGCCGATAGCGGATCTTCGTTGCCGCGACAGGCGCTCTCGCACGCCACCCACGCGCATCGGCTCGGGACACACCATCCCGATTAAGGACACGCACAACCGACTTCGTCGGCATGCCGGCCGCCTCGGCAACCTCCCAGACGGTCATCAAGTCAGGATCGTCGTTCGCGTTGCGAGCTTGCGCTGCGAGTTCGGCCTCGTTCGACCCGGTCAGAAAGAGCGTGATCGCAATCACAATCCCCAAGACGATCAGGATCGGGGACATAGGCCATGGGGCTACGAATCCAATGACAAGCGACAGCAGACCCACCGCTGCCAAGATCCTTCGTCCTGCGGTACTTCGCATAGATCCAACATCGACGACTGTTGATCTTGCTTGAGTCGTGAGGCTGCTCCCGCTTAGGGTTCTGGAGGCAGCTCGCCCCACGCTGCAAACCGAATCCACTCCACACTCCCTAGATCAACCGCCTCTCTTGAGAACTTTCAGCCGCTCGCAAGGTCTCATCCGCACTCAGGACCCGAAGATGGCTTTCCCTCCGAGCGTCACCTAGACCCCCAACCTAGCCCACCGACACATTACGCACCCTAGGTGAAAGACGAACAGCTGTTCGTCGTTTAACTCCACTTCCCCAGGCACTGAAGCACTTAGTTCATAGTGTTCGTGTTCGAGGTCAGTGGCCCGGCCCATAAGGAGAGTTCGATGCCCTGCCGATTAAGGGGGCAGGAACACATGAGATGGGATGAGGCTCACATGAAATGGGTTGAGGGTTCACCGTTCGAAGCCGAAGCGGAGCTTCCCCTCCGCCCGCTCTGGCTCGGAGCCGTAGTTGGAATCGCTGTGGGGGCCGTCGGAGCAGCGACGCATGTTTCTGTGGTCGGCGCGCTCGGGCTGTGGATCACCGGCGGCTTGATGGCAATCGCCGGGCTGCTGCTGATCGGTGATTGGTCTGCTTCTGCTCAGCGCTATGAAGCTTGGGCGGAGCAGCGAGGCAGGCGCCGGTTCCGGAGTGGGCGAGGCGTGGGAGCGTTTGAGCTCGCGGGTGGTGTGCTCTTCATCGTCTGGGGCATAGTCCGGCTGACCTCGGTGGGCTAACCCTCAGGACTTCGGGAAGTGCTCGAAACTCCATGATCGAGTCAGCTAGAGCCACAACGCGCCCTGCGCTGCTTCGCCACGCGCTCTTTCTCTTTGCGATGGCCGCGTTGCTAATCGTCGCCCTTGCGACCCGAGAGCATGTTCATCCAGTTCTGGCTGTCCTCGTTGCTGTCGGAGTTGCGACTTTTCTCTACGTCGGGCTCTACAACCAACGCATCGCTGATGCGCGAAGGCTCATCGACCAGATCGCGGCCCCGGAAACGGTCAAGGCTTCGGCTGCGGGTGTGCTCGTGCCCTGCATGGATCTGGTTTGGAACGAACGGCGCTCTTGTCGCCGTGACCAACGCAGAAGTGCTGGCAGTGACCGTCGCCGCTCATCGCCCTCGATTGTTAGGGCGAGCGCTGCTCAGCCGCTGTGCGGTCCAGCTGACCGGGGGCTGCAGGACGGCGACTATTACTCTCGAAGCGGGAGAGCCCGCTATCGCGGTGCGAACGGCCAGGGCCTGGGCCGTTGAGATCGCCTCTGCGATTGGCGCTCACTCGCAGCCTTCGTAGGGCTTCGCACCCGTTCGAAGCATTCGCGCCCGAGCGTCTGTCAGGCTTGCGCCAATGCCGAGACCTCCTGAGCCTGGCTCCGAGCGGGCACGTAACTTGTACAAGCGGTTTCGCTACAGCGCGATCTTCACGTGGGCGGGGATCCCGTTCATCGCGGCCATCCTCATCGCCTATTGGAGCACGCTCTCCATCGTGATGCTCGGTCTCATGGCAGTGGCAGCGGTGACCGGCATCCCGAGTCAATGGCGCGTCCTGAGGCGCTTGCGCGCCAACGCTTACCCGGCGTCCCCAGACCGCGAGGTAGCGTCACACGACGCCTGACTTCGCTTAGAGCCTTCACGCACGCGCCGCGCACCGGTGCCGGAGAATTGGGCCTGGAATGCCCAGCAGAGTCAGTAGCAACGGCGGCCCACAGATCTGGCTCTGCTTACGGCTCACCCCCGATCCGAACCAATGGCACCCACGCGGTCCTGAGCGTTAAACCCAATGGGCACTGGTGCCCAAACAGCCGGTCATCGCCCGCAAAACTGCGGCAATCTGAGGCGCGGTCACCAGGGCGGTGGCAGGTGGATCATTCCGCTTGGGCAGGCGGGTTTTCGCCCCTTCTCGGTCGCATCTCCAGGGTGCCTGATAAGGAAGAGGTCCCGGGTTCGAGGCCCAGGTCGGCCACTTTCTGGAAACTCCTCCAACGGTGGAGATTCGAGCGTTCCTAGCGCTCACCCCGCGCCTGCCACAACCGACGGGTTCATAGTCTGTCGGCGGTCGAGGCTGAGGTCTGGCGAGGCCAGTGGATCAGGGCGCCGACCTCGGGCTGAAGGGTCCTGGAAAACCGGAGCCGCTGTTCACCCTCACTGCTAGGTGATACTGCGTGAGGGGGTGGTGCGGTTGGCGGTAAGGGGCGGTCTCGGGGAGCCGAGCTGAGGGCATCTGACCCGAGGTTGCCGACGATCAGGGCAACTGGGAAAGCAACTCTCGGGCTTCTGTTTCTCGCGCGGAGCAGCGGTGCAGCGCCGATCCGGGGCCGCTCTTTGCATGCTGGGTCACGGCGAGAGCGAGATACTGCGCGGGCGATGTCGGAGGAGAACGTTGAGGCTGTTCGCGCCACCTATGAGTCGTTCGCCCGTGGAGACTTCAGCGCGTGGGCAGATCTCCCCAACGAGTTCGAGTTGGTTACCAGCCCCGAACTGCCCGACGCCGACACCTGTCGTGGAGAGGCGGCGAGACGGTGGATGAAGGCATGGGTGGAGTCCTTCAAGCAGCTCACGATCGAGGCCACCGAGACCATCGATGCCGGCGAGGTGCTGGTCGCGATCGTTCAATGGGGCCGCCCACGCGGAACCCAAACCATGGTGGAGGGCCGTTGGTGGGTCGTGATGACGTTTCGCGGAAGCGAGACCCCGCGGACCGACCTATTTCCAGAACGCGCCGAGGCCCTCGAAGCCGCCGGGCTGCGGGACTAGGCGATGTCGCAGGAAACGTCGACCGATTCGTGAAGGCCATCGAGGCTTTCAACCGCAGCGACATACCCGGCGCTCTTCGGTTCATGGATCCCGAAATCCAGTTTGCGTATCGGCTCGCAGCGTTGCAGGGGGAATACGCCGGGCTCGACGGTGTGAGGGGTTTCCTCGCGGATGTAGCCGAGCACTTCGAGACCTGGCAGATTCATTGCCCGGACGTCCGTGATCTGGGCGACCGGGTGCTTGCGCTGGGCACCATCCGCGCGACCGGGAAGGGGAGCGGAGCCGAAACCGAGCTGCCCTTCACGGTCGTGGCGAGGTTCAGGGACGGACGCATTACCCATTTCACCGACTTCGGCGACAAGGCCCAAGCCCTCGAAGCCGCCGGGCTGCGGGAGTAGCGATGTCGCAGGAGAACGTGGAGATCGTGCGACGGCACCACCAAGCTTTCATCAACGGAGACCGCGAGGGCGCGCTGGAACCGCTGGACCCTGAGATCGAGTTCGTCTTTCACCTGTCTTCGATACCGAGTGCTCATGGTCATGCGGAATTTGAGAAGGCGATGGCCCGTTGGCTGGGGACTTGGGTAGAGACCGCGCTGAAGGAGGGCGTCGACGCGCTGCCCGGGATAGGAGTAGGGTCGCTACCGGTACAAGGTCATATCCGCCGCTGCTGAACTTTCTCGCACGGCCGTCTTTGACCAAAAGCCTCGGCGACTTCACGGGCTGTCCCCAGCGACAGAGAAAGCCGAAACCAAGGACCCCGAGGGACGCTAAGACCGCAGCCCGGAGGGAGACAAGGAGGCTCACCGTGTCCGTTCATCCACCCCACTCGCCCCGGGCCCGAGACCACGGAAGCTGGCGAGTCGGCCCGCCGGCCCGGTGGGGGGTCGGCGCCCGTAACCCCACGTCCCGAACGGAGGCATGAGATGCGACGTATGATCATCGTCCTCGCAACCGTCCTCGCCGTGGCAGCGGGCAACGTGTGGCTCCCCGCCGCGGCCGGCGCAGGCGACGATCCGTTGCAGACCGTGAAGGCAACGGCCGCGCGCTACCACTCGTTCAAGCAGGCCCAGACAGCCGGTTATTCCGTAGCCGGCGAGCTGTGCGTGGCGTCGCCACTCGGCGCAATGGGGTTCCACGCCCCTAATGCCGCGCTCATGGCGGATCCGGCGCTCGACCCGCTAAGCCCCGAGATCCTCCTCTACGCTCCGAAGGAGAATGGCAAGCTGAAGCTCGTCGGGATCGAGTATTGGAGGGCCGACGCCGACGGCGATCTTGCGACGGCGGGCGACCGGCCGTCGCTCTTCGGACAGCCGTTCGACGGGCCGATGCTCGGACACACACCGACGATGCCGGTCCACTACGACCTGCACGTGTGGCTGTTCGAGGCGAACCCGAGCGGGACGTTTGCTCGGTTCAACCCGGCCGTGAGCTGCACTCCCTAGCGGACGAGCTCTACGGATTGCCGCCCGCTCTCCCGTCTGCTGACACGGACGGCGAGGGCGGCCGGCGTCGGAAGACAGCTGGTAACCGAGACCGGCACGGGGTCGGCACCCGATAACAGGGTCTTATGAGCACTCCTGCCGGTCAATCGCGCACGACGGGGACGCAAGGGACGCCGGGGACGCCGGGGACGCGTGACGCCTTTTAGTCGGGGCGACTGGATTTGAACCAGCGACCTTTCGGCCCCCAGCCGAGCGACTTTGGGTGTCGATGCTTCCAGGAGCGTCCAGATCGTCCATTGCGTCCACGCTTCTGGATGATCTGGACACATAGGACGTAGCAGTCGGTACTAAAGCGGTACCAAGAGGTCGCGGGTTCGAAACGGGGGCCCGCTACGTCTCTCCGAGCGACGCGCGGAGGATCGTTGACAAGCGTCGCTGGCCTGTGAACAAGGCCGCCTGAATGCCGGGCCCGCGGCTTCCGCTTTCCCCGCGAAGCGAGCAGCGGGCCGTTCGCATTATCCGGAGGTGGAGATGGCACCTATTTGCAGCATCATCCCGAGGTCATCCCGGACGACCCAATGTTCAGCGATGCGGTTATCGGTCACGCGATAGATGTGGACATGCTCGACGGAGAACCCCTTGCCCTGCGAAGTCGGAATGCCTCGAAAGACCTTTCCTTCATACGTGCCGCTCCAGCTGTTGTGGCAAACAACCAAGTCCTCTTCCGCAATGAGACTCATAGTTGTCCATTTTGAGTCAGGGACAGCACCCATGACCCCGTCGATCGCTCGACGGAACATGTCGAGCCCGGTCTCGGGATTCCTGTCTGGCTGATGGTTCGTAACGGCTGGATGAACCAACCGCTCGAAGTCAATGGCTCCCGAGTTCCACTGGTCATAGAACTCCTGGACGATTGATTTGTTCCCTTCCGGTCCCATGCTCACGTCCTTCGGTTGTCCGATGGTCAGTCAACTACACCTCGATGGTCCCCGATAGCGAGCGGTTCCCGGTGCTCCCCATTTGGGTCTTATGACGCGTCCCGCTCCGCCACACGTCCGTCAACGGGCCGCTATGTACGCCTATGACGGGCGTTGTAGCCCGAAAGGTCGCTCTACCCATCAACGACCCGCGTGCCGCAACTTTCCCACGGTCCGGACTGTTGTAGCTCCTAGACCGTTGGCGTGGGAGAGTGCGCCAGCGTGGTCAGAGAACAGGACCCATCAACCGAGGGGAGGGCATTTTGAAACAAATAGGAGCACTGACGCTTGCGACCGTAGCTTTTATGAGCGTGGTCTTTGTAGCCGGGGCGTTTGGGCACGTAGTCAGATACGACTCCACGGTCACGGCCAAGTTCGATAAGAAGACCAGCACCTTTGATGGCACCGTCGATTCAGCGAAAGCGCGCTGCGAGACGAACCGAAAGGTCAACCTACGGCTGCGGGCGACTGACGGATCTAGCTCGGTGGTTGGGACCGACCTCACCGACTCGGTCGGAGCCTGGGTGATCCAGCCGACGAGCGCCCCTACCGCCGGAACCTACTTCGCGCAGGCAGCCAAGAAGGTGCTTCGCAAGAACAACAAGCACCGCCACGTCTGCAAGCGAGTCGTGTCCAAGGACGTGACCGTCAAGTAGCGCCCGAATCAAACTACTGCGAGAGATAGAGGCGTTCGATTGACGCCCCTCTAGCGAGGGCTCCAGGCCCTCCCATGCCCCGAGACACGCTGGAACAGTTGCTTGAGCCGCCCGGGTCTTGAGGCCGGGCGGGCGCTTGGCCATCACCGACATCGTGGCTGACCTTTAAGAGCCGAAAACCCGCCTCCTTAGCGGGCTCCTAACTAGTCGGGGCGAATGGTCCTGAACCAGCGACGGCCCCGATTCGGGGGAGCCGAGTGTTCGTAGAAGCGCTCTGGGCACTAGTGCCCAAATCGCTGATGATCGCCCGCAAACTGCGGCAATCCCAGCGTGCTCACAGCGGCGGCGGCAAATGAATCATTCCGCTTGGGAATGGGGTTTCCGGCCGGTTCTCGGTGCCCCCGTGCGCTCGCTTCACACGCGAGAGGTCGCTGGTTCGAAACCAGCCGCGCCCACTCCCGGTTCTTCGCTCTGCGGCGCCGATCCCGGTCCCGTGCGTAAATGTAGCGCAGCGAAGGCCGAGCGACCAGATCACGATCACGGCGCTCGTCGGGCGAGTAGTCGGCGTAGATGAGCGTCGTCTTGAAGTCCGTGACCGAGCCACTCCTGGAGCGACCGCATCGGCACGCCGACCGCAGCCATGCGCGTACCGAACGTGTGCCGCAGATCATGGAAGCGCACTTCTCGAACCCCCGCCTGCCGGACCGCGGCCTTGAACCTCTTGCTGACCATCGAGCGGTCTAGCGGCTTCCCAGTCAGGGGGTGGCCAAATACAAGCTCCTCGTCGGCGGTGAACGGTGTGCGCCGCGCTGGCTCCCTCCTTCAAGAGTCGCGGCGATCGCCTCGACCCACCGCTTCGGCTGGTCAACGTGGAGCATGTGCGCGGCACCTCGCAGCGAAACTATCCGGGCCTGGGGCAGCAGGCGCATCAGGAATGCGCGTTGGCTGTGACAAAGGCCGGGTCGCTGAGGTCCCCTTCGATCACAGTGACCGGACACGCGATCGAGCGGATCGCTGCCCGCGCCGGGTAGGGACGCATCATCTGATCCATCTCGCGAAGCGTCATGGGGGCATGGGCGAGCCAACCTCCCCTTCTACGGGGCGGGCGTCGAGGAGCTTGTTATCACCGAGCCCGAAGAGCCGATGGCACGCAGACTCGAACGCAAGCTGGCTAGCTACTCGCTGCCTGCGCGCGTCGTGCGTGCGCCCGCCGAGGAGCTTCCGTTCGAGGAGCAGAGCTTTGATTTCGTCGTCTCTACGCTCGTGCTGTGCACGGTCGGTGATCCGGCCCGCGCGCTCGGGGAGATCCACCGGGTCCTGAGGCCCAGCGGCCAGCTCGTCTTTCTCGAGCATGTCCGCTCAGCGGACCCGAGGCTTGCACGGTGGCAGGACCGTCTCCACGGCGTCCAGGTGTGCGTCGGGCATGGCTGTCACTGCAACCGCCGGACGCTTGAGAACATCGAGCGCGCTAGCTTCTCGATCGCGGAGCTCGAGCACGATCGGATGCGCAAGGCGCCGCCGATCGTGCGGCCGCTGATCGCCGGCGTCGCGCGGGCGAGCGCCTGATGGCGGCGCGGGCGATCCGGCAGATCGACCACGTCAACGTGCTCAGCGCCGACCCTGCGCGCACCGCGGCGGTGCTCGCCGATGCGCTCGCGCTGGCGCTCGCGCTCGCGCTGGCGCTGGCGCTGGCGCTGGCGCTGGCGGGTGGGTACACGGATGCACGCGCGGCATCAACTCTGTAGCCCGCTGCGATTGCGAGTGTCCTTACCACACTCGCTTGCGGGTTTGGTTTCGCCGCACTTCGAGCAACCGGCGAAGTTGACCACTCCGGTGTCCTGGCGCTTCCCACTAGGCCGCAATCTCCAACGGCTCCGCGGAGGCTGCCTGTCCCTCGGGTACGCAAATGGACCCCAATTGGACCCCAGCCGCGGCCCCGGCGAGAAGCATCCGAGGCGCGACGGTGGCGGTTTGCAGGGGGTTCGGAGGGGTGAGCGACCGGACTCGAACCGGCGACCACCTGGACCACAACTCTGTGGTTCAGGTTGGTCTGAGTTGATCCGTGCCTATCTGAGTTGCTTTGAGTTGATCTGAGTTAAGCGGGGTTGTGTTCACTTCTATGCCCGTTTTATGCCCGCGCCCGTCGGCTTGGCCGCCGCGCCACTGGCTACCGTCCTTGAGTGTCCCCCGATGACCTGCTTGCGACAGTCACGAGTCCTGATGGGCGCCATGCGGGGCTTAAGAGGACCACGTGGGACCATGTGCTCGCAGGCCATCCGGAGATGGCCGACTATCTAGACGCCGTGATCCAGACGATTGAACAGCCCGAACTGCGCGAGAACGATCCGCGCCCTGGGCGAGTCCGCTACTTCCGCCGCGGTGGTCCCGAGCGATGGCTTCGCGTCGTTGTCGAATTCGGTGGCGAAGCCGATGTCGTTGTTACGGCTTTTCCACAGGCCAACGATCCCGTTGAATGGCGCTCATGACCAAGATCGGGAATCACGAGTTCGATCACGAGCGCTATGACACCGATGGCGATGTGCTTTATCTAAGCCGAGGCCCCGAACAGCCCGCCGCGAGCACCTTCGCGACCCCAGAGGGCCACGCCGTGCGTCTCAACGAGGCCGGCGAAGTCATCGGGCTCACAGTCGTCAACGCGAGGTGGCTCTTGGATCGCGACGGAAAGCTTGTCGTCACGATTCCCGAGCGCATCGAATCACCGCGGGCCGATGTCGAGCCCGCCCTGAGTGCAACGACTTAGCACGGAGCAGAGCGGCTGGCCGAGCGCCCGTGGCGGCGCGACCTAGAGCCGCTTGATCAGCTTGATCCGCTTCACCTTGCTGTTCGGGTCGGCGCCGATCGGGGTATAGGTGACCTTTGCCTTCACCTTCACCTTGCCGGTGCGGTTCAGCTTGCGCTTCTTTTTGCCCTTCGCGCGGACCTTGAGCTTCACCTTGCCTCCGGCGCTCACGGTCTTGGCGGCAACCCTCACCGCGCGGGGCGCCCCGCCCGGCCGCTGCTTGACGAGCCCCTTGCCGGTCAGGACCAGCGTGCCCGGGCCGGGCACATCGACGGTCAGAGTCGCCGTTCCCTTGTGCTTGGTTCGCTTCACCTTGCCGAGGTAAAAGGAGTTCGAGGGACTGATCTCAACCCGCGGGATACCGCTGGAGTCGGTCGCAATCGAGACATTGCTGGCGGCGGTGCTCGCGAAGCTCGATCCGCCGCCACCGCCCCCACCTCCGGCGCCGTTGCCGGTCCCCCCGCCGCCGCCGCCGAAGTAACCGCCGCCGCCACCGCCGCCGGGCTCAGCGCCGCTTGTCGCGGTTCCATTGCCACCCTTGCCGAACGAGCCGGGGGTGCCATTTGAACCGCCACTGTGGCCCAAGCCGCCGGCACCGCCACCGGCCTGTGTTCCGGCGTTGCCGCCCTCCCCAGCCATCGTCGGTGAGCCAGCGCCGGCCTGGCCATCCTGGCCGGCGTTGCCCCCGCCCCCTCCCGTGCCTGTTGTCAACTGGCCGAGGGCGCCGCCGCCGCCACCGCCCCCTGCGACGATTAGCCTCGAGCTGAGCGAGTCGGATGCGCCGCTGCAGCTCATGGCCAGAACCGAGCAGGAGCGAAGGTCGGTCGCCCCGCCCCCACCGCCTCCGGCGAGCGAGAAGAAGATAACCGAATCGCCTCCGCCGTTGAACCCACCGGCGGTCAGTGGGGCGTTTGAGCCTGGCCCGCCGACCTCGACGAACAGCAGCTGTCCGGGGCTCACCGCCAGATCAGCCTCCAGCCGACCGCCCAACCCACCCGAACCGCCGATGCTCGAGCCGGAATCGCTGCCCTTGCCGCCCTTGGCTCCGATAGCGACAACATGGATCGACTTGATGCCGGCGGGAACCGTGAACGTCTGCTCGCCGCCCGTGAAGTAGAAGGTTTGGTTCGCTGCCGATGCGGGCTCCGCGAGGACGATCCACGAAAGGCAGACCAGGGCGAGGGCCAGGCTGATCGCGGAGATGCGTCGGATCACCCGGTCATTCCGACGGTCGGCAACGAAAACGGCGCCCGACGCGCGATGGTTCCGCGCTTGCCGCCCTCCCATGCCGCTGACGTTTGATCTCGACAAAGTCCCTCCCTCGTGCGCGCATCCTAAGGGCCGCCCGCGCCCCTCGTAAACATCATTAGTTGTAATTTCGAGCCCAAGCGGCGAACGGCAGCGCCCCGTTTACCCGCACGACACGTCAATGCGCGGAGCATGGTTCTCGCGAGTCGGGCCAAAGAGAAAATACGCCGGTTTGCAGGGGGTTAAGGTGAGCGACCGGACTCGAACCGACGACCACCTGGACCACAAATCTGTGGTTCATGTTGATCTGAGTTGTTCTGAGCTTGTTTGAGTTGCTTTGAGTTGACTTACGCTGAGCGGAGTTGAGGTGAGGACCTGCGGGTCGGCGTTCGGACCTGGGATGGTGAGGAGGCGGTGATCTACGCCGAGGCGGCGCTGCGCGAGCTCGCCGAGCGTTACGTGATCCGCGAGGTCGCCTTCGACCCGTGGCGGTTCGGTGCCCAGGCCCTCGACCTGGCGAAGCGCGGCCTGCGGATGGTGCAGTTTCCCCAGCACGACAGTCGGCTCGTGCCGGCTACCGAGCGCCTCTCGGCCGCGATCCTCGAGCGCCGCCTACGCCATCCCGGCGACCCGGTGCTCGATACCCACGTCGCCGCCGCGGTGACGAAGCAAACTCAGCGCGGAGCCCGCATCGCCCATGCCGGCGGGCGGCATACGTCGAACCGCATCGACGCAGTGATCAGCTTGGCGATGGCCGTTGACCGAGCCGAGAATCAGCCGCAGCCCACGAGGTTGGTCGGATGGCTGTGATGCTGCGTCCCTGTCTTGGCTGCGGGCGGCTCATCGAGTCGGGAAACCGCTGCCCGGCCTGCCGGCTGCGCCGTCCTCGAGGTAGGAGCTGGCAACGCAAGCGCCAGCAGGTCTTCGTCCGCTACGGCCGCACCTGCGTCCATTGCGGGGCACCTGCCACGGACGTCGACCATCTGATCCCGATCAATGCCGGCGGGGACGATTCGCTGGCCAACCTCAGGCCCTCCTGCGCCCGCTGTAACCGGGGTTGGCGCTGAAACGGCGTGCGCGTCCGGGCGATTTACTCCCGCAGCCCGGCGGCTTCGAGGGCCTCGCCCCGGTCCGCATACTCGTAGAGGTAGACGATCTTTCCGTCGCGCAGCTTGAAGTGCATATTGATGCGGAGATCCACCTCCACCCCGCTGCTCTTGCCTCGGCCGGTGAGGTGCAAGCAGGCCACGACACTATCCGCGCCGTCCTTCACCTCCTCGACATCGATGCGATGACCCTCCCAGTTCTCGAGCCAGCCCCTCCGGGCACGGACGGCGGCCTCATGACCCCGAGCCGGGATATGCCCCCGCTCGATCGGGTACCACTCGAACGCGGGATCGGACGTGCTGAGCCATGCCTCCTCGTCATCCTCGAAGGCCTCAATGGATCGGAGCACGACCTCCACGTTCTCCTGCGACATCGCCCGCGCAGTATCCCGCTTCGGCGCGCGCCGGTCAGTGGAACAGTGATCCCGGCGCCCAGGTCCAAAAACTCGCGACCGGCGCCCTACTCCGACAGCCCGGCGGCTTCGAGGGCCTCATCTCGCTCAACGAAGTCGTCTTGGCGGATCACCAGCCCGCGACGTAGCGTAAAGACGGAAAAGAGTGGTTCGTCGAGGGAGATCCCGGAGAACGTCCCATGTCCCCTGAAGCGACCGCCGGCCAGCAGCTGCCCGCCGAAGTCGATCACCTCCTCGTGTTCGAGCCTGAGATCGTCCCAGGCATCGAGGATCGCCTCCCAGACCCGGAGGTAGCCCTCATGGCCACGATGCACTCCGAGCAGGTCGGGAGCGATAAAGCCACTGGTGCGGCTTCCGATGTGCAACTCGATCTCCGGGTCGAGGAAGGAAAGAGAAGGTCCCAATCCCTGCGATTCGCGGCCTCACAGCCCTGACGGACGAAGCGCGACGTCCACGCCCGGCGCAGTCGAGAGCGTCGCGGCAGCCGCGACCAAGCGGGGGCGGCGACGGAAACAAGCGCCGGAAACCGGACCAGCATCCGTTCATCGAAGGTCCGCCGCCTGGCCTCGGTCGAAACGGCGACCGGCGTTCGCACGCCTCGGTTGACCCCAACGATCTCCTGCGACATCGCCCGCGCAGTATCTCGCTTCGGCACCCGACTCGCGGGGCCTCCGGCTCCTAGTCCGGCTGCTGCGCCAGCGGGTCAGGCACCGCGCGAGCAAGGACCCGACTGCCGTCCGGCCTGATCACGATGCAGCCGATATAGCCGTCGAGGAGCGGAGCCAGCGTTCCGACCGCGTGCACGTCGTCGCCACAGTTGGCGAAGTAAACGCCGTCGCCGCCGTCGATCCCACCACCATCGACGAGCAGCGCCTCGTGGCCATCGTCGAGCGTGGTCCACTCGACCGAACGCTGCGCGAGGTCGAGCTCGGCAACGCGCTCAGCGATCCGGTCGAGGAGCTCGAGGCGGTCGGCGTCGCACTCATTCATCATGGGTATCAGTCTGAAGATCAGCTCCGCCAGAACCGCTGCCGTGCCTCGAGCAGCTCGGCGAACGTCTGCTTAGCTGAGCAGTTCCGACACCAGGTCGGCCATCGTCGCGCGGGACCTCCTCCGCGCGGTCCCGACAGAGAGGCGGGGCGCCCGGTGTGGACGCCCCGCGTGCTCCGCCTTGGACCCGGCTGCCCCCCTACGCCTCCCAGGGGACGCCATCCTCCGACCACTCGAGGATGATGTCGACCATCTTCTTGATGTCGCCCTGGCTCGCCTGCGGCGCCATCCCGCTGTCGAGGAACGGGGCCTTGCTCCACGGCCCCTTCGCCTTGATCGGAGCCTCCATTTGGTCGACCAGCTTCTTGAAGAAGTCGGTCGCCTCGCCGTCGGTCATCCTCTCACCGCTCTCGCGGTCCGCGATCACCAGCTCGTAGTAGACCCCCGCGAAGATGCGGACCATCGTGGCCGACCCGAGCAGGCTGGTGCGTCGCAGCTCCGCCGGTGACTTTGTGCCCTCCTTCACTGCGGCGAAGTCCGGGAACGAGTCCTCCATCACGTCGAGGAACCGGTTGGCGTTCTCGGCAACCTTCCTCTCCTCCAGCTCGTCCTCGAGCCGCTTGGAGACGCGGCGGGCGGCGCCGACCTGGGCGGTACGGATGATGTCCGCGACGTTCTTCGCCGTCAACTGGATGGGAAAGATCCTTCCACGCAGCGACCTTGGAGAACAGCACCCGCATCGACGCCAGCCTAGCGGCACGCTGGGGCTATGAGTCAGACTTCGAGTACTGGTCAGGCGGCGCATAGCCACGGCTGAAGCGCCGGGGCGGCGATTCGGGCGAACCCTGCTCAAGCCCCCCCGCTCCAGGCCGATACCGAACGCTATGGATACCCGTGTTCAGCGCGCCGTGATGGAAACCACCAGGTTTCGGATCGTCGGTGACGTGACCCTGCCCACCGAGGGATTTCGTACCAGGCTCTCCGATGTGCTCAACCGCCAGGACACCGGCTTCATTCCGGTGGTCAACGTCGAGCTTTCGCCGATCGGTGGGGGCGATACGGAGTCACAGCCCTTCGTCGCAGTCGCCCGCAACCAGATCCAGATCGCCTACGAGCTCGACAACAGGCAATAGGCTCCCCGCCGAAGGAGCATGGGATGAGTTCCGGCGGGATAACGATTGAACAGGCGGTCGACGCCGTGAATCAGAAGGCAACCGAGCACAAGGATGCGTTCTCGTCGGCTGACGGTCCGCAGACGGGCCACTGCATCTGCCACGGCTGGTGCGGCTGACGCCGGTGCAGTAAGAGCACCCGTAGTGCAGTAACGCCGACCGCCATCCGGTCGGCCAGCAGCCAGCTCCACGAGCTGGCTGCTTCTTGTAGGCGGCGGCCCGCTGCTTCTGGCTAGGCTGCCTCTGACCCAATGCCTGGAAGTCCTCCGGGGAGGTCACCGCCGCCCTGACGGTTACCGGCACGATGGTCATCCTATGAAGCGCTGGCTGGCCGAGCGGGACGCCGGGTAATTGCACCGCACGGGCACCGGGGAGCCATGGTGAGATCGAGCAACCAGCGCGAGCATTCCCTGCTCGCCACCCTGAAGCGCACCGTCGCGGAGTTCCGCGAGGACAACCTCACCGACTGGGCGGCGGCGCTGACCTACTACGGGTTGCTGTCGCTGTTACCGATGCTGATCGCGCTGGTCTCGATAGTCGGGCTGTTCGCCGATCCGCAGTCGACGACCCAGACGGTGACCGACATCGTGACCAGGATCGGGCCGCAGTCGGGAGCGCAGACCTTCTCCGGGCCGATCCACTCGATTGCCTCCAACCGCGGCTCGGCCGGCGTGCTGTTCGTGGTCGGCCTCGCCACCGCGCTCTGGTCCGCCTCGGGCTACATAGGGACCTTCATCCGCGCCTCCAACGTGATCTATGAGACCGAGGAGGGGCGGCCGTTCTGGAAGCTGCGCCCGCTCCAGCTCGCGGTCACCCTGGCGATGGTGATCATGGTCGCCGCCGTTCTGCTGGCGCTGGTACTCACCGGCCCGGTCGTGCGGGCGGTGGCCGATCCGATCGGGGTCGGGCACACCGCGGTCACGGTCTGGAACTACGCCAAGTGGCCGGTGCTCGGGCTTCTGTTCGTGCTCATGATCGACCTCCTCTACTACGCGTCGCCGAACGCGAAGCTGCGCGGCTTCGCGTGGGTCACGCCCGGGGCGGTTCTCGCGCTGGCGCTCTGGGCACTGGCGTCGGCGGGGTTCGCCTTCTTCGTCGCCAATTTCGGCTCCTATGACAAGACCTACGGGACGCTCGGCGGAGTCGTCGTGCTGCTGATCTGGATGTGGATCACCAACCTGGCGATCCTGCTCGGCCATGAGCTGAACGCGGAGCGCGAGCGAAGCCAGGAGTTCGTCGAGGGGGTGCCGCAAGCCGAGGACGAGCTGCAGCTCGAGCCGCGCCAGGAGCCGACGGAGGAGGACAGCGCATAGGCTTGCCTCGCGTGAAGGTGAAGCTCTACTCGATCGCCGTATCGCACCCGGCGCGCGCCGCGGGCCTGATGCTGCGCTACAAGGGAATCGAGCACGACGTGGTCGACATCCCGCCGGGGATGCAGCGGCTGCTGCTGCGCGTGCACGGCTTTCGCGGCGCAACCGTTCCGGCGCTGAAGATCGATGGGCGAAGGGTGCAGGGATCGCTGAACGTCTCGCGGGCGCTGGACGCGCTGCAACCCGAGCCGCCGCTGTTTCCAGCCGACCCGCAGCAGCGGGCCGCCGTCGAGGAGGCTGAGCGCTGGGGTGACGAGGTTCTGCAGCCGACGCCCCGCAACGTCTTTCGCTGGTGCGTCGCGCGCGACCAAGAGCTGAGGCGCAACCTCGCCGAGACGACAGGGATGCCGCTGCCGGCCCTGGCAGCGAGGTTGACGAAGCCGGTCGGCTGGTATTTCGCCAGCGTGGTCTCGGGGGCGACCGAGGAGTCGGTCCGCGCAGAGCTCGCGGCTCTACCGGCCCAATTGGACCATGTCGACGAGCTGATCGCGGAAGGTGTGATCGGCGGCGAGCAGCCCAACGCGGCCGACTTTCAGATCGCCACCAGCGTGCGCGTGCTGCTCAACTTCCCCCAGCTTCGGCCGCTGATCGAGTCGCGCCCGGCCGGCGAGCTGGCGATGCGAATCGCGCCGAGCTTTGGTCGTCCGTTCCCGATCGAGGTCCCGGCGGAGTGGGTGCCCGAACCGGCGCTCAGTTCATAGACGGGTCTTCTGGCATCCGGGCCAGGAACGCGTACTCGCCGCCACGCCGCCCGAGCAGATAGGACCACAGATCGCCGGCGCGAAACGGGTCGTCGGGCGAGGCCGGCTCGATGATCCAGGCGTCCTGCTCGATCTCGCCCTCCAGCTGTCCAGGCCCCCAGCCGGCGTGTCCGGCGTAGACGCGCAGCTCGCGCAATTCCTCGCCGGGCTCGTCGGGGTCGATCACCCCGAGGTCGCCGACCACGATGCCGGCGGCGGCGTCGGGGTCATCGAAGCGACCCAATGCGACCGCGGTGTCGGCGCCGACCGGCCCCCCGATCCACACCACCTCGTCCTCCTCGGCGTAGGAAGCCAGCGACGGGACCACTTCGGCGACGCTCGTCTTGGATGGGCGGTTGAGGATGACGCCGAATGCTCCCTGCTCGTTGTGCTCGACCATCAGCACCACGGTACGCCGGAAGAAATCGTGGAGGCTGGGCGCGGCGATCAGCAGCTTGCCGGAGAACGAATCGTCCACGTCCTCATTCTGATCGCATTGCGTCGTCGACGCTAGGCTCGTCCGATCAGCGAATACCTGCCCTGGGCCATATCCGGGACCTACCTGGAGGCCTGCAATTGCGAGGTGATCTGCCCCTGCCGGAGCATCGACGGGGTGCGAGGCGGCCGCTCCACGTTTGGGATCTGCAAAGGGGCGCTCTCGTGGCGGATCCAACGGGGTAACGCTGGCGACGTCGAGTTGAGCGGGCTGGGCGTCGTGGTCGCGAGCATCTATGACGACGATGAGGCGGGCTCGCCCTGGAGTTTCTGGCTCTACCTTGACGAGCGCGCCGACGAGACCCAACGCGGCGCGCTAGAGCAGATCTTCCTCGGCCGCCTCGGCGGCACGCCTGACGAGCAATTCCCGTGGGCCTGGAAGCCGAGCGATCTGCTTGGGGTGCGGGCCGTCGCGATCGAGGTCGACCACAAGAGGGGCGACGGCTGGTTCCGCGCCGGCGACTACGTCTCAGTGCGGATCGACAGCCCGGTCGCCGAAGACTCGGAGGTCACCTGTGTGATCCCGGGCCATGACCAACCGGGGCGCGAGGTGCACTCCGAGCTGATCAAGGTCGAGGACGAGGGCCTCAGCTTCGAGGTCCGCGGGCGCTGCGGCTACGAGTCGGATTTCGAGTACTCCTCGAACGGCGGCTAGCCAGGCTGTGTGAGTCCGGGTACTTGCGCCGGCGCCACAGCCACAGCTATGCCCAAGACCAGCAAGAGGACGGCAATCGAGAGGTTCGCCGGCGCCTTCCACGGCAACAGCTTCTCGACCGCGATCAGCGCCGCAACAAACGCCATCCAGCCGAGACTCATCGCGCCAAGGGCAAACAGCACCCCCATCAGCGCCCAGCAGCACCCCACGCACCAGGCGCCGTGCAGGATTCCCATGTGCAGGGCGCCCGATCGCCCGTCGCGCCAGTTCTCGATCACAAACGAAAGCGGGCCGCGACAACGCGAGAGACAGGCGTCCTTGAGCGGCGTCAGCTGGTAGAGCGCGGCGGCGACGATCACCCCTCCCGCGAGGTAGGGCCCGCCGCGGTCCCAGGAGAAGGCATCGGGTGCGATCGAGCGCCCGAGATCGAAGATCGCGTAGCCGAGCAGACCAGCGAGCCCCCACGAGACCAGGTATCCGGCCACGAAGATCGCCGTCGCGCCAGCCGGTGCCGAGCGGCCGGACTCCCGCCGCGCCCCCTGCAGGCGTGAGTACACCCCGACCATCGGCGCGATCGACGGGAACATCATCGCCGCCATCATCACCACCCAGACCGTGACGTAGAAGCCGAGTCCACCGAGGTCGGTGCCCGGTCCCGCGTCCATCCCCTGCATGCGCTCGCCGGTCACCGCCCAGGCCAGCGCCGCAAGCGCGACCAGGAGCGCAATCAGGCCGATCCTCGCGCGGTCCGCCCCGGCGGGCGCGAATGGAAGGCGGGCGGACTCCATCGCCGGCGCTGCCTTCAGGCGGCCCAGGAAAACGTCGTCGAGAAACCGGACTTGCCGTCCTGGGAGAGGTCGAGGCCGAAGACCTTGACGCTAGAGCGTCTGGCCTTGGAGATCGTCAGCTCCGAATTGGCCGGGTGAAAGACGTTCACGAACTTCGCCGCCTCGCCGCTCTCGCTTCCGAACGAGACCACGTCCTCGACCTCGATGTCGACGGCGTCGCCTGCCTTGACGCTGTGCACGCCACCCTCGCTGGAAAACTCGATCGGCAGGCGCTCGACCCCGAGGTCCTCTCCTATCAGGGCCGATGCGGCCTCCATTGGACCGCCCAGCTGGCCGCTGAACACGGCGCCGAGCTTCTCCACCTGCTCGTCGGAAGCGGCGGAGTCGATGATCACGCCGAGTCTCCAGTTGCCCTCCGACATCACCCGCGGGGTGTCCGCGACCGCAATCACGTTGAGCCCGGAGACGTCGACACCGTCAATGTCCCCGGAGTCGATGTGAAAGACGAGCGCAGGTGTGCAGCGCTCGGTGTCCGCGCCGAGCGAGAGCGACGCGGTGCAGGGACACGGTACCTCGCAAGGACAGTTCTCGAAGTACCTTCCATCAAGCTTCCATGCCATGTCTGTGCCTCCTCTAGATATGAACGGTGCGGTCGCGATGCTCGTGGACCGCATCCCTGTTGTCAACTGTCGGTTTGAGCCTCAGGCGCTCAGGGCGTCAGCACGATCTTCAGCGCCTCGTGGCGGTCGTAGACCTCGTAGGCCTCGGGCGCATGGTCGAGCTTCATGTGGTGGGTGACCAGGGGCGTCGGGTCCAGCTCGCCGCTCTGTAGCCGCTCCAGTACCGGGTCGACGTAGGCGATCACGTTGGCCTGCCCGGTCTTCAGGGTCAGCCCCTTGATCCAGACGATCCCCATGTGCAGCTGGATCGGCTCCGCATAGACGCCGGTTGCGGAGACCGTCCCCGCCTTGCGGGTCAGCCGGCAGGCCATGTCGAGGGCGTCGGGATGGCCGACCGCGTCGACGGCTCCGTCGACGCCCCGGCCCTCGGTCTCCTCCTTGACCCGCGCGCGCACGTCGTCCTCTGTGAGGTGAAGCGGCGTGGCGCCGAACGAACCGGCCATCCGCAGCCGCTCCTCGACCGAGTCGATGGCGATCACGCGCTCGGCGCCGGCGGCCCTGGCGGCCTGCACGGCGCAGAGGCCGACCGGGCCGAGACCCAGCACCGCCGCCGTGGAGCCGGGCTCGAGCTCCAGCGCCTGCACCGCGTGGTAACCGGTTCCCATCACGTCGCCGGCGAACAGGGCGACGTCGTCGGAAAGGCCGTCGGGGACCCGGCGCAGGGTGAGATCGGCGTGCGGGACCAAGAGCTGGTCGGCCTGCGCCCCCTGGAGCGAGCCGAGCGCTTCGCCGTGCCCGAAGACTCGGCTCGAATCGCACTGCTGAAAGTCGCCGCGGCGGCAGAAGAAGCACTCGCCGCAGGCGGTGCAGTAGGTGCCGAGCACGCGGTCGCCCTCGGCGACCTTGCTGACGTGGTCGCCGGTCGCGAGCACGGTGCCGACGTACTCGTGGCCGATCGTGAAGCCGGGCTCGATCTCGACCCGGCCGTGGTAGATGTGAAGGTCGGAGCCGCAGATGCCGGTCGCCTCGACCCGGATCACCGCCTCGTCGGACGAGCCGACCTCGGGGTCGGGCTTCTCGTCGACGCGGACCTCGCCCGGAGCCTGA
>JBBPIN010000006.1:0-33608 GCA_038040285.1 Actinomycetota bacterium
AGCAGGCGCAGCAGCGCCCGGGCCGCCGACTCCTCCACCTCGACCAGGTTCTTCGGCTCCATCGCCAGATCGGAGGACTGGATCTCCACGCCCGCCCTCTCCAGCGCCTCACGCACCGCGGTTAGCTGCGATGGCTCGCTGATCACCTTCAGCAGGTCGCCGTCCTGCTGCACGTCCTCGGCGCCGGCGTCGATCGCCGCGATCAGGTCGTCCTCGCCATAGCGATCGGCGTCGACCACGATCACCCCGCGCTTCTCGAAGATCCAGGCGACCGAGCCCGGCTCACCGAGGCTGCCGCCGTGCTTGGAGAATGCGTGGCGGACCTCTGCGCTGGTGCGGTTGCGGTTGTCGGTCAGCGCCTCGACGAGGATCGCCGCCCCGCCCGGCCCGTATCCCTCGAACACGACCCGCTCGATCGCCGCCGCGTCGGCGCCTTCACCGGTGCCGCGGTCGATCGCCCGCTGGATGCTGTCCTTGGGCATCGAGGCGTCGCGCGCCTTCTGCACCGCGGTCGCCAGCGCCGGGTTCGCGTCAGGTTCCCCCCCGCCCTCGCGCGCCGCGACGGTGATCGCGCGGGCGAGCTTCGTGAACTGCTGACCACGTTTGGCATCGGCGGCCGCTTTGCGGTGCTTGATTGACGACCATTTAGAGTGACCTGACATAGGTCGATTGTATGGACGGGATGCCCACGCACAACGCCCCCCGACGCGCCGGTCGCCACGTCGCAGCCACCTTCCTGGTCCTGCTGATGATCGTCGCCGCGCTGTCGATGTGGACGGTTATCCCACTCGGCTGGGTGTGGATCGGCTCGAGGATCTCGAAGACCCAGGACCCGGCGGGCGGCCCCTACATGGTCGTGCTGGTCGGGATCGTCGTCTCGATCCTGGTCGTCTCCTGGCTGCTGGGACGACTGAATCGCGTCTACGTAAACCTGACCGGCAGCAACACCGTGGCGCCTATCCGGCCGGCATGGCTCAAGAGCTTGCGCGATAGCGAGGCCGCCCGCCCCTACCCCACTGTGTTGGAGACCGTGATCGTCGCCTCGGTGGTGCTGGCGATCGTAGCGGCGACCGCCTGGTTCTTCTGGCTCGCTGGCTCGCCGCTGCCGAGTCAGTAGTTCGTCACTCGTCACTTGTCATTCGTCATTTCGAGTGAGCCCCTCCCGAATGACTAATGACGAATGACAAATGGCTAAACCACGAACTTGCCGTCGACCTGAAGGTCCTCGCCGTCGACTTCAATCCGCCCGCCCTTCCGCAGGTCGCAGACCAGGTCCTCGTGCACGGCGGACTCGTTGACCCCGCCGGTCTCCGGGTAGGAGCGACCGAGGGCCATGTGCACGGTGCCGCCGATCTTCTCGTCGAGCAGGACCTCACGGGTACCGCGGTCGATCCCATAGTTGGTGCCGATCCCCAGCTCGCCAAGCGAGCGCGCGCCCGGGTCGGTGTCGAGCAGCTTGACCAGGTACTCCTCCCCCCGCTGAGCGCTCGCATCGGTGACCCTTCCGCCCTCGAAGCGCAGCCGCACCCCCGCCACCTCGCGGCCCCTGATCACCGCCGGCAGGTGAAACGTGACCTCGCCCTCGATCGAGTCCTCGGCCGGGCCGGTAAAGAACTCTCCGTCGGGCATGTTGTTCTTGCCGAGCGAGGGAATGAACTTGCGCCCCTCGATACCGAGCTTGATGTCGGTGCCTGGCGCGGTCACGTGGACCTCCTCACGCCCCTCGATCCACTCGGCCAGGCGCTGCGTCTCCGCGGAGGCCTTCTGCCAATTGCTCAGCGGATCGCCGCCGGTGGCAAGGCAGGCCTCGAAGTAGAAGTCCTCGTAGTCGGCGAGGCTCATCTCGGCCTCGGCGGCGTAGCCCGAGGTGGGAAACAGCGTGTAGACCCAGCGAAACGAGCCATCGGCGCTTCGCTCCATCGCCTTGGCCATCAGACCGCCGGTGGCCTGCGACCGGCGCTGCTGGCGCTCCGGCGGCACCGCGGAGAGACTGCGCGGGTTGGTGCTAGCGCCAACCGAGATCCGCACGTCTGCCTGCTCGACCATCCACCTCGAAACCGGTGAGACCCACTCCAGCTGGGCGTCGGAGGCGTGCTTGTAGTAGGTGGCGTCCTGCCCATCGAGGGACATGTGAAGCACCGGGTTGCCCCCGGCCTTCAGCACCTCCTCGTAGATCGCGGCGAGCAGCGGCTCCGCGGCACTCTCCCCGTCGATCATCACCTCGTCTCCCTCCTTCACCCCGGTCGAGTAGCCGACCAGGATTTGGGCCAGGTTGGTGACTCGAGGATCCCTCATCGCGCGTTCTCCCGCTCCCTGGTCGCCTCGGTGACCATCGCCATGAACAACGCATGGATGCGAGCGTCGTCGGTCAGCTCGGGGTGAAAGGCGCAGGCCAGCACCGAATCGTCGCGCACCACCACGGGGTGATCGCGCCAGCTCGCCAGTACCTCGACCCCCGGACCGTAACGTTCTATCCACGGCGCCCGGATGAACACCGCCCGCAGCGGCTCGGGGCCGAGGCCCTCGACCTCGAGGTCGGTCTCGAAGCTCTGGAGCTGGCGTCCGAATGCGTTGCGGCGGGCGGTGGCGTCGAGCAGGCCGAGATGGCGATCGTCGCAGACGATCATCCCGGCGCAGGTTCCGAGGATCGGGCCCCCGGCGCGGTGGTGCGAGCGGACCCCTTCGTCGAGCCCGGCGGACTCCATCCCCATCGTGATCGTCGTGCTCTCGCCGCCCGGGATGATCAACCCGTCGAGGTCGACCAGTTGCCCGGGAGTTCGCACCTCGCTCGGGGATGCCCCCAGCTCGCGCAGTACGCGCGAGTGGGCGGCGAAATCGCCCTGGACGGCGAGCACGCCGACCCGCAACGGCTGTGCTGCGCTCACCAGCCGCGACCCTGCAGCTTGCCGTCTTCCCCCAGTGCTGCGATCTCCAGCCCCGGCATCGCCTCGCCCAGCTCCGACATCGCCTCGGCGACCCGGGCGGGGTCCTCGTAGTGGGTGGTCGCCTCGACGATCGCCCGGGCGCGGCGCTCGGGGTCCTCGCTCTTGAAGATTCCCGAGCCGACGAAGTTGCCCTCGGCGCCGAGCTGCATCATCAGCGCCGCGTCAGCCGGCGTCGCGATGCCGCCGGCGCAGAACAGCGGCACCGGCAGCCAGCCTCTCTCGGCGACGTCGCGCACGACCTCCAGCGGTGCGCTGTGCTCCTTCGCCGCCGCGGCGAGCTCCTCGGGGCCAAGCCCCGCCAGCTGCTTTATGCCGGTTGTGATCTCGCGCATGTGACGAACGGCCTCGACGATGTTGCCCGTGCCGGCCTCGCCCTTGGAGCGGATCATCGCCGCGCCCTCGCCGATCCGCCGCAGCGCCTCGCCGAGGTTTGTCGCGCCGCACACGAACGGAATCTCGAAGGCGAACTTGTCGATGTGGTTGTGCTCGTCGGCCGGAGTAAGCACCTCGGACTCGTCGATGTAGTCGACCTCGAGCGCCTCCAGGACCTGGGCCTCCGCGAAGTGGCCGATCCGCGCCTTCGCCATCACCGGGATCGTCACCGACTCCTGGATCTCGGCGATCTTGCGGGTAGAGGCCATACGGGCGACACCGCCCTGGGCGCGGATGTCGGCGGGGACGCGCTCCAGCGCCATCGCCGCGCAGGCGCCCGCCTCCTCGGCGATCTTCGCCTGCTCGGCGCTGGTCACGTCCATGATCACGCCGCCCTTCAGCATTTCGGCGAGCCCGGTCTTGACGCGGAATGTGGCGCGTTCGGCCATGACCCCAATATAGAGGCCGTGCCCCAGCCCACCGGTCTCCGCCGCGATGGCTCTGCGGTGACGCGTTGGACGCTTCGGCCAAAGCGAAGGGCCCGCCAAAGCGGGCCCTTCACTGGCTCGGGTGCGTGATCGGAGAAGTTCGTTACTTGAGCTTGAAGGCGCGGATGCGGTCGCGGTGGGCGGCCTCGTCGCGGGCGTAGACGCCGTGGGCGAGCGCCTGAACGAGCGCCATCAGCGCCGTGTTCGAGCGCGCAAAGGAAGGGCTGTTGGAGGAGTAGTAGAGGGTCAGCTCGGCGTGCTCGCCGACCTCTGACAGGGTCGCGTCGGAGATCGCCAGGGTGCGGGCACGGCGGTGGAGCGCCAGCTTCATCGCCCGCAGAAGCAGCGGATGGGCACGTCCCGCCGACAGCGCGATCACCAGCGTGTCCTCGTCGATCCGACCAAGCCGCTGCAGCGACTCGCCGCCTGTGCTGGCGACGATCTCGGCGCGGACGTCGAGCAGGCTCAGCATGTGGCGCAGGTAACTGGCGAAGAAGGCCATCTGATCGACACCGACGATCACCACGCGCTGGGAGGTGGCCAGCGCGGCGACCGAGGCCTCGACCTGTTCGCGGGTCAGGCTGCGGGCCGTCTCCTCGAGATTCGCGTGGTCGGCGCCCAGCGAAGCCTCGAACTGGGAGTGATCGAAGTCGAACAGAGAGCCGCTCGGCGTGCCGCTGTCGCCCTCCTCGGTGGCGTTGCGGTACTCCTCGATCGCCGCCTGCTGAAGCTCGGGATAGCCGTCGAAGCCCAGCGCCTGCGAGAAGCGCACGACGGTCGAAGACGAGGTGCTGGCGCGCCGCGCCAATTCCTCCGCGGTGAGGAACGCCGCCTCGTCGAGATGGTCGACGATGTAGCGCGCCACGTCCTTCTGGGAGCGTGAGAACTCGTCGAAGCGCTCGGAGATGAAGCCGGACAGGCTCTTGCGCTTCGGACGAGACCTTGTCGAGGTCCGGGTCACGGCGCTGAGATTCGCCCTTGCATGGGTTTTCCCTTCCGCCGCCGGTGCTGATATTGCAGCCGCGGTGCGGCGGTGCGCCTACCCGATGTGGTTGGATGGCGCTGTGACGCCCGAGCAGGCGCTGCGCCTCACCAACCGCAACTTGATCGCCTTCGACCTGGCGCTGGGGTCGGCGGCGATCCTCGCGCCCGCCCAGACGCTCCGTGTGCTCGGGCACGAGGAGCCCTCCGAGGACGCGAAGCACCTGTTTCGCCGCTGCGGGCCGATCTGGCTCACCTTTGCCGCCGCCCACGCGGTCGCCGACCGGCGTGGCTTCGAGCAGGACTGGTGGGCGCTTGCCTGGCTGCGGGGCACCGAGATTGCGACCGACGCGCTGTGGTCGCAGTCGCCGGCGCTCAGCCGGCCGGGCGCGAAGCTGGGACTGCGGCTGGCCGGCGTCTTCAACCTGGCGGTGGCCGTCGGGTTCGGCTGGCTCGCGCGGCGCTAATCGATGTTTGCCGCGGCGTTGCGAATCACTTGCCCAAGCTGATCGACGGGCGACTGCAGAAGCGCAACCCGAGCTGAAGCGCGAGCTGTCGACGCACGGGTGCCTGCGCCGCCGCGCGGTGGGTGGCCCGCACATAGGCGTTGATGTCCTTGGAGGCGGCCGCATCGCGGCCGTCCTCGATGAAGCCCAGGTTCTTCTCGCGAGCGGCGAGATAGCGGCTGTAGATCGCCTTCAGATCGCCCGGGGGCTCGATCTGATGCAGGTTGTCGAGCGCCTGCTGCGAGACGTCGGCAAGCGCCGCGGCCTGCTTCTCGGTCTGCTCGGCCGTGTGCGGCTGTATCCGCTGGATGCGGTCGAATTGCTGCTGCGAGTCCCGACAGACCCGGTTCGCCTCGCTTTGAAACTCCTTCGGCGAGGTCGACCCGCTGTTGCTGCTGCCACCGCAGGACGCCAGTGCGGCGATCGCCGCGGCGCCGACAATGCCGGCCGCAAGACGTGGGTTTGGGCGAGGGGCTCGCATCGGCCGGGGATGGTGCCAGGTCTCGCCGTCGGCCCCGCGGATGGCACTACTCCTCGTCGTCGGAAAGAAAACCCGGCTCGGCGATCAGGAAGGCACCGCCGACGATGAAGGCGAACAGGAATGCCACCCCGAGGACGCGGGTGATCGTTGCCTGGAACGGGATCATCAACCCGACGCCGAGCAGGAAGGCGATGGCGACCAACAGCCCGGCTCGCTTGCGCCCCGGCCTCATCAATCACCCGTGGGATCGCTTCGCCGACAGGGGGCGAAAGCGCTGATCAAGCGGCTCGAACTGTTGGTCCAGGCGGCCGCGCAGTGTCAGCGAGTAGAGCAGATACAGCGACGGGATCAGAACCACCATCCCGATCGCGACGCCGATCAGCGTCGCGACCAGGGTTGCGTGTCCGGCGGCGGCCTGATCGAGCGTGAGATGCTTCGGCAAGAGGTAGGGCGACTGCCCGAAGGCCCAGCCGATCGTCACGCAGGCCACCGCGGCCGCGGCGGTGAAGCGGGCGACCTCGAAGCGCTCGACCCACACCAGCGCCAGTGTCGCCGCTCCGGCGACGGCCGATGCGATCACGAACACCAGACCTCCACCGGAGGTCAATCCGTCGAACAGCGGACGGGCGTCGTCGCGCAGGACGACCAGACCACCAATCGCCACAACCCCGGCCGCGACACCCGCGATCAGGGCGCGGGCCCGAAAGGCGCGCTGCATGTCCGGGAGCCCGGCGCGCACCGAGTCTCCCGCCATGTAGACGGCCGCCAAGTACGAACCGGTGATCACAGCCAGCGCCCCAACCAGAATCCCAGTCGGGTTCAACCAGGAGCTGATCGGATCGCCGGCAGCGTTTCCCACCGGTACCCGACCCGACCCGATCGCCCCCAGGCATGCGCCGAAGCAAAACGGAACCAATACCGAGGAGGTAGCGAAGAGGGCGCCGAGGATCCGCGCTTCGCTGATCGTCGCCGCCTGCCCGCGCAGCGCGAACGCCGTGCCCCGAAAGATGATTCCCACCACCGCGATGAACAGCGGCACGTAGAGGGTCGACATGATCGAGCCGAAGCCGACGGGGAAACAGGTCCACATCACCACCAGGACGAAGATCAGCCAGACGTGATTGGCCTCCCAGACCGGGCCCATCGAATGCTGCACCATTCCCCGCACCCGACCGCCGCGCTCTGCCCCGCCGGCGGTTAGATCCCAGAACCCGGCGCCGAAGTCGGCCCCTCCGAGCACCGCGTACGCGGTGAGCCCCGCGATTACCAGACCTAGGCAGATCTCCGGCAGCATCAGCGAGCCGCCTCCAGCGAGCGCCCTACCTCTTTCTCCGGTGAGCTGCGGGCCAAGCGCCGAAGCAGCCAGATCACAGCGCCCAGCAGCGACAGGTAGACGACTACTAGCAACCAGAAGACGATCGGAAGCCCCCCGGCGTCGGTAACCGCCTGCTTGGTGCGCATCACCTCGTAGACGACCCAGGGCTGGCGGCCGACCTCAGTCGTGATCCAGCCACAGATCAATGCCACGAGCGCCAATGGCCCGGCTGCCACCAGCGCCCGGTAAAACCACCTCGAACGGGGCAGCCGGCGACGGCGCCACCAGGCGGTCACGAAGACGACGGTCACCAGCGCCAGGCCGGTCCCGATGAAAACCATGGTCTGGAAGGAAAGCCGGGTCACGTTGATTGGGGGTCGATCCCGCGCGGGCACGATGTTCAGACCATCAACCTTGCCGTTCGGGTCGTGGTCGGCGAGGATCGAGAGCAGATCCGGGATCTCGACCCCGTATTTGACCTCGCCGTCCTCGTAGATCCCCCCGATGTGGAAGGGCGCGTTGCGCTCGGTGTGCGGCAGCCCCTCGAACGCCGCCAGCTTCACTGGCTGGTCCTTGGTGACGGTGCGCGCCGCCCAATCGCCGACGATCAGCTGCGCTGGCGTCGCGAGTGCGGCGAAGGTCAGGGGGATGATCAGCGCCGCGCGGTTGTAGCGGCTGCGGTCGCCGCGCAGCCATGCGCGCGCGTAGACCGCCGCAACGAGGAAGCCGGCGACCATGTAGCCGGCCAGGTACATGTGGGTGAGCTCGAAGGGAAGGTTCGAGTTGAACAGCGCCGACCACGGGTGGATGTTGGTGACCTGGCCGCCGGCCAGGTCGAAGCCGGTCGGGTGGTTCATCCAGGCGTTGACCGAGATCACGAACAACGAGCCGGCGAGGCCGGTGATCACGATCGGGATGCCGCAGAGGAAATGGTTCCGCGGTGAGAGGCTGTCCCAGCCGTAAACGTAGATGGCGATGAAGATCGCTTCGATGAAGAAGGAGAAGCCTTCGAGCGCGAACCCGAGACCGAACACGTCGCCGAATGTGGCGGTGAAGTTCGGCCACAGCAACCCGAACTCGAAGGAAAGGATCGTGCCGCTGACTACCCCAACCGCGAACAGGATCAGCATCACCTTCGACCAGCGCTTCGCCAGCGCCTTATAGGCGGGATCGCCGGTACGCAGCCAGAGGCCTTCAGTGAACAGGACCATGGCCGGAAAGGCGATCCCGAAGCAGACGAGCGGGATGTGGAAGATGAACGACAGCGCCTGCGTGTGGCGGGCGGCTAGGAGATGGCTCTGGTTCGACTCCCCCAGGGCGCTGTGCACCTGCCCGGCTGCGACCAGCAGCAGATTCATGCCGTGAGGCTACGGTGTCCGTTCGACGTGACCCAGCTGCCCGATTCCCGCCACAGCCTGCGTGGCCTCGACGCCGAGGGGCACGAGGCGTGGCTGATCCGCGGAATCGCGGGCAAGCTCTATCGATGCCCGGGGTGTCATGAAACGGTCGAGATCGGCGAGGAGCACGTGATCGTCCACTTCGTGCGACGCGCCGGTGGCTCCGATCACCACCACTGGCACACGCGCTGCGTCAGCGAGCTGCTGCTGCCAGAGCTTCGCAGCGTGCGCCGCGTGCGCGCCTCCGAGACCAGCATGGAGCGCCTGCAGGCGCGGGGCCGGCGTAAGCCGAAGAAACGACGCTAGACGTGACGCCGGCGCTCGGGCGCGGGCTTCTCGGCGGGCTCATCCCAGGTGACAATCGCCCAGATGAGCATTACGACTGCGAGTGCTATGAGTGCGACCATGGAAATGCGCTCCTTCCGTACTTCCATATCGGCTGATCTCGCGTCTGTGCGAATACCGGCTTCTCGGTATCAACGGGTTACGTAAACCCCGCCCCCACTCCTGCAATTGGCCGCCGGCGCCCCTTGCCACGGGCGTGCTCATGGGAGTAGGGTCGAAATGACCGATTTACTCACACGGAGGTGAGCCAGATGAGTCGAGAGAACATGGCCGCGGCGCGGCGTGTGCTCGAAGAGAGTTTCAATCAGGGAAGCCTCGATGTGATCGACGAGGTATGCACCGAGGACTTCGTCGACCACGACCCCATGATGGGAGACCGGGACAAGGAAGGCGTCAAACAGAGCATCGCCGCCTACCGCGAGGCGTTCCCAGATCTCGAGTGCGTGATCGAGGAGATCTTCGCCGCCGGCGATAAGGTCGTGATCCGCTGGAGTGCTACCGGGACCTTCCAGAACGCGTTCATGGGCCAGCAGCCAACGGGAGAGAAGGGCACGCCTGTGGAGGGCATCGGAATCGACCGTTGCGAGGACGGAAGGATCGCCGAGTCCTGGACCCAGTGGGACACCATGCAGTTCATGAAGAACATCGGCGCGGTGCCCGAAGGGGCAGCGGCCGGCGCCGGCAGCTAGGCGAACAGCGAACTAGGTCACAGGCGCCTGGCGGCGAGCCTGGCGCAAGCGACGCAGTCCCCTGCGGAACAGACCTGTGCTGCGCTTTGCGCTTTTGCGGGAAGGCTCGCCGTTGCTGATCCCGAGCTCGCGGCGACATTCAGCGATCCGCTCGCGAAGCTCGGCCAGCTCCTGGCGGGCCTCCTGGGTGGCACTGGAAGCCATAGGTGCCCATAACTTCGGCAGAGCAGCGGGGCGCCTTGAACCCGCCTGGACGCCTGATCGGGGATCAGGCGCTCAGGAGCTGGACTGGGTGGGGAAAGGCGAGTCAAGCTCCGACTCCAGATCGACCTGATCGAGGTCGGAGACCTCGTAGATGCTGGCCATCGGGTCGAGCATGCGCACGACCGTAAGGGCGCCCATCAGGTAGGCCGAGCGCGGTGCGCGCACCCGGACTTTGCGCCGCTCGTTGCCGGTGCGAACCGTCACCGTGCAGCCGCCGGTCAACTCCATCGCCCGTAGCGCCCACTGATGCGAGGTGACGTCGAACAGCAGGTGCAGGGAGAAGCGGTGCGGGCTGTTGAACTCGAGATCGAGGCGGGCAAGCACGCCACGGCATCCGGGCACCGTCGCGACCCCCCACTCGGCCTGGTAGGAGACTAACTCCTCCAGCTCGCCGAACCGAACCAGCTCGTAGCCGGGCTCGTCGGGGTCCTCGAGCTCGAGCAGCACATGCGCGCCGATCACCCGGTCGAGGTCGTCCTGCTCCTCGCCCGAGAAGTCCACAACGACGGTCCCAGCGCGGAACTCCTGCGAAGCGGCCTCGGCGTCGACGGGCCCGAGCACCTGCAGGGGTGCGCCATGGCGGCCGATCACCGCACCGCCGGGCGGCACCCTCCCCATCGCCTGGAGGGGGTCGAGCGCCTCCTCGACCTCGTCCGCGTCGATCGTGTCGACGCCGTCCTCGAGGATTCCCTCGAGGACCCCACGGGCGGCCGCTGCTCCGTCGAGGAGCAGAAGCAACTCCGCGTAGCGTTCCGGGTCTCTTTGTTCGCCCACTTTCGTGCGCCTTCCCGTCAGAAATGGTGGCACAGCGAACGTGAGCTGCGGCAAATCTGGACGTTTCTCCGGTTCGGCGCCGGTTGACGTAACTCGCCGGCGACCTTCATCCCCGCCATTAGTCTGTCGGCATGGTCGACGAGACGCCCCTGAAGCGCACCGATCACGGCCTCGTGCCGGAGGCGGAGGGATGGTTCGTGGTCAACGCTCGAGACGCTCGCTGGCTCGACGACGGTGCGCTCGGTGTTTACACGCCGTTCGCCGGCGACGCCCGCTTCCCAAAGGTGGGAATCAACCTCGCCGTCCTCGAGCCCGGACAGCCCGGCTCCATGTACCACCGCGAGGACGAACAGGAGGACTTCCTTGTCCTGGCGGGCAAGTGCCTGCTGCTGATCGAGGAGCAGGAGCGGGAGCTCCGGGCCTGGGACTTCGTCCACTGCCCGGCGTGGACGGACCATGTCTTCGTCGGCGCCGGCGACGGGCCATGCGCGATCCTGATGATCGGCTCGCGAACCCCCGATGCCGGCGTGGTCTACCCCGAATCCGACCTCGCGCGGCGCCACGGCGCCGGCGTCGAGCAGGAAACCGACTCAGCGGACGAGGCCTACCGGCCCTACCCGAAGAGGCGCGTTCCGATCGCCTACCCGCACGACTGGCTGCCGGACCGCTAGGCGCTGAAGCGGGCTGCTTCCTCCGAGCCGCCCGTTGCGTCGCCGGCGCTGTAGGAGTGGGCGCCGGCCCCGGCCAGCGCTCCTCCCTCGACGATCAGGTACTCCTCGCGGATCGGGCGTCCGTCGAAGAAGCACTCGAGGATCTCGCGGGTTCCGGCTGCGTAGCGGGTCTGAGCAGAGAGGCTGGTTCCCGAGACGTGCGGGGTCATGCCGTGGTGGGGCATCGATCGCCAGGGATGGTCCTTTGGGGCCGGCTGCGGGAACCAGACGTCGCCGGCGTAACCCGCCAGCTGCCCGCTCTCCAGGGCTCGCGCGATCGCGTCGCGATCGCAGATCTTGCCGCGCGCCGTGTTGACCAGGTAGGCGCCGCGCTTCATCTTGCCGATCAGCTCGTCGTTGAACATGTGCTCGGTCTCGGGGTGAAGCGGCGCGTTGATCGTCACCACGTCGCAGACCTCGACCAGCGACTCGACGTCCGGGTGGAAGGTGACGCCGAGCTCCTCTTCCACCTCGGTCGGGAGACGGTTTCGGTCGGTGTAGTGAAGGCCGACGTCGAACGGCTTCATGCGCCGCAGGACCGCCGAGCCGATGCGACCGGCGGCGACCGTGCCGACCTGCATCCCCTCGACGTCGTAGGAGCGCGACACGCAATCGGCGATGTTCCAGTGGCCCTCGATGACGGTCTGGTAGGAGGGGATGTAGTTGCGGACCAGCGACAGGATCATCATCACCACGTGCTCGGAGACGCTGATGCTGTTGGAATAGGTGACCTCGGCGACCGTTATCCCGTTCTCGATCGCGGCCTGCAGGTCGACGTGATCTGAGCCGATGCCGGCGGTGATCGCCAGCTTCAGGTTCGGCGCCTTGGCGATCCGCTCGGCGGTCAGATAGGCGGGCCAGAAGGGCTGTGAGATGACCACCTCGGCTTCGGGGAGCTGGCGCTCGAACTCGGAGTCGGGGCCGTCCTTGTCGGAGGTGACGACGAGGGTGTGTCCCCCCTGCTCGAGGAACTCCCGTAGGCCGAGCTCGCCGGAGACGCAACCCAACAGGTCGCCCGGCGTGAAGTCGAGTGCCTCCGGCGTGGGCGTTGTCTGCCCGTCCGGGTAACGCTCGATCTGCGGGACCTCGTCGCGCGGGTAGGCCGGCGGATAGCCGTCGACGGGATCGTCGTAGAGGACGCAGAGAACGTTCGCCATGCACAGTACCGGCCGAGACCGTATAGCACCGTCGCCGAGCACGGCGGGTGTCATCCGCTCTTTGAACGACTGGCTCGGTACACACGCCCGCCAGATCGCGATCGCACTTTGCGGGGCGGCGGCGGTCTATCTGATCGTGCAGGGGCTGGCTACGGCTACCTGACCCGCAGCGTCACGCTATTCGAGACGACCCCCGCTCCGCGGATCGACTCGCTACGCCGGTGCGGCGGAGACGCCGAGCCGGTCGCGCGCCTTTTGGACCGCCACCACGGAGGTATGCACGGCGCTGGCGATCTGAGCGTTCGAGCGGGTTGGGTCCCGCGTCACTTCGAACTCGAGAAGCGCGAAGGAGCGAAGCCGAGCGCGCTCTTGGACGGACAGATCCGACGAGGTACCGACTACTGCGGCGTCCGCCGCCAGCTCACGCCGACAGGCGAGACAGACCGGACCTCCGCGCTCCTCGGCCCAGTTGGCAGGCAGCCCGTCGTTCTCGTGGCCGCTCACCCAGTGCACCTCGACACGGCAGTAGCCGCAGGTCCAGCGTGTGGGGACTTCCGACCCATTGGTGCTGATGGTCTTCAAACCTCCGTGCCCTCTGTGGTGTGTCGCACGAAAGGAAGAGGGACCCCCTGCGAGCGAGGATGCGCTGGCGCTGCTCGCGACCGGAAGTTCCGGGCAGCCCCAATGCAACAGCTTAGAGCGTCTTTCGGCGGATACCAACCCATGACCTCCCCAGTGGCCCACAAACGAGGAAACCGCCCTATAGAGCGGATTCCCCGATGGGCCGGGGAGGACTCGAACCTCCGACCGACGGATTATGAGTTAGCCGGGGAGGCGTCCAAGGAGTTCGATTGCGTCTGAGGAGGCGAATCTAGTTCGATTGCGTCCAAGGAGTTCGCTGGAGTCGGGGACAAATTTCGGGACAAAGTTTCGGTGCATGGGCTGGGCAGGAGGCGTGGCAAGCAGCGGCCGGTTTCTCAGGCGGCGAGTCCGCGGACGATAGCGGCGACGCGCGGCGGGTCCTCGACCTGCGGGTAGTGACCAAGGTCCGCGAGCTCGTGGACGGGCGCATGTGGCCGCAGCGACCGAACGGCGCCGAGTACGGCCGTCGTCGCCACCGGATCCTGGAGTCCCCAGAGCAGCTCGAGACGGCCACGCCAGTCGCGGATCGCTCCGTGCCAGCGATCCGCGTAGCGGGTACGCTCGCCTAGGTAGTGCACGAGGCGGTGGAGGTGCCGCTCCCCTCGCTCGCGATGCATGAGCCACCAGGCCGCGTCGGCCTCCTGCAGAGGCATCGGATGCCCGGGCGAGAAGGTGCGGGCGAGCGCCCGACGAAACGACGGGCCGCTCGTTAGCCGCGCGGCGAGCGGGCCGAGCGGCGAGCGCAGCAGCCGCTGTCCGGTTGTGAGGGAGGCGCGCTCGATGACGATCGAGCCGTTGAACAGCAGCGCCCCGCGCGTAGTGAACGTCGCGCGGCCGTCGAGCGCCCGGGCGAGCAGCTCGGTCGCGACCGACGTGCCCATGTCGTGCGCGACGAGCGCCGCCTCGCCGATCCCCAGGTCGGCGAGCGCCGCCTCGACCACGTCCGCCTGCCGCAGCAGCGAGTTCGCCACGGGGGGCTTCTCGGAGAGCCCAAACCCAGGCAGGTCGAGCGTCACGAGCGCACAATCCCCGAGCAGCTCCCAGAGCGCGTGGAAGTCGAAGCTGCTCGTTGGGAAGCCGTGGAGTAGCAGCACCGGCGTCCCCGTGCCCGCGCGGGCGCGGACAAATACCCGCCGCCCGGCGAGCGTCCGCAGCTCGCCGCCGGCAGCCCAGGCCGCGACCGCTCGGGGGGCGCCGACGAGGCCGGCGGGACTCGCCGCCAGCCCGCGCCCGCCGCTGCCCGATGACAACGAGAGACCCGCGACCGCCGCCTTATGGCGGGACCTTGCAGGAACGGCCCTTGCAACGGTCGAGCTTGGCCAGCTTCGCGGCGAGCCTCGCCTTGATCTTCGCGTAGGCCGGGTCGTTGACGACGTTGCGGAGCTCGTACGGGTCGTTGCGGAGGTCGTAGAGCTCCCGCTCGCCTGTCTCGGTGTACACAACGTACGTGTAGTGGTCGGTACGCACGCCCTTGTACGGCCGGTCCCACTGGTTCTGCGGGACATTGCCCGCGAAGAGTGGCGCCAGGGCCTCGAGCTCGTAGGCGCGGTTGGGGGGCGGCTTCGGATGGCGGATCGTCGGCATCAGCGAGACGCCGTCCATCGTGCGCCCGGCCTTGGCCTTGGCGATGTCGACCAGCGTCGGGGCGAAATCGATATTTGAGACCTGGCCGTGGACCGTCTTGTCGGCCGGGACGCCCGGGCCGCGCAGGATGAACGGGACGCGGACCGACTCCTCGTAGGGCAGGAACTTGTCGCCCGGGATGCGGTGCTCGCCCTGGAGCCAGCCGTTGTCGGAGACGAAGAGGATCAGCGTGTTGTTCAGCTGGTGGGTGGTGCGCAGGATCTTGACGAGCTGGGCCACGTGGTCATCGACGGCCTGCAGCGAGCCGATCCGACCCTCATAGTCGAGCTGCAGCTGCTGAATCTGGGCGTCGGTCAGCAAGGGCGCGTGGTCGCGCATGTTGGATGGCTTGTCGGCGAAGTCGGCTTCGTTGAAGCTCGGCGGCCCCGGCAGCGTGTAGCCCGAGAGCTTGTCGGCATAGCGCGGCGCCGGCCGCGGGTCACGCCCGGGCCGGCCCATGAGCGTCGTGGCGACGTCCTCGCGGTGCGGCGCCGCCGGCGCCCACCAGATGAAGAACGGCTTGGTCGAGTTCCTCTCGGCCTGGACGAGGTCTTCGGTGATCTTGCCGGTCACGTCCGGGGAGTAGTCCTGCGGGTTCTGCGCTCCGAAGTACGTATAGGGAGGCGACCCGAAGACCTCGATCAGTTTGCCGATCACCGTGGCGAAAGCGTTATTGGGATCGACGGGGATGACCTCAACGTTCGCGAACTCGACCAGCTTGCGCGCGAAGTCGGCGTCGCCCCAGGTCTTGAGCGTGCCGTTCTGGTTCATCACGAAGTTGTAATAGTCGTAGGCAGAGAGGTCGAGCAGGCCGCGCCAGATGTCGAAGCCGGTCGGGACCTCGCCGTGGGCGTCGAGGGCACCGTAGCCGTTGAGCCACTTGCCGATCAGCGCGGTGCGGTAGCCGGCCTTCTGAAGCCAGGCCGGGAGGATGTTCTCGCGGTCCTTCATGCCGTACCAGCCGTAGGGATAGAAGTTGCCGCCAACGCCGTGGTTGTGGGCGTACTGGCCGGCGATGAAGGTCGCCCGCGCCGGGCAGCACAGCGGGAAGGAGTCGATCGCGTCGGCAAATGTCGTGCCCTGCGCGGCAAGCAGGCGCTGGACGTTCGGCATTTGCGCGACGTCGGTGGCTGCCTGGTCGTCGGTCATGACGACGAGGATGTTCGGACGCCCATCATGCATCGCGGTGACCGGGCGCGCCTGCGCGGCACCCGGCTGGCCGAGCACGGCCAGCGCCGCGAATGCGGCCAGCGCCCACGATGCGCGTCGTCGGTTCAAGACTCTTCGGTACACCGCGCTCCCCTCATGAGTGCCACGTTTGCGTCGACACGACCACATCCGCAGCGCAAGGGTCAATCTCGAACCTACATTGCGTGTCAACCGTGCGAGGTGCACCGGGTGCCTGAGGGAACGGTCTCAGGCGGGCGGTCCGGTCCCGTGCTCGGCCATCAGCGCGTCTAGCTGCTCGACCATCTCGTCGCGAAGGGCTCGATCCGCGCTCGACCTCGGCTCCCCGCTGGCGTGGTCAACGAGGTTGGCGCGCTCCTCGGGGTCCCTCTGCAGGTCGTAGAGCTCGAACTCGCTGGGCGCCTGGCCGGCCGGGTCGAAGTAGAGCGCGTACTTGGCGCGATGGTTTCGCACGCAGCGCACGCGGTTCGGCTGGCCGGGAGCATCGGCCATCGCGGTCGCGGCCTGATGGTCATCGTAGGTGAAGTGGATCGTCTCCTGAACAGAGTCCGAGGGGCTTGCGTGCTCGACCAGCGAGGAGAAGTCGGCTTCGCAGCGCCGCAGAAAGTCGGCGTCGGGCGCGGCACCGGCGGCCAGGACCGGCCCCAGGTCGCGTCCCCGCGCTTCCCGCGGTGGCTCGGCGCCGGCCAGCGTGGCGATGGTCGGCAGCAGGTCGACCAGCGACGCCAGCGCGTCGGTCTCGACCGGGCGCGGGTAGAGCGCCGGGTTGGAGACGACCAGCGGCACGTGGATCGTCTCCTCGTAGGCGTTGAACGCCTTTTGCCGCAGAGCTCCGTGCGCGAGCCCCATCTCGCCGTGGTCCGAGCAGCGCACGATCACCGTTCGCGCGCGAAGCGAGCCGGGGTCGCCGGGATCGCCCAGCGCCGCCACCACGCGTCCGATCTTCTCGTCCACCACCCGGTGCAGGTGGGCGTAGAAGTTGACGTAGTCGAGCTGGCGCCGGCGGCCGTGCAGCGGACCGAGGTAGGCGGTCATGCCCATCTGCATCAGGGTGTGCACGGTCGGCTTGCCGGACAGGTCCTCGTCCACCGTCGGCGGTAGCTCCACCCCCAGGTCGCAAAACTCCGACGTCGCGTACCCGCCGTCCGCGTAGGAGGCCGGGTAGCCGAGCACGTCGTGGGGATTGACCAGCGAGACGACGAGGCAGAAGGGCTCTGGGAGGTCGGGGCGCGAGAGCCACTGCTCGACCTGGCGCGTGTAGAGCTCGTCCCAGCCGCGGCCCAGCGGCCCCGCGTTGCCACCGCCGAAGTTCTCGGCCCTCGCGTTCTCGCCGGCGTCGGGCGGCTCCCAGCCGGCGAAGCCGTAATCGCGCTCCAGCAGCGCGGCGTCCCGCTCGCTCCAGCCCTCCTCGGCGAGTGGCTGCGTGAGATGCCACTTGCCCTTGTATCCGACCTCGTATCCGGCACCGCGCAGTAGCTGCGCGAGGTTCGGGGTCTCGGGGCGCAGCTCCGGCTCCCCTCCCGCCTTCGGCCCGGCCCGGAATAGACCCCGCAGGAACTGGCGCAGCACGCGCCGGCGCGGCGCGCCGGGCCGGCCCATGATCTCGAGCATCGTGCGCACCACCGCCGGAGCATGGCGGGGATCCGGCCGCAGGTCCGCGGCGGTGAGGGTGAGGGTCACGCCGTGCTGCGCCGGATAGGTGCCGGTGAACAGCGTGGCCCGGCTCGGCGAGCACATCGCGGTGTTGCAGAAGGCGTTGCGGAAGCTGAGTCCAGTGCGGGCCAGCTCGGCGTCGTTGGGCGCCAGCTCGCGCAGCCAGCCGGGATCATCGGGCCAGTGCCGCCGGTAGCGCTGCTGGTCGGTGATCAGGATCAGGAAGTTGGGGCGGATCAGGAAGCCTCGGGCTCGGAGGTCGCGATTGGCAGGACCATTCTGATGGGCCGGGGAGGACTCGAACCTCCGACCGACGGATTATGAGTCAGGCGGAAAGCCGTCCAATAGGCTCGATTAGGCTCAGCTTCGGTGAGTTGAGTTCGCTTTAGTCGGGTGGAATTAGCCGAGTCGGGGACGAAGTCGGGGACGAAGTCTTAGGCTCGGATCCGATCAGGCGGACAACCCTGGCGGCTGTGAGCACACCGGCTCCGACGGCGGTCCTGCGCCGGCCACGGCGCATGCGAAGCGCCCGCCGGGATGGCGGGCGCTTTCGCGTTTCGGCGTCTGCCCGTCTAGGCGCGGACAGGCTCGGGCTCGGCTTCGCGCCGCACCCGCGGCAGCCAGCCCAGCCAGCTCGGCAGGTACCAGTTCCAGTCGCCGAGCAGCTTCATCGTCGCCGGCAGCAGGATCGCCCGCACGACCGTGGCGTCGATCAGGACTGCGATCGCCAGACCCACCCCCATCTCCTTGAAATCGAGGAACGAGAGGGTCGCGAAGATCGAGAACACCGCGACCATCACGGCCGCCGCGCTGGTCACGACCCCGGCTGTTGTCTTGATCCCGTGGGCCACGGCCTGATCGGTTGACATGCCACCGTCATACGCCTCGCGGATCCGGGTGAGGATGAACACGTGGTAGTCCATCGAGAGCCCGAACAGGACGACAAACAGGAATAGTGGCAGCCAGGACGTGATCGCTCCGGTCGACTGGAATCCCAGCAAGCCCTCCAGATGGCCTTCCTGGAAGATCCAGACGACCACGCCGTAGGCCGCGCCGACCGAGAGCAGGTTCAGCACGATCGCCTTCAGCGGGATCACGATCGAGCGGAACGTGACCAGCAACAGCAGGAACGCCGCTCCGAGCACGAAGGCGAACACCAACGGCATGCGCTGCTTGAGCACGTCGGTGAAGTCCTTCGAGCTGGCGGTGTCGCCGGTTACGTTCGCCGTCACCCCAGCCGCGCTCCCCACTGTCTCCGGCACCAGCTGCGTGCGCAGCTTGTCAAGCGCCGCATCCGAGCGGGTGTCCGTCCCGTGTCCGGCCAGCGGCACATGCACGTCGGCGACCGACTTGTCGGCACTGATGTCGAGCGTGATCGGTCGACCGAACGAATGGGGGTCCTGAAGCGCCCGCTGGCGCAGCTCGGCCAGTCCCGCCTTTACCTGCGGTGAGGTGACGTCTGCTGCGCTGACCACGACCTTAGCCGGCAACTGCGCACCGGGGAAAGCGGCCTGGATGCGGTCATAGGTCTTTATGACCTTGAGGTCATTCGGGAATGCATCGACACCGGAGTTGGCCGTATGCAGGCCGAACGCGGGGATTGCGAGTGCGAGCAGCGCCGCGGTCGCCGCGAGCCCGAACAGCAACGGCCGACGCATGACTTTCTCGACCATCGCCGACCAGAAACCGGTTCCGTTGGCCTTTGACTTCAGGCGCCCGACGAACGGGACGCGCCCCTTCTCGACCCTATCCCCGAGCCAGGCCAGAAGCGCCGGCAACACCGTCAGCGAGCCGATCATCGCCATCGCGACGACCAGAATCGTGCCGGTCGCAAACGAGGCGAAGGTCGGGTCACCCGCGATGTACATACCGGCCATCGCGATCATCACCGTGAATCCGGAGATCAGGACGGCTCGCCCCGATGTCGCCGCGGCGGCCTCCAGCGAGGCCCGCTCGCCGTTTCCGGCCGCACGCTCCTCACGCTCGCGTCGCAGGTAGAACATCGAGTAGTCGACGCCTACCGCCAAACCGATCAGCAGGATCACCGAGGTGATCGCCTGATCGACCGGGCTGATGTGGCTGATCGGTCCGATCAGGCCGATCGTCGCTGCGACGGCGGTCAGCGCCAGCAACAGCGGCACTCCGGCGGCGACCAGGGCCCCGAAGACGATCACGAGGATCGCCAGCGTGATCGGAAGCGAGGTCACCTCTGCCTTCTGAAAGTCGCTGGAGATGCTGTCCTCGACCGCGTTTTGGGCACTGGCGTCTCCGAGCTCGTCGATTCGCAGCTGCGGGTGTGCGTGCTGCGCGGCTGCGACCGCGGCCAGCGCCAGGTCGACCTTCTGCTGCGGATCGACCTTGGCGTTGTCGGGGATCTCGAAGTCGATCAGCGCCGAGTGCCGGTCAGCCGAGATCTGACCGCCGTCACCCTGATAGGGGTCCTGGAGATTGCGTACGAAGCCGAGACGGTCGAGCCGCTTCTCAACACCAATGACGGCGGCGCGGAACGACGGGTCGTCAGCTTTTGCCTGCTTGCTTTGCACCAGCACTGACTCCGAGGCGCTGTCCGGAAATGCCCCCGCGAGGGCCTTGTCCGCGCGTCCCGATTCGCCGACGTTGGATTTGTTGTTGTCGAGCGTCCTGGTTCCAAGCGAGCTTCCGACGAACACGGCGGCGATGACGAGCGCGATCCAGCCCCAGATCGCGGTCTTGCGGTGCTCCGCGCTCCAGCGGCCGGCACGGGCGGCGATGTTCCTGGACTGCATTTGGGGACCCCTTCCTTGAGGTGTAGTTGACATGTGGCCAGACTCGCGCAGACGGCGTGCTGCGGCGATGGGGTCTGCAGGCGTCTTGGGGTGCGGTTCGCCGCCGCGATGGTGCGGTTATCCGTATGGCCGGACGCGGCCAGGAGGAGGACAATCCGGGCCATGCCACCGACCGTCCTGATCGTCGATGACCATCCGAGCTTCCGCGCGAGTGCCCGGCGGATGCTCGAAGCCGGCGGCTACGCGGTCGTCGGCGAAGCACCCGACGGGGCGTCGGCCTTAGCGGCGGTGCGTGAGCTCGGCCCGGAGCTGGTACTGCTCGACATCCAGCTGCCCGACATCGACGGGTTCGAGGTCGCCGAACGCCTCAGCGGCAATGGCGGGGTCCCGGCGATCGTCCTCACATCCAGCCGCGACAGCTCCGACTTCGGCGACGCGATCTCGGCCTCCCCCGCCCGTGGATTCATCCCGAAGTCCGACCTGAGCGGGGAGGCGATCGCCGCATTGATCCGATGACGAGCATGCGGCGCGTCCAAATCGGACTTGCGGTTCTCGCGTTTGTGATCGGGATCGGCGTCCTCTTGGTCGTCATCAACGGCGAGCACAACAACCACCGAGGCGCCTATGCAGCGCTCGCGCTCGGAATTGGCTGGGGATTCACAGGCACCGGGCTCTATGTCTGGAGGCGACGACCCGGAAGCAACATAGGTCCGCTGATGACGGCGGTCGGCTTCAGCGGGTTCTTGAAGGCGCTGGCGTTCTCCAACGGCAGCCTCCTCTTCACGATCGGTTCGCTTGGAGAGGTGCTGATCTACGCCTTGCTCGTCCACCTGCTGCTGTCGTTTCCTTCCGGACGGCTGGAGAGCCGGCCAGACCGCCTCCTGGTCGCCATCTCCTACATCAACACGACGGTTGTCCCGCTGGCCGCATTCGTATTTACCGACCCCGCCAAGGAGGGCTGCGCCAACTGCCCCCCGAACCCGCTGCTGATCGATCACTCCCAGGCAGCCACAGTGATCGGCGCGGCGCAAGTGGACATCGCGGTCGCATTGTTGGGCGCGGTGGTGGCGGTCCTCTACCGACGCTGGCGGAGCACTCCGAGTCAACGAGGCGCCTTCGCCCCCGTCCTTGCCGTCGGCAGCCTCACATTCGTGCTCTTGATGGCGGGGCTGATCGTCGAACAGGCCGGCCTCTCGAGCAATCTCGCTGACGGGCTGACGCTAGCCCTCTTCGGTTCCATCGCCTGCCTTCCGTTTGCGTTCCTGGTCGGCCTGCTGCGCTCCCGCTTCAGCCAAGCCGAGGCGATCAGCTCGCTTGTCGGCCGGCTTGGTGGCGGCCGAGGTCGAGGTGCGTTGCGCGATGCCCTTGCGGAGGCGCTCGGAGACCCCACCCTGGAGCTCGCCTACTGGGTTCCCGCCCAGGACGCCTATGTAGACGCCGGCGGACAAGTCGTCAGCGTCGACCCCGCGCCCGCGGGGAGGACGAGGACCGTCGTCGAGCACGAAAACCGCCGCATCGCGGCGATCCTTCACGACGCCCAGCTCGAGGAAGAGCGCGACTTCGTGAAGGCGGTCGGCGCGGCGGCGGCGCTCACGCTCGAGAACGAACGCCTCGACGCCGAGCTGCGCGCTCACGTCGAGGAGCTGCGCGCCTCGCGGACGCGAATCGTCGAGGCCGGCTACTCCGAGCGGCGGCGGATCGAGCGCAATCTCCACGACGGCGCCCAGCAGCGCCTGATGGCCCTGACGATGAACCTGCGCCTCGCTCGCGAGAAGGTCGATTCGGACGCGACCGCCACCGCCGAGTTGCTCGACGAGGCACTGGGCGAGCTCTCTGAAGCGACTTCGGAGCTGCGCGAGCTCGCCCGCGGCATCCACCCCGCCGTGCTCAGCGACCGCGGCCTGGATGCGGCGCTGAACGGCCTCGCCAGCCGCGCTCCGGTCGAGGTCGAGGTGACCGAGACCCCGAGGGGCCGTTTGCCGGGGCCGGTCGAATCCGCAACCTACTTCGTGGTCTCCGAGGCACTCACCAACGTCGCCCGCTACGCAGGCGCGGATCAGGCCTCGGTACGGGTGGCCCAGCACAATGGCGCGGTCGAGGTCGAGGTCCGCGACGACGGTGTGGGTGGCGCAGACCCCGAACTTGGCACCGGGTTGCGCGGGCTCTCGGACCGGGTCGCAGCGCTTGACGGCCGGCTCGAGGTGGTCAGCCCGGCGGGCGAGGGAACGACTGTGCGAGCGAGCATCCCTTGCGGGTAGTCGTCGCCGACGACTCGGTCTTGTTACGGGAGGGCCTGGTGAGGTTGCTTGAAGAGGCCGGGCTGGAGGTGGTCGGGCAGGCCGGCGACGGTGAGGAGCTGCTGCGCAAGGTGCGGGCGCACAAGCCAGACGTAGCCGTGGTTGATATCCGCATGCCGCCCAGCCATACCGACGAGGGCTTGCAGGCGGCGAAGCAGATCCGCGGCGAGCTACCCGAAATCGGGGTGCTGGTATTGAGCGCCTACCTCGAGGAGGAATATGCGGTCGACCTGCTGCAGGACAGTGCCGAAGGCGTCGGCTACCTGCTCAAGGACCGGGTCGGCGACCTCGACCGCTTTGTCGAAGCGGTGAGGCGGGTAGCCGACGGCGGCTCGGTGCTGGACCCCGAGGTCGTATCGCAGATGCTCGGCCGCCATCGCAGCGAGGATCCGCTTTCGGACTTGACGCCGCGGGAGCATGAGGTACTGGCGCTGATGGCGGAGGGTCGATCCAACGCCGCGATCGCGGCCGAGCTGGTGATCACCGAGCGGGCCGTTGAGAAGCACGTCACCGGCATCTTCAGCAAGCTCGATCTCACGGCGACCCCCGAGGACCACCGAAGGGTGCTCGCCGTGCTCACCTACCTCCGCCCCTAGAACCATGCCCGGTGGCCTTCCCGTCGTATTCGCCTAGGGGCTTCATGGGCCGGGGAGGATTCGAACCTCCGACCGACGGATTATGAGTTAGGCGGAAAGCCGTCCAATAGGCTCGATTAGGCTCAGGTTGGGTCAGTTGAGTTCCGTTTAGTCGGTTGGAATTAGCCGAGTCGGGGACGAAGTTCGGGACGAAGTTCGAAGAAGCCTTGGCCCCCCAGGATCTATCGGCGCTGACCGAGGACTGCTCCGCAGTGGCACAACCGCTGGGAGCCGTGGCGCTTGCCGCCCGCAGGCCAGAGCGCGATACTGCGCGGGCGATGGCGGAGGAGAAGGTCGAAGTGCGCAACGAGGCGGTACGAAGATTATTTTCAGCCTTCGAAAGCGACACTGACGCGTTCCGGGACACCCTCCATCCGGAAATCCAGTGGTTCCCGATCGAGGAGAACCGCACGCCCACCAAGGGCGTCGAGGCTGCGATGTGGAACAGGAATGAGTGGCTCGACACCTGGGACGAGCACCGGCTCGATCTCGAGGAAGTGGTCGAGGAAGGCGACGACGTCGTTGCCTTGGTCCACATAACGGCCCGGGGTACGACGAGCGGGGTCGAGACCGACATTCGCTTCTACGCGCAGCTCAAGGTGCGCGACGGCAAGGTCATCTACATCTATGACCACGAGGACAGGGCGGCCGCCCTCGAAGCCGCGGGGCTGAGGGAGTGATTCGCCCACAGAAGCGGGGCCTCGCCTACCTGGGCTCTTATGGGCCGGGGAGGACTCGAACCTCCGTCCCGCAGATTATGAGTCTGCCGCTCTGACCAACTGAGCTACCGGCCCGCGTATGTCCTGATTATGAGTCAGGCGGAAAGCCGTCCACTCGGCTCGATTAGGCTCAGTTTCGGTGAGTTGAGTTCGGTTTAGTCGGATGGAATTAGCCGAGTCGGGGACGAAGTTCGGGACGATGTTTTCAGCCCGGCCTTAGCCAACCCGAGGCGGCACCGGCACCTCAAGCTGGCGACAGATCGCCCGAACGGTTCCGGCCTTGATCTCACGGTGACGCGGGACTGTCGCCGGCCGACCATTCGGTCCTCGCCACTTCGCGTGACGTGAACCCTCGCCGACGAATCGGCACCCTTGGTCTCGCAGGAAGCGCTCCAGGTCGCGTCGCCTCAAGGCGCGACGGTGAGAGTGACCGACTCGCTTTCCCCGTCGCCTGGCTTGCCGGCGAGCTCCTCATCCGGCGTCAGCAGGACATCCAAGGCATCGATCACATTCGCCCGAGCGTCCTCGCGTGACTTGCCTTGACTAATCGCGCCGGGAATCTCAGCAACCTGGGCCATTACCCAGCCGTCATCCGCATCCTCATATCGAATCGTCAGGTGAAGCGACTCGCTCATGAGCCAAACGGTAGCCGACGAAAGGGCGGCTCGTGCTCGTCTCGGTGCCGGCAGCCCTATGGAAATAGGACCGAACTCGTGAAAACCGTGGCGCTGGCGGCCCGCAGGCTAGAGCGAGATACTGCGCGGGCGATGTCGCAGGAGAACGTTGAGCTGGTTCACCGAATAACTGCCGCTATCAATCGGCACGACATTGATGCGGTCCTCGCTCTTACCGACCCCGACGTGGAGTTCATCCCGCGCCTGACGGAGGTCGACGGCGGCGGCTCCTACCGCGGCCACGACGGTGTGCGGAGCTGGTGGGAGAACCTGTTCGGCGTCTGGCCCGATTTCAAATCGGAGGTCAAGGAGGTACGAGACCTCGGAGACGTGACGGTCGCGCAGGTGCGGATGAGCGGTCAGGGCATCGCAAGCCAGGTGGCCACTGACCAGACCTCCTGGGTGGTCAATGAGTGGCGGAGCAGCAAGGCCATCTGGATGCGCGTCTTCCAGAGCGAGGCCGAGGCTCTCGAAGCCGCCGGGCTGCGGGAGTAAGCGATGTCGCAGGAGAACGTCCAGTTCGTGCGTGGATTGGTAGCCGGTCTCATGGGGACCGACCTCGTGCCGATCTTCGCCCACGAGGCTCAAAAGCGCGCCCTGGCGGACGCCTTCGAGCCGATGCTCCACCCTGAGTTCGAGTTCTCGGCTTCCACGCGCGGAATGGCTGCCCTCGGCGGGGAGTACCGAGGACGCGAGGTGGCGGTCGATGGGTTCATGTCTACGTGGAGCGAGGCGCTAACCGCCTGGGACACCTTGGTGTTCGAGATTGAGGAGGTCCGCGAACTGCCGGATGGACGAAACCTTCTACTGAACCGGAGCCACGGTCGGTCGAAGGCCGCTGGGGTCGAGATCGAGGGCGAGCACGGCAATATCTACACCGTCCGCAATGGGAAGCTCCTCCGCTTCGAGCAGTACCTCGACCGACGCGAGGCCCTCGAAGCCGCCGGGCTGCGGGAGTAGTTCGCTCAAGCAGGAGAGGCTTCGACTACCAGGGCTCTTATGGGCCGGGGAGGACTCGAACCTCCGTCCCGCAGATTATGAGTCTGCCGCTCTGACCAACTGAGCTACCGGCCCGCGTATGTCGAATTATGAGTCCGCTGCTCTGACCAACTGAGCTACCGGCCCAAGTTTGCCGAGCCTAGCGCGCCGCTCAGGCGCTGAACAACTGCGCCAGCGAGCGGCCGACGTCGGGTGGCTCTTCGTCGCCTTTGGCCGCCGCCTCGGCCCCCTGGGCGAGCGCCTTCGCCGCGTCGGATATCTGCTGGATCCGGGCGTCGCGCAGCTGTCCGGTCTTCGCCGCCTCGGCGAGATCGGACTCCATCAGGCCCGCGAGCTCGGCCAGCCGCTGCAGCTGGACCACGGCGGCGGTTCCCTTCAATGCGTGGGACTCGGCCCGCAGCGCCTCGTAGTCGTCGGTGCCGGTCTCCAGCCCGGCGACGATCACGTCGCAGCGCCGTCTCGCTTCCTCGGCGAACGACTCGATCAGCTTGGTGTCGATTTCCTCGCTCAGCCTCCGGTCACTCCCTTCACGGCGTCGGTCAGCTCCTGGGCGTTGAACGCTCCCTCGATCTCGGTCCGGATCACGCCCTCGCGGTCGATCACGAACAGCCACGGTTCGCTCGGCAGATGGAACGCGCGGACCTGGGGCCGTACCCCCTTGGATGGATCGTTGTCGTTGTAGATCTCCATGTGGATGAACTCGGCCTTGTCGCCGTAGTCACGCTGCACCTGTGCCTCTGCGTCGACGACCGGGCCGCAGGTCCGACTCTCGCAGAACTGGGGGGTCGCAAACAAGAGCACGATCGGCTTTTTTCCTAGTACGTCGGCGAAGTCGACCTTGTTCATCCTCTCGGGGGGGAGGCGGGTCGTGAGCTTGCTGAGGTCTCCCCCGACCGACGCCGGGGTCGGGGTGTGGATATCCGGTGGCCTCTGGCCGACCCGCGGGATGTCCTTGAACTGGCCGACCGTGGCGCTGGTCAGCACACTTGCGGTCAGCTTGTCGCCGTCCTTGATCAGCGCCCCGATCCGCCATTCGCCATTGCTGGGGAGGTTGATCCTGGTCGTGTAGACCACCTTTCCGGCGTCGGGATCGTCGGCGGTTGTCTTGGAGCTGAACGCGGGCTCGGTCGCAAGGCTCTCGATCTTGGCCGGATAGGGGCCGGTGGCCGGGTTTCCGAGCGCAACGGCGAGCCTGCCCTCCGGCCCCTTGCCCGCACTGGCACCGTTCGCGTTCGGCTTCGGCAGTGCTCCCGGCGGCGGTGCCTTGGCCACATAGAGGGCGATCTGGGCGTTCGCGACCTGCTTCTTGGCGCTGCGGGTAAAAACGCCGAACCCGAAGCGGTTCTCACCCTTGTGGAAGACGCGCTGGGTCGGGATCGGCACCAGGGTCGTGGGCGCGCTGGCCTCCTTGAGCACCTGGTAGAGGGTCTTTCCCTTGCTGCTGGGGAAGCTGCTGGCCGCAGGGGCGGGACGGTTTTCGACCTTGCCGCCGGACCCCGATCCGCCGCAGCCGGCGACGAGCAGAACGGCAAGGCATAGCGGCCCTGCGAGATTGGCGACCCGGAGGATGCGCACGCGCCCATGTTATTGAGGCGCATCTGCCGACCCTTGTGTGATCGCGATCGCCGCCGCGCTGCCGATAGGGTCCGCGCCGACGCAGAGAACGAGAGGAGGAAGGTTGGCAGAACGTGCGGCTTTGGTGACCGGAGCTTCGAGCGGGATCGGACTGGCGATCGCGCGAGCTCTGGGCGAGGATGGCTACGCGCTGACGATCTCGGCGCGCCGCCCCCAGAAGCTCGACGTGGCAGCAGAGGAGCTGCGCGGAGAGGGGTTGGAGGTGCAGAGCGTGCCGGCGCAGATGGCCGAGGAGGAGGACGTGGTCGGGCTGGTCGCGGCGCACCGCGACAAGTACGGGCGCATGGACGTGCTGGTCAACAACGCAGGCATCGGAATCGGCCAGCCGATGGACTCAATCAAGACCAAGCACCTCGACCTTCAGCTCGGCGTCAACCTGCGCTCGCTGATCATCGCCACGCGGGAGTCCTTGCCGATGCTGCGCGAGGCCGGAGCCGAGCACGGCAAGGCGCTGATCGTCAACACCGCCTCGATCGCGGGCAAGACCGGCCAGCCGTGGCTGTCGGTCTACGCGGCCACCAAGGGTGCGGTGATCAACTTCAGCCAGGGGACCCAAAAAGAGGTCGGCGAGTCGGGGATCCAGGTCACGGCGCTGGCCCCGGGATTCGTCGACACCCCGATGACCGACTTCGTGAAGGACTCTGTCGAGGCCGAAAAGATGATCCGCCCCGAGGACCTGGCGGAGGCTGTGCGGTTGCTTCTGCGCACCTCGCCCAACTGCCTGATCCCAGAGATCGTCTTCACCCGGCCGGGCGACACGGACGCGCCCTAGGGGTACGGAGGGCGCTAGCGATGCGCGGGTGTGGTCTCGCGCTCCGAGATCAGTTCGTCGACGCGCTGCTCGGAGATCTGCTCGGAGGCGGCGGCGAGCGTCGCCTGGTAGTCGTCGTAACGGCGGGCCGGGCGCAGCCACGACCAGCGCGAACGGTGGCGCAGCTCGCGGGTCCGGTTGCGGTCGCCGGGGCGCGCTCGCTCCGGCGCGTCGCCACGCTCCGCGATCTCGTGGCGCTCGGCGCGGATCTGCTTGGCGATCGCGGTCAGCGAGACGTCGGTGCCGATCCGGGTGTCGTCCTCGAGCAGGCTCATCTCCAGGTAGGTGCGCAGGACGCGAACCTCGCGCCGGGTGGCGCGGCGGGGCCGCTTGTCGGCGCCGGTGAAGGCATCCCAGGCGCGCGCAAAGCTGGCAAAGCTGGTTCGGCCGCCGTTTCGATGCGCGGCGAGCATCGGGCAGACGCCGCCCTCGCCGTCGGTGTAGCCGCCGACGATGATTGCGTTCGAGTCGATGCCGCGCAGCATGCCCTCGCGGGTGTGGCGCGGCAGCAGATCGACCGCGGTGCGCAGTCGCGCGGCGTTGTCTCTGCGGCGGCTCACGCCAGAAGGGATAGCGGGTGCGCCTCGGCAACGGCCGCTCGCGGCGGCGTCCGAACGGGATGTTTCATGCGAGGTGAGCGGTGAGCGGAAACGACGGTCGATTGCGGCTGATGGTCGCCGCCTTCGGCGATGCCGGGCACGCCTTCCCGGCGATCTCGCTGGGCCGGGCGTTGGCCGAGCGCGGCCACGAGGTCCTGGTCGAGACCTGGGAGCGGTGGCGCGAGCCCGTGGAGGAGCTGGGGCTTCGGTTCGAGGCCGCCGAGGAGTACACGGTGTTCCCTCCCCCCGCGGCTGACTCAGGCGACGCGACGGCTGCCGAAGCGGCGAATGCGCTGCTGCCGTTCCTCGAGGACTGGCGGCCAGACGCACTGGTCAGCGACATCCTCACGGTTGCGCCTCCGCTCGCCGCCGAGGCGGCTGGGGTGCGGCGGGCCACCCTGGTCCCCCACCCCTATCCGGTCCAGCAGCCGGGCAAGCCGTTCTTCGCCACCGGCGCCAGGGCGGCGCGGACCCCGATAGGGCAGGGGCTGTGGCGCGCGGCGACCCCTTTGCTTCAGATCGGGCTGAGCAAGGGGCGCGACGAGCTGAACGAGCAGCGCGCGGCGATGGGATTGGCGCCGGTCGAGCGCTTTCACGGTGGGATCAGCGAGGACCTGGTGTTGGTGGCGACCTTCCCGCAGCTCGAGTATCCGCGCCGGTGGCCGGCGGAGGTGCAGGTGACCGGGCCGATGGAGTTCGAGCTGCCGTACCGGGACGTCGCGCTGCCGGCCGGCGACGCTCCGCTGGTCCTGGTCGCGCCGAGCACGGCGAAGGACCCCGAATGCCGGTTGGTGCGCGTGGCGCTTGAGGCGCTGGCGGGGGAGCCCGTGCGGGTGGTGGCGACGACCAACCGGGCGCAGCCGGAAGAGCCGATCGATGTGCCCGGCAACGCCGTGCTGGTCGATTGGCTGAGCTACAGCCAGGTGATGCCGCAGGCGGCGCTCGTGATTTGCCACGGCGGGCACGGGACGACTGTGCGGGCCCTTGGAGCTGGCGTGCCGGTGCTCTGCTGCCCGGTCGCGGGCGACATGGCCGAGAACGCGATCCGGGTCGCCTGGGCCGGCGCCGGCCTGTCGCTGCCTTGGCGGTTGTGCCGGCGGGCGCCGCTGCGTTGGGCCGCACGGCGGATCCTCGGCGATCCGGGGTTTCGGCTACGGGCGGGCGAGTTCGCGACCTGGCGGCGGGAGAACGACGGCGCGCAGCGGGGCGCGGAACTCGTGGAACGCTTCGCCGGGAAGTAGGGCGCGACACTTCGGTTACAGAAACTCCGGGGGTGGGACTCGAACCCACAACCTCTCGGTTAACAGCCGAGCGCTGCTTCCAATTGAGCTACCCCGGACCGTTTGAGCTACTCACGAGAGCAGCTTGGACTGTTCACTTTATCGGTAGCTCGTCAGGCAATTTCGATACTCTGGCCTCGACCTCTGCATGGCAGTTCGCGCACAGGAGGACACATTTTCTGGCTTCAGTCAGCGCCGCCTCCAGTGAACGAGTGACGCCTTGGCGGCTAAGGCCAAATTCCTTCTGCGTCGGATCGACGTGGTGGAAATGGAGCGCTCCAGGATGCCTGGCGTACCCGCAGAGTGCGCAAGCTCCGCCAGAGGCCTCGACGAGCCGCCGCTTGACGTCGCGCCTCCGACGCGACACAAGCTGTCCACTGCACTTCGAGCACCGATAGCCGCGGTGAGGCAAACGGATGAAGGTCGTCCGGCCGTGCTTCGGACAGGTCATCGTTGGATTGGGTTCGCCCAGACGACGAGCTTCCGCGCTCTCGCGCCTCAGGCGGGCTCGCGGCGTCTCGATGTTCAGCCGGTTCAGCCAATACCTCACCGTTGAATACCCGGCGCCCAACTCGGCCGCGATCGTTCTGATCGAGGCGCCGTTGCTCGCAAGCTCCGCCAAGCGCTCCGGGTCAACAGCCCCAGTCGGGGCATGGCGGTCGCGTCCGTTCGGCTCAAGCCCGTACTTCCCAAGCCAGTAGCCCACAGTCGAAGGGTGCTTGCCAACCCGCTGCCCAATCTGATTGAGCGAGAGTCCCTCGGCCAGGCAATCCTCCAGAAACCGCTTGTCCATGCGGAAATCCTGGCATTCTGGTCGGACAGAAAAACGAACGTATGTTCGTGCGAAGCTAGCTCCCCACCTGCTCCGGTCGCATGATTCGCTCACCCAGCGCCGCCCGCTCACGGTGAAGCTCAGCGCTGCGCTGATGGTCGCCCTTCTCCTCCGCGTCGGCGATCAGGTCGTCGAGCCGCCGATGCTCGAGCTGCATGAAGATCATCTCCATCGCCTCCCCCGACGCCGGCTCGCGCTCCGCCGTCATCACCAGCTGCGTGATCAGCGAGACCAGCTCCTCATCCTCGCGCGGCAACCCGGCGAGCGGCTCATCCAGATGACCGCGCAGCCACTCCAGCGCCCGCCCAGCCAAGGGCGACGACAGATGCTCTGGCGTCAGCCGATCGAGCACTTCGCGCCCCGCCTTTGGATCGGCGATGCACATCGCCAGCAGCGCTCGCTCGCGCCGCTCGCGCGGGGTAAGCGCCGAGTCACCGGCCGCATCGCCACCGGCATCCGATTCCGAACCGGAATCTCGCCGAGTCCGCGCCGAAGCCATCCTGCCGATCACCATCGCCGGGTCCATGTCGAGCTGCTCGGCCACCAAGCGCACCAGCTCGTCGCGGCTCGCGCTCTCCCCCATCTCGGCCAGCACCGGCGCCACCTCTGCCAGCGCCCGATCGCGTTCGGCGGGCGAAGAGAGGTCGGCTCCATCCAGCACCAACCCAACCTGAAACTCGGCCAGCTCCAATGCCGCATCGACCAGCTCCTGGAAGCGGTCCGCTCCCCCCTCCTCGGCGATCATCTGCGCCGGGTCCTCGCCCTCCGGCATCGCCGCGACCCGGATCCGCATCTGCCGTCCGGCCGCCTTGCGCTGCGCCCGCAGCATCGCGTCCTGGCCAGCGCGGTCGGCGTCGAGCGCCAGCACGACCTCCTTGACCAGCTGCGACAGCATGCTCACCTGCTGATCGGTGATCGCCGTACCCATCACCCCGACCGCCTCCCCGATCCCCGCCTGGTGCAGCGCCAGGACGTCGGTGTAGCCCTCGACCACCACCGCCCTTCCGGCCTTCGCGATCGGACCGCGAGCCCGATCGATCCCGTACAAGGTCTCGCTCTTTCGGTACAGCTCGCCCTCCGCCGAGTTGACGTACTTGGCGCCCTGCTCGGAGCGCATCGCCCGCGCCCCGAAGCCCAGCACCCGGCCGCGCGCGTCGAGCACGGGAAAGGTGATCCGCTCACGAAAGCGGTCATAGACCCCGCCGCCACGCCCTCGCTGCGCCAGTCCGGCCGCCCGCAGCTCGTCGACGCTGAAGCCGGCCCGCTGGCCACGCGTCAACACCTGGTCCCAGGCGCTCGGCGCGTAACCGATCCCGAAGCCGCGCAGCACCTCCTCGCCGAGTCCGCGCCCCTGAAGGTAGTCCCGCGCCTTCCCCGCCTCCTTGGACTCCCACAGGTAGCTGGCGTAGAAGGCGGCAGTTCGCTCCAACAGCTCGCGCAGCCGCTCGGTGCGTTTCCGCTTCGCCTCCGCCCGCGGATCCTCCTGCTCGCGCTCCAGCTCCACCCCGTAGCGCTCGGCCAGCAGCTCGACCGCCTCGGGGAAATCGACCCCGTCCTTCTCCTGCACGAACCCGAACACGTCGCCGCCCGCCTCGCAGCCGAAGCAGTAGTACAGCTTCTCCGCGGGGTTGACCGAGAACGATGGCGTGCGCTCCTCGTGGAACGGACACAGCCCAACCCAGCGGCCGCCCTGCTGGCGCAGGTCGGTATGGGCGCTGACGATCTCGACGATGTCAGCCGCCTGACGGACCCGGTCGACGCTCTGCGGCGAGAAGCGGCTCATGCTCAGAAGTGTGACTCTTCGGGGATCGCGAGCTCGCGGAACTGCGAGATGCAGAAGCGGTCGGTCATCCCAGCGACATAGTCGGTCACCCGCTGGCATAGGTCCGCGTTGGGGTCCAGCGCCGGCACCTCCTCGGGGTCGTCCATGTAGTGATCGAACAGCCCCCGCAACGTCCGCTGGACCCGCTCGACCTCGCGCCGCGCCTCGGGCCCCAGATAGACGCGGTCGAACATGAACTTGCGAAGCCGCAGCATCGCCCCACCGACCTCCTCGCTCTGCGCGATGTCGCCGGAAGCCTCCGAGCACTCGACGATGTCCCCGACCAAAGTGTCGATCCGCTTCGCCCCGGTCGGCCCCAGCAGCTCGATCTCGTCGTTCGGGAGATCGGACGGGTCCAGGATCCCCGCCCGCAGCGCGTCATCGATGTCGTGGTTTATGTACGCGACGCGATCGACCAGGCGCACGATCCGCCCCTCCAGCGTTGCCGGCTTCTCGGGTCCGGTGTGGTTGAGGATGCCGTCGCGAACCTGCTCGGTCAGGTTCAGCCCCTCCCCGTCGCGCTCCAGCACGTCCACCACCCGCAGGGAGTGAAAGTTGTGCTTGAAGCCGGAGCCGCAACGCTCGCGCAGCGCCTCGTCCAACGCCTCTTCGCCGATGTGCCCGAAGGGCGGATGCCCGAGGTCATGTCCGAGGCCGATCGCCTCGGTGACGTCCTCGTTGAGGCCCAATGCCCTGGCCACCGTGCGCGAGATTCCCGAGGCCTCCAGCGTGTGGGTGAGCCGGGTCCGGTAGTGGTCGCCTTCCGGGGCGATGAACACCTGGGTCTTGTGCTTGAGGCGGCGAAACGCCTTCGAGTGCACGATCCGGTCGCGGTCGCGCTGAAATGGCGTCCGCAGCGGACTGTCCGGTTCCTCGACGCCCCTGATCGCCGGATACGAACGCGTCGCCTCCTCGGCAAGGAACTCGGCCTCCCACGCTTCGACGCGCTCCTGCAACGATCTGGTGGTGGTCGGCAAGTCGGTCCGGCTCCCTCTCGCGGCGATTCTAGT
>JBBPIN010000006.1:33708-38623 GCA_038040285.1 Actinomycetota bacterium
ACGATCTGGTGGTGGTCGGCAAGTCGGTCCGGCTCCCTCTCGCGGCGATTCTAGTGTCGCGTCCACCAATGGCGGCCCGTTACTGGCGAGCGAAAGCCGAGCATGGTTAGGATCTCGCGCTTCGCGCTCGCACCGCGCCTGCGGCGCTCGAGCCGGAGTAGCAGCGCTACTCCGGCGACCGAGGACGACACCAGGCGAACGCTTGCAGCCGCCAGAACGGGACGTTCATTGGTTGACGGGGCACCAGTTGGGCCCGGCACCTGGTCAGCGGCGGTCCCGGCGGCGCTCACTCGCAGGGCCTAGGCAGCGGCGCGCAGCCGCACGTGCGCGTGATGCTCAAGGGTCTCGGAGACCGCTCGCTCCGCCTGGCGCAGCGCCGCCGCGCCGGCCGGCGGTGCCTCGGCAAGGGGGCGGGCCAGGCCCTCGACCATGAACGAGTGCGCCTCGGGCGAAAGCTCGAACCCGCCGCCCTCGCAACTCGCGCACACCACCCCACCGGCGGCGCCCGAGAAGCCGGTCAGGTGCTCCGCCTCGCCGCAGCGCGCGCAGGAGCCGAGCTCGGGGGCGAAGCCGGCGGCCAACGCCAGCTTCAGCCGGAAGGCGAGCGCCTCCGCGAGGCCGGCCCGATCCCCGCCGCGCTCGTCGAGCATCGCCAGGTATCGGCAGAGCAGGTTGTAGGCGGCCGAGTTGGGCTCTGCCGCATCGAGCAACCGCAGCACCGCGTCGCAAGCCCGCGCCGCGGCGCCCAGCGTCGCCGAGCTCTCACGCAGGCGCGGATAGCCATTTACGGTGGCCGCGCCGGTGACCGTCGCCAGCTCGCCCCGACCCTCGTGCAGCACCAGGTCGAGGCGGAAGAACGGCTCCAGCCGCCCCCCAAACCGCGAGCGCGGTCGGCGCGAGCCCTTGGCGATCGCTCCGATTCGCCCTCGCTGGGCGCTGTAGAGATGGAGGATCCTGTCCGCCTCGCCGAAGCGGATGCTTCGCAGGACCACGGCCTCGGTCTTGAAGTTGCCAGGCATGAACCCATCTACGATCTCGCCGCCGCCGGACGGCAATGCGCGACCACCGGCCGCGCTGACCCGTCTGAGGGCTCGGAAAACGAGCTAGGCGGCCGAGCGCACGGCATCGCGGATCGCCGCCGCCGTAACCGTCGCGGCGATCGTTCCCACCGAAATGGCCGTGAATCGATCCGGCTCGCCCCGTCCCGAAGCGAGGCAGAAGACGACGTCGCCGTCGACGTCGGAGAAGGTCGGATTTACCGCCCGGGCGACCCCGCCGCTCGCCATCCGGGCGACGCGGGTGCAGCCCGGCGTGCTCAGCGGCGCGTCGGTCATCAGACACACGAGGGTGGTGTTGCGCTCCTCCAACCGCGTCCAGTCGGGCGCGCCCTTCATGCGGGCGATCTCCTCCGCGGTCGAGCGCATCGTCCCATCGTCGCCGAGCGGACCGGCGAGCACCGAGCCGTCCTCGGCGATCACGTCGCCGAAGGCGTTGCCTACGGCCAGCGCGGCGACCACATCCCCGCGTCCGCCGCGGGCGGCCGCGTAGCCGACCCCGGCCGCGGTGGCGCGCTCGCGCCCGAACAGCTTGGCAACCGCGGTGCCGCAGCCCGCGCCAACCGCACCCCGCTGCGGAACGCCCGGAGTCGCCGCCTCGCAGGCCGCGTATCCCTGGTCCGGACCGGGTCGCACCGACGGATCGCCCTCGATCAGGTCATAGACGACCGCGGCGGGCACGATCGGGACCAATCCCCCCGGCGTCAGGTATCCCCGCCCGTGCTCCTCCAGCCAGCGAGCTGCCCCGTCGGCGGCGGCGAGGCCGAAGGCACTTCCGCCGGCCAACACAACCCCGGTCACCTGATGGCTGCCCGCCATCGCGTCGATCACGTCGGTCTCGCGGGTACCCGGACCCCCACCGCGTACGTCGACTCCGCCGCGAGTCTCAGGCGGCGGAATCACGACCGTGCATCCGGTGCGAGCCTCGGCGTCGCTCCAGTGGCCGACCGAGAAGCCCTCCGGCATCGGGGGCGGCCCGTTCACCGTCGCACCCTCTGCGCCGGCGTGCCGGAGCGCCGGCGGCGGGGCCGGCGGCGCAATCGCAGCTGGCAGTCGGGACAGAAATAGGTCGAGCGCCCGGAGACGACGATGCGCCGGATCGGCGTTTCGCAGCGCGGGCACGGCTCGCCCTCGCGCCTGTGGACGAGGAACTCGTCCTGCATCGATCCCCGCTCCCCGCGCGAGTCGAGGTAGTCGTCGATCGAGGCCCCGCCGCTGTCGAGTCCGGCCGACAGCGCCTCGAGGACACCGGCGCGAAGCGCCTCGGCGTGCTCGCGCCGCATCGAGCCGGCCGGGGAGAGCGGATGCAGCTCGGCCCTCCACAGCGCCTCGTCGGCGTAGATGTTCCCGACCCCCGCGATGCCGGCTTGGTCGAGCAGGAACGACTTCAAAGGCGCCCTGCGCCCAGCCGCGATCCGCTCGATCGCCTCCGCGGTGAACTCCTCCGACAGGGGCTCCATCCCGACCCGCCCCGAGAAGCGCTCCTCGACCCCACCGGTGGGCAGCAAGAACGCCTCGCCGAAGCGACGCGCATCGCTGAACCGCAGCTCGCGGCCGTCGTCGAGCAAAAAGCGAGCCCGCAGATAGGGGTCGTCGGCCGGCGTGAAATCGCTGCCCCCGACGGCGACCACCAGGTCGCCCTCATCGACCAGGAACAGGTTCCCCGTCATCCGCAGGTGCATCACCAGGGTCAGTTCGCCCTCCAGGTCGAGCAGCAGATACTTGCCGCGGCGGCGTAGTGAGGCGATCGTTCGCCCACCTACCTGCCGCTCCAGCGGCCGCGGATCAACCGGGCGTGTCCAGCGGGCATCGAGCACCTCGAGCCGCTCGATCTGCCGATTGCGCAGCTCCGGCTCCAGCTGGCCGCGAATCGTTTCGACCTCCGGCAGCTCGGGCATCAGCGGCCCACTAGCCCGGCGCCTTCACACCGCCCGAGACCGGTCCCTCCGGGAACCCGCCGAGGCGGATCGTGGCGAGCAGCGGATTGAAGGCCTCGGTCTCGGCCTGACCGAAGATCTTCGGGCGGGAGTAGGCGTCGATCACGTACTCGGCGGCGCCCTTGTAGACATGGACGCTCTTGGTCATCACCGGGTGCCCAGCGATCGTGCCGCGGCCGATGATTTCCACAGCCTGCGCCCCGTCGACTTCGCGCACCCGGCTGCTCAGGACCTCGAACGACGGCGCTCGCTCCCGCAGCGACGCAAGCAGCCGCTGGCGCGAGGCCTCGGCCCCGGCTTGGCTCAGCGTGAGGTCGGTGCGGGGATAGGCATAGACGGTGGCGACAGCGCTGCCCGATGACATCTGCGCGATCTCGGGCAGATTGCCGCCGCCAACGCTCCATGTCGACGGACGCCCGAAGCTGACGTCGCCCGAGGGGGCAGTGAAATTGACCAGTGACACCGGCGCCCCGAGCTGCGCGAGCCCGGTCGGCTGGTTGCGCTCGTTGCCGCACCCCGCAATGGCAACGGCCAGCGCGGGGATCGCGAGCAAGGCGAGCCAGTGTCGTCCCACCGGACCCGTTCTATCAGGGCGGAAGCGCGATCAGACGGCGGCGTTCAGCGAACGACAGCGCGCGGGTGGGCCCGGAAGTAAGCGTCTTTGAGCTGCTCGCCGGACAGATGCGTGTACATCTGGGTGGTCGAGACGTCGGCGTGTCCGAGCATCTCCTGTACCGCCCGCAGGTCGCAGCCACCGGCGAGCAGGTGAGTGGCGAAGCTGTGGCGCAGGGTGTGGGGGCTCATCTTTCCGTCCAGTCCTGCCGCGCGCGCATGCTTCTGGACGATCTTGTAGAGGCCCTGCCGGGTCAGCGGCCCACCGCGGAAATTGAGGAACAGCTTCGGCTCCTGTCGCTCGCCGACGAGCTTCGGCCGCCCGCCGCGCAGGTACGCGTTGATGGCCGCCACCGCCTTGGTGCCCAGCGGAACCAGCCGCTCCTTCGATCCCTTCCCATGCGCGCGTAGAAAGCCACGGCGCAGATCAACCTCCGACAGTTCCAATCCGATCGTCTCCGACGCCCGCAGCCCGCACGCGTACATCACCTCGAGCAGTGCGCGATCGCGCAGCGCGGTTGGCTCGCTGCCGCGCGGCATGGCCAGCAGGTGCTGGACCTCGGAGTAGTTGAGGACGTGGGGCAGCTTGCGCGAGCGGCGCGGCGCGGCCAGCGCCGCGGTTGGGTCCTCGGTGACCAACTCCTCCCGCCGCAGGTGCTTGTAGAAGGAACGCAGGCAGGCTGCCTTGCGGTGGATGGTCGCAGCCGAACAGGGGGGCCTGCCGTTTCCAGTCGCAAGCTCGGCCAGGAACTCAGACACGTCAGTGGGCCCGACGGCGAGCGCATCGGCGCCCCTCTTGGCGAGAAAGGTGCCGTACTGAAGTAGGTCGGTGCGGTAGGCGTTGAGGGTGTTGCGCGACAGCCCCCGCTCGAGTTCGAGGTAGGCGAGGAAATCGAGCACCAGGCCCTCGAAACGATCGCCCGCCTTGGCCGGCGCGTCGGCTCTCTCCTCCACGGCGATTGGGTGCATGCGGCCCCCTTTCTGCGAACCGTCGCGTTCCCCTTGGCGCGCAAGCGCCGGACCAGCCCGGGTTCAGTCGGCGCAGCCGCCGCAGTTGGAGCTCAGCCTTGGCGCTGTTCACGAAACAGCAGCAACCCGACCAGCGACTTGGCGTCGACGCAGGCTTCGATCGCCTCGTCGAGCTCGTCCAGCGGCACCTCGACGACCTCGATCCGCTCGCCCTCGGAAGGATTCGCCCCGACCTCGGTGAGCCCGGTGGCGATCCAGGCAACCTCCATTTCGCAGCCGCATCGAGGGGTGGGGTTTAAGAGCATGAGCTCCCCCCACACTGGGGCCACGAACCAGCCCTAC
>JBBPIN010000006.1:38633-93084 GCA_038040285.1 Actinomycetota bacterium
TGGCGACGAACAGGTGCACCTGTTCGTCGCTGAAGCCGGGGCTGGTGTAGATGCGCTTCAGCTCCCGCCACTCGGCGGCCTCGATCCCGACCTCCTCGACCAGCTCGCGCTTCGCGCAGTCGATCGGCGACTCGCCGGGGACGTCGAGCTTCCCCGCCGGCAGCTCGAACAGCGAGTCCTCCCCAACCGCCTCCCGAGGCTGGCGGACCATGTAGAGGTGGCGGTCGTCATGGGCGACGATCGCGACCGCGCCGGGGTGCTCGACTACCTCGCGCTCCGACCTCGACCCGTCCTCGTAGCGGATCTTGTCGACGCGGACCGAGATCGTCCGTCCCTCGTGGGTGGTGCGCGATTCGACTCGCTCCATCGGCCTCCCCTAGCCTCGCACGGCGGCGCCAAGCGCCGCGCCGGATGCGAGCGCGGCGGCGAAGAACAGAGGGTCGTCGTCAAGGCCCCGGCCCATTACCCGCGCCGGCAGGCCGCTCGCCGCGTAGCCGTCAAGGTCGGCCGGCTGAGCCGACGCGCTGTGCAGGCCGCCGAGGAACGGCTTCAGGGCGACGATCACCTCGTCGACCGTCGAAGGGACCGGCACCTCCACCCCGACGAGCAGAAGCTCCAGCACGGTCTGGGTGTGATGGCTGATTCCGCGGTGGCGTTTCCGCGGATCGGCGCTCGAGAAGCGCGGCGAGAGCAGGGTCGGCAAGCCCAGCGCCAGCGCCGCGTGAGCCGTGTCCAGCGCCGCCAAGCCGCCGTGGCCGTAGCGGGATTCCGAGCCGACGATGCCCGGGCCCGGCCCCGCGATCACCGCGTCCCAGCCGAGCCCGGCCGCGGCGTCGAGCGCTCCGACGATGCTCAGTGCCTCCTGCTCGCCGCCGTATGTCGCGGCGGCGGTGATGTGGCCGCAGAGCAGCTCTCGCTCGCGCAGGGCCGCGACGTCGCGCGACATCGATCCCGGCAGCGCACCGCCGGGGGTCTGCACGTACCCGACCCGCAGCCCCTCTGCCGCCTGGGCCGCAGCCCAGGCAGCCGGCGCCAGATGGCCGTGCAGCGGGATCACGAGCACGGGCATCTCGCTCGTCGCGCTGGATTCCAGGTCCTCGTCGGCACCCTCCACCGGCTCCACCGGGTGCTGAAGCGAGGTGTAGTTGAGTTTCATCACGTGGGCGCCGGCACCTCCGCCGCCCTCCAGCCCGCGGGTCAGGTTGACGTGAACGACGTCGAAGCCGCCCGAGCCGAGCCCGAGGTCGAGCGCCACGGTGTTGACCACAACCTCGTCCCCTTCGCGGACCTCGCCGACCAATCCGTGGTCGGCCCAAGCCGGGCGCGCCTCGCCGCCGATCTCGACCGTCAGCGGGTCCTCGCCCACGACGACGCCGCGGCGCAGCTTCAGCACCACGCGCTCATGACTTCGCCGCCTCTTCGACGATCGCCTCGCAGACCTCGAGCATCTGGTCGAGGTGGGCGGCCGGGACGCTCTCCTCGGGAGTGTGGTTTGCGTCGGTCCCGTTCGCCAGCAATACAAAGTCGAACCCCGAGGCGATCAACGCGTTGGCGTCGCTGCCTCCACCGGTGGCGACGCGACGCCCCTCGTGCCCGCAGCGATCCAGCGCCGCCATCGCCAGCTGCGCCGGCTTCGACCCGGCATCGGAGCGGTAGCCGCGAAACAGCTCCGTGACCTGCACGTCAACGTCGCAGCCGTGCTCGCTCGCCGCCCAGCTGCACGCGTCGACCATCGAGCCGACCGTCGCCGCCGCCCGCTCGGGGTCGATGCTGCGCGCCTCGCCCTCGATCCGGCAGTGCCCGGCGACGATGTTGGAGGCGCTGCCGCCCTCGATGATGCCGACGTTGGCCGTCGTCTCCTCGTCCAGCCGGCCCAGGTCCATCGCCGCGACCGCCGCCGCGGCGGCTGCGATCGCGCTGTGCCCGGCCTCTGGCTTGATCCCCGCGTGCGCCTCCTCCCCCTCGAACTCCGCCACCAGCCGCTGGTAGGTGGGCGCCGCGTCGATCACCTCGCCGATCGGGCTGGCGTGGTCGATCACGAAGCCGAACGGTGAGCGCAGGCCGCGGACGTCCAGTGCCTTCGCGCCGCGCAGGCCGTCCTCCTCGGCGACGGTGAAGACCAGCTCGAGGCCGATCGGCGGCGGCTCGGACGAGTGGCGTGACGCCAGCTCGAGCAGTACCGTCACCGCGGCCTTGTTGTCGGCGCCGAGGATCGTCTCGCCCTTGCTGCGGTAGACGCCGTCCTCGAGGGCGACCTCGACCGGTCCGTCGTGCGGGACGGTGTCGAGATGAGAGGTAAATGCGACCCAGCGATCGTCGGCGCCGGGTAGACGCGCGATCAGATTGCCGGCGCCGGCCTGGGCCGGCCCGGCGGCGTCGTCCTCGACCACCTCGACCCCGAGTTCGCGAAGCTCCTCGGTCACCGCGTCGGCGACCGCGCGCTCCTCGCCGGTAGGGCTCGCCGTCTCGCAGAGGCGGACGAAGCGGTCGTGCATCCGCTGCTCCCTCACGGCGACAAGGCTATGAGCTAGGCAAGGCCTGCCGCCTCCAGCGCCCGATCGTGGCCGGAGAAGATGCACATTGTCGAGATTCGCTCGCCAGCGAACCAGATCAACCAGGCGATCGATTGGTCGAACTCGACGCCGCTCGCCCTACCCCGAAAGTGCACGCGCCCGAGTACGACGAGCGAACCGTCGGGCACATCCCGTAGCTCGTCGACTGAGATCTGCCAGCTCTCGAACTGCTCGTCGATCTCAGCCATCCAGTCCTTGATCCCGCCGTAGCCCCGATAGACAGCCCTGGTCATCGCCGAATGGACTTCGGCGTCGGGGTCGACGGCCGCCGCATCGATCTCGCGATCGCCGTGGTTCCAGCGCTCGAACAGATCGAGGATCAGCTCTTGGCGCTCAGCGGCCACAGATCCCCCAGTATCTCGCGCCCGCCGCGTGAGACGATCGTCCCGATGCGAGAGGCGCTGCAGATCTGCCTGCGGAGAGAGCACCTGCGCCAGACGGTCAAGATTGCCTTGATCGTCGGCACGATCCTCTTTCTGATCAACCAGGCGGACGTGGTGCTGGGCGGGGATGCCACCGCCACCACCTGGCTCAAGGTGAGCCTCAGCTATTGCGTGCCGTTCATCGTCTCGAACCTGGGACTGCTGGCCGGAAAGCGGGCAGAGCGCGGCGAGCGCCCTTGACGTCAGCCTCGCGCGGGGATAAATTCGGAAATTGGGCCAATCGGGCCCGTAAGTGCCCACTCGGCAATATGGCGGCGCTGCTCTGCCGCCGGAAGGAGTTCTTATGGCTTGGCGAATTTCGGGAACCTACGTAGCCGCCTGCAGCTGCAACTTGATCTGCCCCTGTCCGACCGACGGGCCGCCCACCAGCGCGGACGGCCAGTGTCGGGGCGTAGGGGTTTTCCACATCGCGGACGGCAACCTCGACGACGTCGATCTTTCCGGTGTGGACGTGGTTCTGGTCAACCACTTCCCCTCAAACCTGACTGCCGGAGGCTGGAAGCTGGGCATAGTGGTCGGCGATGGGGCGTCGGACGAGCAGGCCAACGCGGTCGAGACGATCATCAAGGGCGACGAGGGCGGCCCCTTCGCGGATTTTGCGGCGCTCACCGACGAGTGGATGGGTATGGAACGGGGTAGCGTCAGCTTTTCGGATGGCGATCGTCCAACCGGCTCGGTGGCAGGAGTCGACTTCACGTTCGAACCGCTGCCGGGACCCGAGGGCAGCGACACCGAGACCACCGTTCGCAACGCGGCATTCGGGTTCGCTCCAGAGTTTCGCGTCGGCAAGTCGACGGGCCACTTCAACGTCCAGGGCATCGAGTTCGACGCGATCTACGGCGAGACGGCCGACTACGAGTTCGCAAGCGAGATGGAAGAGGGGGCGGCGAAAGGACGCGGGTAGCCCGCCAGGCCCCGGTCGAAGCTGACCATGGAGTCTGCGACCCCGCGCCGCATCCCGGTTCTGCCTGATCTGCTCCAGTTCGGCCTGCTCGCTTCGCTGTTCCTGCTGGCCCTGGCGGGCTGGGCGGTGACCGACGACCGGATGCAGGGAACGGACGCCGGCCCAGGCACGGACCTGGGTACGCTGGGCTTCTACGTCACCGCCTGGGTGGTGATGATGGCAGCGATGATGTTCCCGTCGATCTGGCCGATGGTCGTTATGTACCGGCGGGTTCAGAGGGGAAGGGCGGAGCAGGGTCGGGATGCACCGCTCGGCGCGACGACTCTCTTCGTATCCGGATACCTGATCACCTGGACCACGGCCGGCCTGGTCGCCTATGCGGTGTTCGAGACGGCCCGATCGGTGTCGATCGACGTCTTCTCCTGGGACCGGGGCGGCCCCTACCTTGCGGGCGGCATCATCGTCGCCGCGGCCATCTACCAGCTCACACCGCTGAAGGACGTCTGCCTGAGGAAGTGTCGAAGCCCTCTGATGTTCATCCTCACCTCCTGGCAAGCTGGCCGCCTCGGCGCTCTACGCATGGGGATCGAGCACGGCGCCTGGTGCGTGGGCTGCTGCTGGGCGCTGATGGCGGCTCTTTTCGCGCTGGGCGTCATGAGCCTGGGATGGATGGTGTTCATCGCCGGGCTGATCGCCCTGGAGAAGTTGCTGCCATGGAGGGCCCTGGCGAACTACAGCATCGCTATATTGCTTCTCGTCCTAGGCCTTGCGGTGGCGATCACGCCCGAGCGCGTGCCGGGACTGACGCTCCCCGACTCCTCACAGGCGATGCGAGCTGTGCAGGGGATGGGTGGAGACAGCATGGGCGGGGGCGCCAAGAAGATGTACGACAAGTCGATGCCCGGCAAGGGCATGGATTCCGGCGGCACGAAGGCGAAGGGACCCTAAGCCGAGTGACCACCGCCATCCGCTCCCCCGGCTTGCTGGTCGGCCCCGTGAGCAGCTCCGTGCTGCCCTTCGCCTTTCCCGGAACCTCGACCCGCCTCAAGGCGAGCGGCGAAGCTCGACGTCGCTGCGCTCGGCCTCTTCGACCTCGGCAGCCCCCTCGGGCGCAGTCGTCGGCCGGCCGCGAGCATGCGTCGCCGCCGCGCCGACGAACTCGCGAAACAGCGGTTCGGGGCGGTTCGGGCGCGAGTTGAACTCGGGGTGAAACTGCGAGGCGACGAAGAAGGGATGGTCCGGGAGCTCGATCATCTCGACCAGCCGCTCGTCGGGCGAGGTTCCGCCGCAGACCAGCCCCTCGTCCTCGAGTCGCCGGCGCAGCATGTTGTTGACCTCATAGCGGTGCCGGTGGCGCTTGTAGATCACCGCCTCGCCGAAGATCTCGCGTGCGCGCGTGCCCTCGTGCAGCTTCACCGGGTCGGCGCCAAGCCGCATCGTGCCGCCCATCTCGGAGACCTCCTTCTGCTCCGGCAGCAAGTCGATCACCGGGAACGGCGTCTCGGGGTCGAACTCGGACGAGTTGGCGCCCTCCATGCCTGCGATGCTGCGCGCAAACTCGACCACGGCGATCTGCATCCCGAGGCAGATCCCCAGGAACGGGATCGAGCGCTCGCGGGCGATCCGTGCCGCCTGCACCTTGCCCTCGATCCCGCGTTCGCCGAAGCCGCCCGGAATCAGGACCCCGTCGGCGCCGTCGAGGCGCTCGGGATCGAAGTCCTCGGAGTCGACCAGCTCGACCTCCACGTTTATCCCGTGGTGAAAGCCACCGTGCTTAAGGGCCTCGATCACCGACTTGTAGGCGTCGGCGAGCTGCACGTACTTGCCGACCAGCGCGATCCGGGCGGTGCCCTCGGCTGAGTCGGCGCGCCGCACCATCTCCTCCCAATCGGCGAGGTCGGGTGCCGGCGCCTCGACCCCGAAGTGGTCGAGAACCAGGTCGTCGACGCCCTCGGGACGGAAGACGAGCGGCACCTTGTAGATGTTGTCGACGTCGCGGGCCGAGATCACTGCCTCCTCGGGGAGGCTTGCGAACAGCGCGATCTTGCGCCTGATGTCGCGGTCGAGGCCGGCCTCCGAGCGGCAGACCAGGGCATGAGGCTGGATTCCGATCCGCCGCAATTCGTTGACCGAGTGCTGGGTCGGCTTGGTCTTCAGCTCGCCAGCGTGACCGACGTAGGGCACCAGGGTCAGGTGGACGAACATGCAGCGCCGCGGGCCCAGGTCCGTGTAGAGCTGGCGGATCGACTCCAGGAATGGCAGCGACTCGATGTCGCCGACCGTGCCGCCGATCTCGGTGATCACGAAATCGACCGCCTGTGATTCGGCGACGATCAGCATCCGGTGCTTGATCTCGTCGGTGATGTGGGGGATCACCTGCACCGTCGCCCCGAGGTAGTCGCCCCGCCGCTCGCGCCTGATCACCGAGTTGTAGACGGCGCCCGCGGTGACGTTGGAGGCACGCGAGGTGTTCTCGTCGGTGAAGCGCTCGTAGTGGCCGAGATCGAGGTCGGTCTCGGCGCCATCCTCGGTGACGAACACTTCGCCGTGCTGGAACGGGCTCATCGTCCCCGGGTCGACGTTGATGTAGGGGTCGAACTTCTGAATCTGGACGCGAAAGCCGCGGCTGACCAGCAGGCGCCCGATCGAGGCCGAGGCGATGCCTTTGCCGAGAGCCGACACCACCCCGCCCGTGACGAAGATGAACCTGGTGTCGCCCTGCTTGCCTCTATTCATTGACCCTGCCCAACGAGTCTAGAGATCGCAGTGGCGGAAACGACTCGATTGCTTTCGAAATCGACCGCAATTCGCCGTAAATCGTGATCGCCGCGACCACCGCCAAGGCGATCAGCCGGCCGCTCTCGTCGAGCGTGGTCAAGAGCCAGACACCGGCGATCGCCCCGACCAGGTTCGACCCGGTGTCGCCGAGCATCGCCCGCTCGCCCAAGGTGAACCAGGCTGCGACCAGGACCGGGCCGAGGAAGATTCCAAGCAGCTCGACCGGCTCTGCGGTCCAGGCCCCGATGCAAAGTCCCAGGCCAAGCAGCACCAGGGCCTTCTCGGCCCGCCCCGGACGCAGGTCGAGGAGGTTGAACAGGTTGGTGGCAAGGATCAGCAGCGCGACGTCGGTGAGGTACTCGAACGACTGTAGGCCGCGCCCCGAGACGACATAGGCGGCAAGCGCCAGGGCGCCGATCGCCTTGATCGCCCCGGTCGACAGCCGCCCCTCGCGAAGCGCCTGAGCGTGTCCCTGCCAACCACGGGGCGCGTCTGGCTGCGTGCCCTGCCCCAGCGAATCGTCGAGAAAGCCGAGGAAGGCGACGCCAAGCACATAGGGAATCCAGCGGCGCAGCTCAGGGGCGAGCAGGTCGAGGTCGGCGCGGTCATTGAGGAAGGCGAGCGGCGCCAGGGCGACAAGAGCAGTGGTCGCGAGCACGGCGCCGAGCGGGAAGGCGAGACTGCGGCCGCGATAGTTGTCGCGTACCAATCCGGCGTCGACGAGGCCCCGCACACCGGCCGGGACCATCAGCAGAGCCAGGCCGAAGGAGAGCGGCAGCCCTATCCAGAGCACGTGGGATCGCTCATCTAGGGCGCGCCGGCGGGCACCGGGGGAAGGCCCGGCGACGGCGTGAGCAGGTCGGGGAGCAGCCGGTCGGCGGTGTCCTTGACCCCGAAGTTGCCCTCGGCGCCGAGCAGCGCAAAGACCATCGCCACCTGCCCCGAGACGAAGTCGAGGTCGTCCGCGGTCGAGAGACCATGGGAGGAAAAGAAGGAGATCGAGGAGGGGTCGGTCTCGCTGGTCTCGACGCCGACCTGCTTGGCGCCGGCCGCCTCGATCCCGTCCAGAAGGCCGGCCTCGAGCCTGCTGGTCGCGGTCTTGTCCTGTCCGTTGATGTCGGTGGGCTGCTGGCGAACGACGATCACGCTGTCGAGCGCGCCGAAGCGCCCACTCGCCCGGGACAACAGGCGGCTTCGCACCCGATCGAGCAGGGTGCCGCCGAGGACGATCTGCCTCCCGACCCCCTTGCCGAGTGCATCGACGGAATCGCTGTTGGTCGCCAGATCGGAGAGGCGGGTTTGCGAGAGCTCGCCGGCGAGACCGCCGATGTCGGGTGGCTCGCGCACGACCGCGACCGCGACCAGACGGCCGCCGGACGGTTGCAGCGCGTTCTCTATGTCCGTCGAGAGATCGTTGGGGAGCCCGCCGAGCGCAACGACGCCGATCCGCTGTCCTCGCAGCTCTCCCCGAACCAGCGCCGGATAGACCCGCTGGGCGAACTCATCGGAGCGGTTGAGCTGCCCGGCGAGCTGGTCGGAGCGGCTGCGCGCCGCCTCGAGGTCGCCGGTGAGGCTCGCCTCGAGGTTCTTCTTCGTGTTCGAGAGCACGTTGTCGCCGAACCCGACCCCGATCAGGATCCCGATCGCCAATGCCAGGAACACGGCCGCCAGCGAGGCCGCGTGATAGCGCGAGCTGTAACCCATCGCGAAGAGGCTAGAGGCCGAGCTGCACGCGGAGCTTGAGCCAGACCAGATTCACGAACTCCCTGAGGCTGTCGGAGCTGGCGACGACGACCACGAGCAGCACCAGCGAAACGAGCACGAAGAGCGCGAACAGCGAGCCGCCGACGCCCGGGTTGTAGAGCCGGCTCACACCTTTTGCGTCGACCAGAGTCTCGCCGATCCGCAGCCGGGTCAGGAAAGTCGACGACATGCCCTCGCGGCTGCGGTCGAGGAACTCGATCAGGTTGAAGTGGGCGCCAACGCTGACGATCAGCGCCGCCCCCTTCTCGAAGGCCATCAGCATTGCCACGTCCTGGCTGGTCCCAGCTGCTGGGACAATCGTGTGCTCGAGACCGAGGTCGAGCACCCGCTCGCGGCCCGGCGCTCGGCCGTCGGGATAGGCGTGCACGACGAGCTCGGCCCCGGAGCACAGGGCGGCGTCGCTGGCCGAGTCCATGTCGCCGATCACCAGGTCGGGCTTCAGCCCCGCCTCGAGGATCGCATCGGCCCCGCCGTCGACTCCGACCAGCACCGGCCTCACGTCGCGGATGTAGGCGCGCAGCGCCTGAAGGTCACGGCGGTGGGTCGTGCCCCGCACGACCACCAGAGCGTGGCGGTCGCGGAACTTGGTGCGGATCGCCGGGAACTCGACCCGGCCGGTGAGCAGGTCCCCCTCCTGGCGAACGTGCGCCATCGTGTTCTCCGCGAACGCCGAGAGCGCGTCGTCGACCCGCTGGCGCTGCTCGTCGAGCTGGCGAGCCAGCGCGTCGGACTCCATCACGGTTCCGGTGACAATCTCCTCGCCGCCGCAGATCACCGTGCCGCCCTCGATCGTCAGCGGATCGCCGTCCTTCAGTTGCTCGAAGAGCGGTGCTCGCGGCGCATCGACGAGGTGGATCCCCGCCCGGGTCATCATCAGCGGGCCCGCGTTGGGGTAGCGGCCATTGGACGAGTCCGAGACGTTGATCACGGCCTCGGCGCCCGTGGCGATCAGCTCCTCGGCGGCGATGCGGTCGATGTTGGTGTGGTCGATCACCGCGATGTCGCCTGGGCCCAGGCGCTTCACGAGGTGCTTGGTCTTGCGCCCCAGACGGGCGGTGCCGAAGATGACGCCGTCCTGGCTGTTTCCGTTGCGCCGGGACAGCAGATGACGGCCAAACCTGGAGCGGCTGGCGGTAGCCACGGGCTCAGATTAACCGCTGGACAGCGCTAGGCGGCGGCGAGCAGCTCCTGGGCGTGGCGGCTGGCCGCCTCGTCGCCCCGGTCGGCGCCCAGCATGCGGCAGATCTCGGCCACCAACTCGTCGCCGTCCACCCGTTGCACCGAGGCCAACGCCTCGCCCCCGCGGACCCGCTTGCTAATCCGAAAGTGGCCGCTGGCAAGCGATGCGACCTGCGGCAGATGCGTAATGCAGATCACCTGCCGCGCCTGCCCGAGGCTGCGCAGACGCTCGCCGACCGTGCGCGAGGTGTTGCCGCCGACCCCACCGTCTATCTCGTCGAAGCACAGCGTCGCCGTGCTCGCCGACGCACCGAGACCGGTCAGCGCCAGCATCACTCGCGACAGCTCCCCGCCGGAAGCGGCGTCGCGCAGCGCCGCCGGCTCGATTCCCGGGTTGGTTGCGATCAAAAAGATGACCGTCTCGGCGCCCGTGGGGCCGAAGCCGTCAGGCACCGGCTCGAGCTTGACCCCGAGCTTTGCCCCGGGCATCGCCAGCTCCTCCAACTCCTCCGCCACCCGCTTCTCGAGCCGACGGGCGGCCTTCCGCCGGGCGCTCGTCAGCTCGGCGCCAAGCTCAGCCCGGCGCGCTTCGGCGCCAGACAGCTGAGACTCGAGCTCCGCGCCGCGCCCTTCGGCGCCTTCGAGTCGCTCGATCTCGGTCCGGCAACGCTCCGCGTGCGCGAGCACCGACTCGATCGAGCCCCCGTGCTTGCGCTTCAGGCGGTCGAGGACGTCGAGGTGCTCCTCGACCGCCGTCAAACGCTGCGGATCGGCCTCGATTCGCTCCAGATAGGACCGCAGCTCGCCGGCCACGTCGCCCGTCTCGACGGCGAGCGCGGCGACCCGTTCCCCGATCCGGTCCAGCTCGGGGTCGACGCCGACCGAGGCGCGCATTGCGCCTTCGGCCTCTGCCAGAGTGCCCCCGGCGCCTCCCCCATCCTGCTCGGAACCACTTATCGCCGCCAGGGCGCCGGCGGCTGCGAGGCGCAGGCCCTCAGCGTGGCCGAGGCGGCTGCGCTCGGCGTTCAGCTCCGCCTCCTCGGCGCCGTCGGGTGCGGCGGTCTCGATCTCGGACAGCTCGTAGCGGTAGAGGTCGAGATCCCGTTCACTCGCCCCGTCGCGCTCGCGCAGCTGCTCGAGCTCCCGACGCGCGTGCTCCGCCCTCCTATGGGCCTCCCGGTAGCGGCGCCGCCTGTCGAGATGCGCCTCGCCCGCGAAGCCGTCGAGGACTTCGAGCTGCGACGAAGACAGCACCAGCCGGCGATGCTCGTGCTGGCCGTAGAAGGCGAGCAGGCGAGCGCCAAGAAGCTTCAGCTCGCCGGCGGAGGCCGACCGTCCGCCGATGAAGGCGGCGGTGCGACCCGCGGCGGAGACCCTCCGCCCCAGGACCAGCTGATCGGCACCCTCGGGCAGGCGCTCGGCGACCTCGGCCAGGTGCGGGTCGTCGGCGAGATCGTCCGGCAGGTCGAATGTCCCCTCGACCCAGGCCTCGGAGGCGCCCGGCCGCACGATCTGCGGCCGCGCCCTGCCGCCCATCAAGAGGTCGAGCGAGTGCGCGAGGACCGTCTTGCCGGCGCCGGTCTCCCCCGTGATCACGTTGAAGCCGTCGTCGAGGCGCAGCTCGGCGCACTCGATCAGGAGCAGGTTCTCGATCCGCAGCTCGCGCAGCATCGTCCGCCCTGTCTAGCAACAGGCGGCGACGGACTCGCCCCATGGCACTAGCGAACTGGCTTGGTATTCGCCCGCCGCTAGGCGGCCACTGGTTCTGCTACTTCGTCGGGCGGCGCCACTTCCTGGCCGGGCACCGCGACGAAGTCGCGGTCGCGGACGAGGAGGAAACCGAGCGCCGCACCCACGAAGGCGATCACCGCCGCGATCAGCAGGAGGTCGTTGAAGGCGCTGACAAAGGCGATCTTCGAGTCAACCACGACCTGATCGCGGATGCCGGGTGGCGCGACGCGGCCCGCGGCCACCGAACCACCCGAGGCCACTGCATCGCTGAGCCCGTGGGGAGCATTCGGCAGCAGCTCGGCGAACTTGCTGTCGATGCGCGATTGGAAGACCGCACCGAGCCCGGCGACGCCGGTGGCGATCCCGACCTGACGGAAGGTGGTGTTGATCCCCGAGGCCATGCCGGCGCGAGCCGGCTCCACGACCGCGATCGCGGCCTGCGCGATGCCCGGGTTGGTGAGCCCTATCCCTGCGCCCGCGACCAGGAAGCCGGCCAGAAGCGTGGTCCAGTCCGAGTCGACGGTCACCCCGCGCATCAGCATCAGCCCGACGCCCACCATCGCCAGCCCAATGCCCATCAGCACCCGAACGGGGACGCGATGAGAGAGTTTGCCGGAGATCGGCGCGACCACGAAGGAGAAGGGTCAGCGGCAGGAAGCGCAAGCCTGCGTCCAGGGGCGAGTAGCCGAGGACGCCCTGGATGTAGATCGTGAGGTAGAGGAAGGCAGCGAACATCCCGCCCGAGAGACCGAAGGCAACCGCCGATACACCGTTGAAGGCCGGCAAGCGGAACAGCGACAGATCGAGCATCGGGTGCGAGCTGCGGTGCTCGACGACGACGAAGGCCGCCAGCAGCGCCGCGGCGCCGATCAACGAGGCGAGGATCGGGGCGCTGCTCCAACCTTCCGGGTTGCCGCGGATGAGGCCGAAGATGAGCAGGAACAGCGCGCTCGAGAAGGTGACCAGCCCCGCCACGTCGATCCGCTCGGGGTCCTGGGCGGCGACGTTTTCGAGCCGCAACTCGGTGAGCGCGATCGCGATCAGGCCGATCGGCACGTTAATGAAGAAGATCCACTGCCAGCCGAGGTGCTCGGTGACCAGACCTCCGACGAGCGGACCGATCGCGACGGCGCCGCCGATCACCGCGCCCCAGACGCCGAACGCCATCGCCCGGTCGCGGCCGTGGAACTCCTGGCCGATCAGCGCCAGCGAGGTCGCGAACATCGCCGCCCCGCCGACCCCCTGAAGGCCCCGGGCGAGGTTGAGCAGGGTCGGGTCGCCGGAGATCCCGCACAGGAACGAAGCGAAGGTGAAAACCGCGAAGCCGAGCGAGAAGACGCGCCGGCGGCCCAGCCTGTCGCCCAGCGATCCGGCGGTGAGCAGGATCGCCGCCAGCATCAGCGAGTAGGCGTCGACGACCCATTGAAGGCTGGAAAGGCTGGCGTGCAGGTCGCGCTGGATGTCGGGCAGGGCGACGTTCACGATCGTGATGTCGAGCAGCAACATGAACGTCGCGATCGAGACCAGGAGGAGCGTCCACCACTTGCGTTCCATTACTTCACTTTCTACAGCAAGGAACCGGAACGCCGGCGGGCTCCTAGGCTCCGATGCTGCGCCGGCCCGTTCGTCCTAGTGGGCCAGGTGGCCGAACTTCTCGCTGATGCGGCGATAGAAGCTTGAGCCCGGGAGCTGGGCGAGGCGCCCGGCCTCCTGCCGAAAGCTGACCTCGGCCTCGCCGCCGGGCCGTAGCTCACACAGCGTCTCTCCGTCAATGGCCACGTCGACGGGTTCGCGGCCCTCCGCGTTTCCGACCCGCAGCACGTCCTCGGGGGCGACGACCAGCGCCCGAGCTGTGAGCGTATGCGGGGCGATGTAGCTGACCACGTACCCCTCTACCCCCCAGGCGAGGATCGGGCCGCCGTTGGCGAGGTTGTAGCCGGTTGAACCTGCGGGAGTAGCGGCGACCAAACCGTCGCAGCGCACGTTGCCCACCTCCTCCCCGGCGATCCGGTAGCTGAGCACGGCAACGCGCCCCTCGGGACGGCGGATGAAGGTGACGTCGTTCAACGCCAACCCGCTCGCCTCTTCGGCCGACACCTCGAGGCCGGGAAGTTCGAGGACCTCGAAGTCGCCGGCAAACGCCCTGCGCAAGCCCTCGTCGAGCTGATCGCGCTCCGCCGCGGCCAAAAAGCCGACCGTTCCGAAGTTGATCCCGAACACCGGCACCCCCGTCCCGGCGTACTGGCGCAGCGCCCAGAGGATCGAGCCGTCCCCGCCCAGGACCAGGCAGAGGTCGGGGTCGGACGGCAGCGTCTCGGTCACCTCGATTCCCTCCGCGGCGCCCTCGAGCTTTGCCGCCTCGGCCGCGCTTGCCTTGATGCGGCACCCGGCGGACATCGCGGCGGCCACCGCGGCCGCGACGGCCTCGCTCGCGGCGGGGGGATGCGAGTGGGTGACGAGCGCGACCGTCCGTACTGCCGGCGGTGCCTTTGTCTCCTTGGTGCTCACGACTCCACCTCGTGGATCGCCGCCTCGACATCGCCCAGCGACTCGCCTCCGCGCGAGCACCAAAGGAACGACTCGCGGTTTCCCTTCGGGCCCGGCAACCCCGAGGAGGCAATGCCGCGCACCGCGAGGCCGAGCGACCGCGCCGCCTCAGCGGCCAGGACGAGGGCCTCGCGCCGCAGCGCCGGGTCGCGCACCACGCCGCCCTTGCCGACCTTCTCCGGGCCGAGCTCGAACTGTGGCTTGACCAGCGCCAGGACCTCCCCGTCCTCGCTCAGCGCCTCCGCGACCGCGGGCAGGACCTTGGTCAGGCCGATGAACGAGACGTCGACGGCTGCCAGCGAGGGAACGAACGGCAGGTCTGCCGGCTTCAGGGAGCGGGCGTTGAGGCGCTCGATCACGGTCACCCGCGAGTCGTTGCGCAGCCTCCACTCCAGCTCGCCGTGGGCGACGTCGACCGCCGCCACGCGGGCGGCACCGTGCTGGAGCAGGCAGTCGGTGAAGCCGCCGGTCGAGGCCCCGACGTCGAGGCAGTCACGCCCCCCAACGTCGATTCCGAAGGCCTCGAGGGCGTTTTGAAGCTTGATGCCGCCGCGCGATACATAGCGTGGGCCCTCAGCGACGATCAGATCGACCTCCGGCTCGATCAGCTGACTCGGCCGCAGGGCAAACGGGCCGTCCTGCCCAAGTTGCACCTCTCCGGCCCGCACGGCCGCGGCCGCGGCCGTGCGCGAGGAAAAGGCTCCGCGCTCGGCGAGCAGGGTGTCTATGCGCTGACGCGGCATGTCGCGAACCGTAGCGCCGGAGCGCACCTGCGCCGGGCGGGGGCTGCCGAATGTGTGAGGCCGATCACACACGAATCGCACATACGTTCGTATTCTCGATACCTGTAATGACTCTGTTCAGAGCAATCCCCCTGGCAATCCACGGCGTCATCGAGATCGTCGCCGCGCCAGTGCTGATCGCCGCCCCTTTCGTGCTCGGATTCGGGACCGCAGCGGGCGCCGTCTCGATCGCACTGGGCGCGATGCTGATGGGCCTGGCGCTCTCCACGCACGGTGAGCACCGCACGGTCCCGTTGGGCGCGCATGCCGGTTTCGACTATCTGATCGGTGGACTCGCGATCGTCGTCGGGCTAGCGCTCGGCATCGGTGGCGCACCACCGATCGCAACAGTCTTTTTGGTCGGGTTCGGTGCCGCACATTTGGCGCTGACCGCATCAACGCGGTTCAGCATCCGCGGCGCCTGACGGACCCGACTACCTCCCACGGATCCACATACATAGAGATACATATCTCTCCTCCCCTGTAGTACCCCAGAGCGCCCCGCCTTTTGGCGGGGCGTCTCTTTTGCGTAACCCGTCTATCGGCTGACCGAGGCACACCCCGCAGTGCCATGACTCCTGGGAGCCGTGGCGCTGGGCGGCCAGCAGGCCAGGGCGAGATACTGCGGGGGCGATGTCGGAGGAGAACGTTGAGGTTGCCCGGCGCGGATACGAGCATTTCATCAAGACGGGAGACATCCTTGCCGAGATCTTTGATCCGGACTTTCTCTTGGACATGTCAACGTTTCGCGGCTGGCCCGAACGGCAGAACTATCCCGGCGTCGAGGGTTTTAGGGTGTTTCTTTCGGACTGGCTGGAAGCGTGGGAGGACTACGAATTCACACTCGAGGAGCTACACGACGCGGGCGACAAGGTTGTCGCAGTCGTACGCCAAGGCGGTGTCTCGAAGGCAACCGGAGTGCCAGTGGAAATGCACTTGGCCCACGTGTTGACGTTCCGCGAGGGAAAGCAAATTCGGCAGGAGATGTACGCGAGCGCTGACGAGGCCCTCGAAGCCGCCGGGCTGCGGGAGTAGGCAATGTCGGAGGAGAACGTCGATGTCGTGGGCGGCGTGCGAACGCCAGTCACCGTTTCGAGCGAGAGCAGGCGGCGGACCCTGGATGAACGGATCTTCGTCCTGTTTCCGGCGCTTGCCCGCATGTTGCTTTCTGCTTGGTCGCGGCTGCCGCCACGCTCTCGACTGCGCCGGGCCTGGCTCCCGCGCATCATGCGCCAAGGGTGTGAAGCCGCGAATCGAAGGGATTTCGACCTTCTCTTTCTCGCCTTTGACCCGGAGATCGAGTACCACGCCAACGAGAACGCCCTTGGTGGCTTCGTTCCCCCCGACCTGCTCGGGGTGCATCGCGGCCATGAGGGCTATTTCCGTGTCTGGGAGGCGATGATTGAGGCAGTGGACGATTTCAAGCTCGAACATGAGGAAGTCATCGACTTCGGCGACCGGCTGCTCGCCGCTGGTCGCGGGACGGGGCATGGCAGCTCTAGCGGGGTCCCCGTCGATCAACCCAACTTTCAGGTCTTCACCTTGCGGCGTGGGTTGGTGATCCGGCAGGAGGACTTCGATGACCGCGATAAGGCCCTCGAAGCCGCCGGGCTGTCGGAGTAGCAGCTCGCCCCCGCTTTCAGGCCGCGACCCGCAGCGGGGGCAGCGTCAGGCCATTAATGAATAGAGGGTGGTACTCGTGGGTGTAGGGGCGGGCCGCGGTGCTTTAGAGTCGTTGTAAGGAGGTGAGGTTCACGGACAGTCGAGCGGCAGCTCCGGAGAGCACCACGGGTGGGCGCACCGTCGGAGAGCGGATAGCAGCGCGCTGGCCGGGGCTGGCGCGCGTGACAACCGCATCGGTCCTGCGCCTGCCGAGGGGCTCGCGGCTGAAGCGAACGTTGTTGGAGCGCACCGCGCACGCCGCCTACGAAGCGTGGAACCGCGACGACCTCGAGCTCGCCAGGGCTGCCGCCGACCCCGAGATCGAAGTGCATTTTCAGCACGCGGCGGACTCGCCGGTGGCGGGCATAGACGACGTCTACCACGGCCCTGACGGCTACTGCCGGGCCATGGAGGAGTGGGCGGAGGGCTGGCGCAGCTGGCGCGTCGAGGTCGAGGACGTGGTCGAGGTTGCGCCGGACAAGGTCCTCATCACCGGCCGTCACATCGGCGAGGGCCTGGCGAGCGGGGCCGAGATCGAGCAATGGGGCGCCGCCCTGTACACGTTCCGCCGGGGCAAGATCCTGCGTGTGGACGCTTTTCTCTTCAGCGACAAGGACAGCGTGTCGGAGGCGGTCAGGTCGGTTCTCAAGGCCTCGGAGCCGGAGCAGGCACTAGCGCGCGTTGCTGATCCGACGGCGTAGCGGCTCGCGGCTACGCGGCCGCTGACATCCTGAGCGTGAGGATCCCTGTGCGCCATCGTGCCTCACTGCCGCTTTGCGCGAAATGCAGGACCAGTCCAAGACAGGGTTCTGTGCGCCAGTTGTGCGCCAGTCAGCATCTGATTCGAGCGGTCAGTAGCGGTCCGTAGCGGTCCTGATTTGGCTTGATCAAGCGATTTTCGGCAAATCCACGCACGCCAACCCACATCTCTCCTCCCCTGTAGTACCCCAGAGACGCCCCGCAAAGTGCGGGGCGTCTCTTTTGCGTTGGCAGCGGCATCCAGAGCACTTGTTGCCACCTAAACGCGATGCTTTCGGACGCTTCGTTCGCCAGTCGGGCCGCCAGCGCCAACCGGGTGTGGGGGTGTCGAAGAGAAAGCGGTCAGGTTGCTGGGATACTGCGCGGGCGACGTCGTAAGAGCGACGGCAATTCCCACAGAGGAGGAGAGAGTTGATCCTGGCAACGACGACGGTCGAGGACTTCGACCGCTTCTTGAATATCTTCTCAACCAAGGGCGCTGAGAAGCGAAAGCAGCACGGGTCCAAGGGCGCGACCGTCTTTCGCGATCCCAATGAGGATGACCGGGTCTGGGTGCTCTTTGACTGGGACGAGGAGGGCTTTCAGAACTTCCTCTCCGACCCCGAGGTCCCGCCGATCATTCAAGAAGCCGGGCACAAAAGTAAGCCCCAGCCGGCGGAGCTCGGCGGCCAGTACGACGCCTAGCCCCAGACCCCGAATCGGACCCCTCGAAGCCGCCGGGCTGCGGGAGTGGGCGATGTCGGAGGAGAACCTGGACCTCATCAGGGCAGGATTTGCCGCTCACAACCGCGGTGACCTCGATGCCCTGACCCAGGTCTATGACCCAGACGTGGTTTTCGAGACGCTCCTCCTGGGGACCCACCACGGCAAGGAGGCCATACGTCTGATCTACGAGGAGAACCAAAAGACGCTGTCGGGGTACACGGTTGACCCCATAGAGCTGATCGAGGCCGGAGACCAGGTGGTCGCGGTGGCCCAGGTCACGGGAGTCGGGCCTGCGAGCCAGATCGCCATGGAGGACCGTGACCGCTTCGCCTTCCTCTTCACGATCAAGAACGGCCGGGTGGTACGAGAACAGGCGTTCCGAAACAGGGAAGAGGCCCTCGAAGCCGCCGGGCTGCGCGACTAGGGCGCGTCGGTCCGGGTGAGCGGTCAGCCCGGATCAGCGTGAGGAGGCCCCCTGGGGTCCGGTGGGCAGCTTCAGCTAACGGGCTCTCCGTGCACGATCTGCGAGGACGGCAACCGGCTGAAAGAGCGCAAGCGCTGAAGCCGTGGGCTCACCTTCGGTGGGCTTTTGGCTCCAGCCCCACTGACAATAGGACTAGAGAGCAGCGAACAGGAGGAAATATGACAGCAGATGAAAACGTAGCGATCATGCGGCGCGCCTACGAGGCCTTCAACTCGGGCGACATGAACACCCTCACCGAAGTCTTCGACGAGACCGCTGTGTGGCACTTGCCGGGGCGGAGCTCGATGGCCAACGACTACCAGGGCCGCGATGCGACTCTTGCCTACTTCGGACAGATTGCGCAGAAGACGGGAGGCACCTTCCGGGCCGAGTTGCAGCAATTGCTCGCAGATGATGACGACCGCGTGGTCGGCATCCAGCGCAGCACCGCGGAGCGAGACGGCAAGCACCTGGATGTTGGCAACTGCATTGTCTTCCAGCTCAAGGACGGCCGGATTACTGACGGTCGGGAGCACTTTCACGACCTCTACGCTTGGGACGAGTTCTGGTCGTAGCCGCGCCGACGCGAGCCCGGCAGGTCATACGGTTCGCGGGCTCGATATAGATCGACCTGAGGCGCAGCTGGGTTCCAAACGCGGGCCTGTCCGCATTTGCGCTCGAAAGGCGAACCGCGGCGTACGCGAGGGTGCCTCGTTGCCGCCTTGCCCGAAAAGCAGGCGCCGAAAGCGGCATTCTGTGCGCCAGTTGTGCGCCAGTCAGCACCTGATCTGAGCGGTCAGTAGCGGTCAATAGCGGTCCCGATTTCGCTTGATCAAGCGATTTTCGGCAAATCCAGGCACGCGGATCCGCATCTCTCCTCCCTGTAGTACCCCAGAGCGCCCCGCTTCGGCGGGGCGTCTCTTTGGCGTACCCGCCCTACCAAAGCGGTCTGCGCTCCCGCTTTCACGCGAGGCTGTCGCACAAAGGCCGGGGGCGAGAGGTACCCCTACGCATGCTGATGCGCCTTCAGCGGCCGGCGAGACATCGACCATATCCAGGAGTGAGCACCGGATGAAGCAACCGTCGTCCCGTTCTTAAAGAGGCCTGACAAGAGCTCTCACGGCCTCACTTTGGGTTTGTGCGACAGCCTCTCGCGAAAGCAGCTCGACGGATCACGGGGTTATCAGGATCTATGCCCGTTCAGTGCCCGTCGCCGGTAACGGTTGATCGCGATGGCGGCCCAGATTGCTTCGACTACTCCGAAGGGCCAAGTGCCGGCCAGAAAGCCGTAGGCGCTCGACAGCAGACAGCCGCAGGCGAAAGCGACGATGAACCCCGGGTGGCGATGCTCGAGCGCGTACATGGCCATCATGAAAGTGACGGCTGTCGCCCCGAATGCGGTCAGCATGGCGTAAGGATCAGGCGGGGCGAGCCCTCGACCTGAGGCGGGCCAGGTAGAGAGCAAGACCGCCGGCAGCGAGGTGAAGGAGGGCGATCACCGAGGCGAGAACCACGAGCCCGCTTTTTGACTCGTCGCTTTGATGGATCGCCTCGCGGATGTCGAGCGCGGCGAACAGGAGCATCGCGGCGGCGACGAGGAGGAAAAGCAGGGTTTGCTCGGGTCGGAACCAAACGGCGAGAGCCAGAAGCAGCGAAGCGACGGCGGCGGCCACGACGAGGCCCGCGGCCTCAGGGTCTAGCCCCAGAAGCTTCTCACTATGAGTTTCGCTGGCGTGCTTGGCGGCCGTTTCTGAACCCCCGCCCTCCGCGGCATGCTGCCAGGCGCTCTCGCCGCTCGTGCTCGGGGCCTTTTCCTGGGCGTTCCCAGCGGCACTTTCGGCGGAATGCTGCGCCTCGCTATGGGTACCGCCCGGAGGGGTTGGCGACGGCTGGGTGGTTTGCCCGCTGCTCTCGGCAGCGTGCTGGGCGGACGTTTCGTGCAGGAGTACCACCCTCTTTCCGAAGGACTGGCCCTGCCGCCATTGCTCGTGGAAACTTCCGGCCGTTAGAAGCGTCTAGGAAACTCGCCACGGCAGTCGGAGGAGAACGTCGAGATCGTGCGCTAGACACGTTTTGGCGGCGGGGCGCTCCGTTTCGCCCGACAGCCAGATGTTTCGTCCGGGTGGTGAGCACGACCGGCGGGATGCTAGGCGCCGGCCCCGGCGCAGGAAGTTCCGGGTTTGACCTGGGCTGTGCGCCCTTGTTAGCATCGCGCCATGATCGATCGACGCCGTACCTCGATCCTTGCCCTAGCCCTGCTCGCGGGCGTGCTGTTTGCCGCAACGGTCGCCAGCGCCGCTCAGGCGGTGCCGCCGACGCGTGAGACGGAGCCGCCGTTCAACATCGACAACAGCTCGCTGTTCTGCGGTTTCCCGCTGCGAGTCGAGACGCTGCGGAACAACGTGAAGATCACAACGTTCAGCGACGGCCGCCAGCTCGTCACCGGCAGCCACACGAGCCGTCTCACCAATCTCTCCTCCGGCAAATCGCTGGTGCTCACGGACGCCGGCAATGTGATCACGAACCCGGAGCAGACAGCCGAAAGCTTGACCGGGAGGTTGGTCCTCTTCCTCTTCCCTGGCGAGCCGTTCGGGCCGGGCGCGTGGTTGTTTGTCGGTCGGGCGGTCGCTACCTTCGCCGAGCCTGGCGGCTTCCTTTACTCGGATCTTGACCTCAAGGGGACGCGTGTCGACCTCTGCGCCGCGCTTCGCGGGTAGACCGCAACACGACTCCAGAGTTCCGACCGAACTCGAATCGCTTACCCATGCGCAGTATCTCGCTCTGGCTTGCGGGCCGCCAGCGCCACGGCTTCCACGAGTACCACCCTTCTTCCATAGGGCTGGCGCTGCCACCCTTGCTCGTGGGGATTTCCAGCCGCTAGAAATGTCTAGGGAACCTTGCCACGCCTACTCCCGCAGCCCGGCGGCTTCGAGGGCCTCATCGCGGTCAGTCAAGTCCTCCAGCCGTATCACCAACCCACGCCGCAAGGTGACGACCTGAAACAAAAGGTTGATTGACGGGGACCCCGCTAGACGTGCCATGCCCCGTGTAGTGACCAGCGGTGAGAAGCCGGTCGCCGAAGTCGATGACTTCCTCGGTTTCGAGCTTGAAATCTTCCATTGCCTCGATCACCGCCTCCCAGACTCGGAGATAGCCCTCATGGCCGCGATGCACCCCAAGCAGATCGGGGGGAACGAAGCCACCAACGGGGCTTCTGGGCCGCGATCGGCGGCCTGCTTGTTCGTCGGTGTCCTGGCGCTCAGACGCAGACGCCGCTCGGGGCGGGGGCGGGCTTGAGCCCGGACGAGCGTCTGGACGCGGCGATCATCGGCGCGGGCTTCGCCGGGTTGGCGCTCGCCTGCCACCTTGCCGGGCAAGGGCGCGCGGCGTGTGTCCTCGAACGGCGGCCCAGCGTTCCGAGCGGCGGGTCGGCGATCCTGCTCCAGCCAAATGGACTCACGGCACTCGAGCGGCTGGGTGTTCTCGAGCCGACCCTGGCCGCCGGCTCACGCATCGACCGGATCAGCCTGCGCGACCTCCGGGACCGAGAGCTCGCCTCGTACGACTATGGGGAGCTGCGTCATCGTCACCCGTTCATGGTGGCGATCCGGCGGGTCGACGTGCTCGGCATCCTCGCGGCCCGCATCGCTCATCTCGGGGGCACCGCGCCGCGCACGGGATGCGCGTTTGCCGTCCTCGTCCGCGAGGGTGACCGCGTCTGCGGTCTTCGCTATCGCGATGCCGGCGGCCATGAGCACGAGCTGCGAAGCGCCTGCGTGGTCGGAGCCGATGGAGCTGGATCGAGCGTCCGGGCCGCGCTCGGGATCTCAGCGGCGAGGCTCTCCCGCCCCGACCGCTACGTAGCCGGCTTCGGTCGGCTGCCGCCCCAGGCTACGCCGAACGAGCAGGTCATCTACTGCGGCCCCGGCTTCGGAAACGGGGTCGTGCCGTTGCGTGGGCAGGCGCTCTTGTGGGACCACGTGACCGAGCAGAACCGCTCCGCCGTCGAGGCGCAGGACATCGACAACTGGCGGGCGATCTACCGACGGCGAGTGCCGGGAGGCGCCGACATCACAGATGAGATTGTGTCTTGGGACGAGCTGATCGTCTTCAGCGTGCGGGCGCAGCTGGCATGCAGGCGCACGGCCGAAGGCGCCGCGTTGGCCGGCGACGCGGCCGCCACCGTGCACCCACATACCGCCCAGGGCGCGAACCTGGCGCTGGAGGATGCGGTCACGCTCGGCGACCTGCTCTCGGAACGGCGTTCGCTCGACCCGGTCGCGCGGGCCGAGCTCGGGCACTACGAGCGCCGCCGGCAGCGCAAGGCCTTGGGGTACGTGCTCTGGTCGCGGGTCGCTGCCGGAAACATCGACGCCCCCAACGCTGCCTGGCGGGCAATGCGAAGAGCCGGCCACTACTCGAGCCGGATTCCCCGGCTGCGACGTGCGGCAGTCCGCTGGCCGGCGGGAGTAGTGGGGGATACGGCGCCGGATCTGCGTAAGCAGAGCGCCGGTGTCATGCGGTAGCTGCTCTCCGCGCGGAAGCGACGGTTCACACGTGATCCCGCTGTCCTTGCGTATGGAAAGCAGAAGCGCCCTGAGTCGACGCGGCCAGGTGGGGAGGTGGCGCGGTGTCACCACCCTGCCGCTCGATCGGAGGGTACGGATGGGGACACCGGCAGGCACAATCCGGGCGATAAGACGGCATCTGGACTCCGAGGCTCGGACCGCCATCTCCAGCTTGCATCGAACGCGCCGGCGGTTCAGCTCCTCCTAGGCGGAGGCTGGCGGGACGCTTATCAAGCGCCAGCTCCCGCCGCGAGGGTAGGCTCATCATGTGAGGGCACGTTCGCCGCTCTTCTGGATTCTGCTCATGCTGGTCATCGGAGGGGTTGGCTTGGCCCTCGATAAGGGCTTCACCGACGACACTCCGCCCTACGAGGAGCCGCCGATCGCCTCAATCGGCCTCTTGCTGTTTCTTCTCTGCGGCTGTGCTTTCGTGGTCTTCTGCACGGTGGCGCTGGTTCGTCTCTTGCGCGGTCCCGCGAGCGTCGCCCTGACTCCAGCGGTGACCGGACGCGCCCTCGGAGTGACGATCGTCTTAGGCCTCGTCGTTTTCGCCGCTACCCAGGTCTTGTACTGGGAGGACGTGGACGTGAGTGACGGCGTCAACACCCTCGTCTTCCTGCTCTCGGTTGCCTCCGCGGTCGCACTGCTCGTGCTGACGGTGAGGGCTATCAGGAACCGGCCACCGTCGTCTCGGCCTACTTGATCGGTCGCATCGGATAGCTCGCGCCGGGCTCTCCTCTATTCCGAGACCGGTGGTCGACCAGCGGCAACGAATCCGAGGTTCGCCTACGCCCGCACGCCAGCGAACTCCAAGGCCTGTGCCCGGTCGAAGTAGCCATCGACGCGGACCACCTTTCCGCCGCGGAAGGTCCAGACGCCCGCCTGATGCATCTCGACTTCTGCACCGCTGCCTTTGCCGCGTCCGACCACCCGATACCAGATCACCACCCGCTCGCCGGCGTCGATGAATTCCTCCGCGTAAATCCGGATTTCCTCGAACATCTCCTGACCCTTCTCGAGGGCGGCCCGCAGGCCTGCATGGCCGTAAAGGACCTGAGCATCGGGGAGCTCCCTGGGCTCGTGCACCTCAACGTCCGGATGGACATCCTGCAGGACCGCTTCCCAGTCTCCTTGCTGGAACGCCTCGAAGCCCCGCCGGAGGGCGTCGACATGCTGCTGGGACATCAGGCCAGCCAGTATCCCGCGATCTGGCTACTCCCGTCGCTCCGTCCGGCGACACCCCCGATCCGCCTCAGGGATTTGCAACTTCGCTGGCCGTCCCTGTAAGAACGGTGGGCAACCCGCAGGGTCGCGGCCAAGAAGGGCAATGCTTGCTTGGCCTAGTCGGGGCGCCCAGATTTGAACCTGCCACCTCGTGCCTGTGATCCAGGCGTGCGGGCGCTCGATGCTGTCGGCTCCTGCTTCGGACGACCACCGGAAGCGAGGTCACCCGTGACGCCGTGCAGATCCTCGCTTCTGCTTCGCGCGACGGATGAAAATCAACCCCCCGCCACGCGGAGCACCTCCAATTTGCGAGAGTTCTCCATGGGCGTCGGCTATGACGACGAGCTAAAGCGCAGGTCCTGGGGCTGATTCCTGCCGCGCTGCTGAAGACGCGCGCCCCGATGTCGCACCGGCGCCCTTTTTCTTCTGCCCGCGCTGCCAGTCGGCGACCGTGCGCTTGTAGGCGACCTCGCCCTGGGCGGCGAGTGCGCGCTCTGCGGTTCGCATCGCCGCGTTGGTCGCCCAGAGCCCGGGCTCGACCTCGCCCTTGGGATGGCCCGCCAAGAGCTCCAGCCGCCGCAGCTTCTTGCGGGTGAGGGTGGGCTGCGCGTAGGCGTAGTCCTCCTCGCGGCTCAGCAGGCACCAGAACAAACAGGCGAGCTTTCGCGAGGCGGCGACGATCGCCACCTGGTGGCCGCGGCGGGCCCTGATCCGCTCATAGAAGGCGCGGATCGGGCCCGGGTTTCGCACCGCGCTCCACGATGCCTCGACCAGGGCGTGGCGCGCCGATGCAGAGCCCTGCTTTGAGATCCGCCCCCGACTCGCGGCGCTGAGGCCCGACTGGCGGACCCTGGGATCGAGCCCCAGGTAGCCGACCAGCTTCTGGCGGGTTGGGAACCGGCCGATCTCACCGATCGCCGCCATGAAGGTGGCCGCGGTGATCGCGTTCACCCCCGGCACCGTCATCAGCCGGCGGATCTCGGCCGAGCCGAGCGCCTCGGCGGCAATCACCCGCTCGATCTGGGCGATCTCTGCTTCGCAGAAGTCGAGCTGGCGCAGGCATCCCTCGACGGTCTCTCGCTCCTCGGCGGGAAGCTCGACGGCCTCGAGCCAGCGGCGGCCCTTGACGCCGAAGAGATCTGAGATCGGCGGCTTTGGGATCAGCCTGCGCATCAGCGCAGCGTGGATCTCGTTCTTGGCCTTGGTCTTTACCCGGACCAGCTGTGAGCGGCGTCCAAGCCGCCGGCGCATCGCCCGGGTGGGCTGATCGGGCACCCAGACCGAATCGAGTGAGCCCGCGGCCATCAGCTTCGCCAGCGCCCGGGCATCGAGGCGGTCGGTCTTTGCCCGCGCCCCGCGGATCCCGGTGTCGGTGGGTGAGGCGACCACCACCCGGCCGACGTGGGGGCGGATGATCCGCGCCACCTCCCAGGCGTTGCCTGAGACCTCGAGCGCCACCTGGTCGTCTTTGCCCAGGCTCTGGGCGAGTAGCTCCAGGGCCTCCGGGGTCATCTCGACTCGTCCCGGCGAGCGGATCTCATCTCCTTCGGCGATCGCGACCTCGCAGAAGTCGCGGTGGATATCGAGACCGATTGATCTCATCTTCTGTTCCTCCTCGTGGTTGGGTTTGAGGGAGAGCAGGTGGACAACGACATCGACGGATCCGTGCTCTGGGCACAACCGGGCCGGTCGCAGGGGCGGCCAGTGAAAAGCCGGGCTCGAAGCCCATCGCGCAATAAACGGCCTGTCCAGCCTGTGTTCTCCATGAAGGCCCCTGTTCCAGTCGCCCGACCGTAGGTCGGGGGGCGGACGTCAGCCTTCGATGGGGAGTTTCATGCCCCGAGAAGGAGCAGCGGCCGCGGGACCTCGGATGATGGGTGAGAATGCTGAGTGCAGCCACGGTGACGCCACTACCGCCAAGGTCTTCGGGATGGACAGCCGCGTGAACACCATCGCTACAGAGATCAAGCTCGATGAGGCCGCCCTGCGGGAGCTTGAAGGATCCTTCCGCGGACAGCTCGTTCCCCGCGGGGACCCCACCTACGACGAGCACCGCAAAGTCTGGAACGGGTCGATCGATCGGTTCCCGGCGCTCATCGCGCGGTGCGCCGGCGTGGCGGACGTGATCGCGGCCGTGAGGTTCGCGAGGAACACCGGCCTTCCGGTCGCCGTCCGAGGCGGAGGCCACAGCTTCCCCGGCCTGTCTGTCTGCGACGGCGGCATCGTCATCGACCTCGAGCCGATGAAGGGGATCCGGGTCGATCCGGAGGCGCGCACGGCGAGGGCTCAGGCCGGCGTGCTTTGGGGTGACCTCGACCGCGAGACTCAGACGTTTGGGCTCGCGACAACGGGCGGGATCGTCACGCACACCGGCGTCGCGGGGCTCACGCTGGGCGGCGGTATCGGGTGGCTTCAGCGGAAGCACGGGCTCACTATCGACCAACTCATCTCCGTTGACCTGGTTACCGCCGACGGCGAGTTCGTGAAAGCGAGCGAGACCGAGAACCCCGACCTCTTCTGGGGCCTGCGCGGCGGCGGCGGAAACTTCGGGATCGTCACCGAGTTCGAGTTTCGTCTCCACCCAGTGGGCCCGATCGTATTCGCAGGACCGATCTTCTGGCCGCTGGAGAAGGCGCCAGCTCTCCTGCGCTTCTACCGCGATTGGAGCGCCGAGGCGCCGGACGAGCTGATGACGATCGTCGTCCAGCGGAAGGCGCCGCCGCTTCCGTTTGTGCCTCCGGAGCTCCACGGGAAGCCGGTCGTGAGCGTCGCGTGCTGCTACGCGGGACCCGTCGACGAGGGGGAGGCGGTTGTGCGCCCGCTCAAGGCGTTCGCCTCGCCAGTGCTCGACCTGTGCGAGCCCAAGCCCTACGTCGTTCATCAGGCGATGTTCGACAAATCCTTCCCACACGACTGGTGGTACTACATGCGGACCTGCGACGTGGCGGAGCTCACCGACGAGGTCATCGACATCGCGGTCGACCACTCGCTGCAGATCCGGTCGCCGCTGACGGCCTTCCCGATCTGGCAGCTCGGAGGAGCGGTCGCGCGCGTGGCTGAGGAGGAGACGGCCTTCAACGGCCGCGGCGCAGGACACACGTTCAACATCACTGGCATGACGGCGACAGCCGAAGGCTTCGACGGGGAGCGGGAGTGGGTCAGGAACTTCTGGTCAGCGCTCGAGCCCCACCACACGAGCGTCTACGTCAACTTTCTCATGGACGAGGGCCAGGAGCGGGTCCGGCAAGCCTACGGGGCCGAGAAGTACGACCGCCTCCAAGCACTGAAGCGCAAGTACGACTCCGACAATTTCTTCCGCCTCAACCAGAACATCCCGCCGAAGTAGAGCTTGCCGTGTGACCTCGCACCGCGCCGCGCCGCGCTTCCGCTACTCCGCGAAAAGCAGCAGCGGATGTGCGATCGGATGCTTATGACCAGCATGCTCCCCCTCTCCATGCGGAGCGGGCTCGCGTCATCCATCACGTTTAAACCTCGTTGGACAGCGCGCGAGGTCGGGGTCCACGAAGCTAGCCACCTTGGGGAGCAGGGTGCAGGGGGGTTCGAGGCAAACCCGGCGAGAAGGTGCTCGCGAACCCGACTAGCTGCTCGGGCGTCCTAGCGCCGACTCGGTGAATCCACGGCGCTCATAACCTGGGGCCGCGGGCTCAAGTCCCGCCCCGCGCTGGAGCGGTCGCCGAGGACAGCTAAGTCGCAGGCGGGCTGACGCCGACGCGCCGTTCTGCCTCGGCTCTGGTGTCTGAAAGCGACGCGGCTACGGCCCGCTCCCACGGCCGTGCAACAACTGTTCCCCACAACCTCCCGACCCCCCAGAGGTCGGTGCCGAGCTCACCCTTGTACTCGACCTCGGTATCGCCCTGTGCCTCGCGAAGCTCGAACGTCTCGAGCACGTGCGGAACCGGCCCGCGAAGGAGCCGAAAGGCCACCCGCTCCGGTCGCTCGAATCGGACCGTCTCTACGGTTTTGGCGGTCAACCCAAGGCCGAGAGGCGTGAAGTGCGCCGCGAGGACCATGTCGGATCCGCGTTCGAGCACCTCGAGCTTCGCGCCCATTGCTCGCGGCGTCCTTCCCAGGTAGGGCGCGGCGATGACATCGAAGACGGTTTCGCGGGGCGCGGCGATGTTCACGCGCAGCGGTCCGAGCGGGCGGAGGCGACGGCCGAACCCGAGATCGAGGGTCACCGCGCCGCGCACGACGAGCGCGTAGGCGAGCGCCGCGCCGCCGATACCCGAACCGACCGTGATGGCTCGGCGCATGAGGCGGAGCCTAGCCCCAATACACTCGCCCCGGTGCCTCCGACCTATCGCCAGCGCCTGCGAATTGAGGGGCTAGCGCTCGCACTGTCAGGCGCTATCGGCACGATCGGCTTGCTCGCCCTCAGCGCCGAAGCGAAGCGCGACCCCCTAAACACCGGCGGCCAGCTTGCGGTCATGGCGCTCCTGCTCGCTTGGCTTGGCCCGCGCTCGGTCCGTCACGCCGTCACCGCCAGCGAGCCGCACTCGCAACGCGACCTCGGTTCGGGCGAGCCGACGCCGGTCCGGTTGCTGCCCCTGATCGTCGTCACGCTGGCTGCGGCGGCCGGATTACTTCTCGGCTGGGATGCGGCGGTGCGCGTCACCGGTGGCTGCGTGCTCGTCGGGATCACCCAGGCGCTCGTGCTCGAGCGCATGGTCGCGACAGACGAGCGCGAGACCGGGCGAAGGTACTTCCGGACCGCGGGGTCGCGGATCCTGCGTGGAACGCGACTCGGATACACCGGCGGCGGGTAGACCGCCCGCCCGGCTCCGGTAGCGGCGGTTCAGCCTCGGGCCGCCCGCGCCGTCAGCGCGATGCTGCACGCTGACCCCGAGACGAGGAGCGCACCGCCGAGCCGGCGCCGTCGCGCGGCGGCCGCGATGAGGCCCGCGAAGCGCACCGCGCTCGCCGAGCGCGTGGCCCCAACGAGACGCGCCTCCGGAGCTCGCGCGCGGCCGAGGTAGGCGTAGGTGGCGTAGCCGAAACCGCCGGTCAGCCTGCCCGCCTCGACGAGCGCGGCGACCCGACCCAAGCGGCGATGGCGGGCTAGGCCGCGAAGCGCCGCGAAAACGAAGCAAGCGTCGACGAGCGCCTCGAGGTCTCGCCCGGCGCGAGTCGGCTCGGCGCACCGCGCCAGCGGTCCGTCGAGCGCGTCGGTTGCGGCGGCCAGGCCGCAGACGAGCACCGTCGGGGAATCCGCGACGACCGGCACGAGCCAAGCGCGCGCGAGCGTGAGCGCGTCGGCGGCGCCGAGCGGTCGCGGCCGTCCGTCCTCGGTCTCGAACATGGCGAGGTGCAAGTCGAGCATCACCGCGGTCAACCCCCACCACGCCAGACCGAAGCGCAGACGCCGGCGAAAGGGCTCCGCTCGCATCGCCGCCGGCGCAAGCCACGCCGCGGCGCCGAACGCAAGGAGGTAGTAGGCACGGCGGGCGAGCTCGGGGCACACCCTACGGGTCGCCGAGCTCCGGCGCCAGGAGGCGGCGAGGAAGCGCGCCGTCGCACGAGGGGAAATGCGGGCTGCACACAGCCGTCCGAGTTCCTCGCGCACCCAGATCTCACCCGCCGTTAGCGCTGTTGGCTTAGGGTCGAACCATGAAGCAGTGGACTGGGTCATCGACCGAAGTCTGCCTGCCCTTCCGGATCCCGGACCTCCTCACACGGACTCCGCCGGCACAACGTTTGACGGGAAGCGCCGGCGAGCACAACGCCTTCCTCCTATTAGTGACGCGTGGACCTGTTGCATGTTCATCCACCACGTTTAGCCCCATGGGACGCTCTCATTAGCACGCGGGGCCGGACTCTCCTCCCTGTAGTACCCCAGAGCGCCCGCCTTTTGGCGGGGCGTCTCTTTTGCACAACTCGATCGACGAATGTCGGAGTTTGGAGCGGCGCCTGCCGCCGCTGCTCCGCGCCCGCCGCCTCATCTTGAACACGTCAGGCTAGCTGAGAACCCGCTCGGGGGAGCGAAGCGCCGCCAGCACCCGCTCGGCGACCGACTCGCCGGTGAAGCCGACCTCTTCGCGCAGCAGCGCCGGCTTGCCGTGGGTGACGTAGCGATCGGGCAGCCCGATTCGCATCACCCGGGCGCGTGAGCCCGGATCGGTGAAGGCGTCCTCGAGATGCTCGAGGACCGCGGAGCCGAAGCCGCCCGGCAGCACGTTCTCCTCGATCGTCACCACCAGCTCGTGCTCGCGAGCGAGGCGGCGCACCAGTTCGGTATCGAGGGGCTTTGCGAAGCGTCCGTCGGCGACGGTGACGCTGAGGTCGTGCTCGCCCAGCAGCTTCGCCGCGCCGAGCGCGACCTGTACGCCGTAGCCGTAGCCCAGCAGCGCCACCCGCTCGCCCTCGGCGAGCAGCTCGCCGCTGCCGATCGGAATCTCCTGCGGCCGCTTTGGCAGCGCCACGCCCTCGGCGGCGCCGCGCGGGTAGCGCAGGGCGATCGGTCCATCGTGGGCCAGCGCGGTGCGAAGCATGTGCACCAGCATCGCCTCGTCGCGAGGCGCCATCAAGGTGATGTTGGGCAGCGGGCGGAAGTAGGAAACGTCGAAGGCACCGTGATGCGTCGGCCCGTCGTCGCCGACCAGTCCCGCCCGGTCCATGGCGAAGACGACGTTCAGCTCCTGCAGGCAGACATCGTGGACGAGCTGGTCGAAGGCGCGCTGAAGGAAGGTCGAGTAGATCGCGCAGACCGGCTTTGCACCCTGAAGCGCCAGGCCGGCGGCGAACAGCACCGCGTCCTGCTCGGCGATGCCGACGTCGTAGTACTGCTCCGGGACCTCCTTTCCGAGCTTGTTGAGCCCGGTCCCCCCCGCCATCGCCGCGGTGATCCCGATCACGCGGCGGTCGCGCTGTGCCTCGGCGACCATCGCGTCGGCAAACACCGCCGTGTACTGCGGGGGCGCTGGCGGTTCTGGCTGCTCGAGCTTCTCGGGGGCGATCGACTCCGGCGCGTTGGACTCCTTGACCGCAACCGGCTTTGGCTTCGCGTCGGCTGGCTCACGGTCGACGATCGAGCCCGGCTTGGCCGCGTGCCACTTCTCCATCCCCTCGAGGCCACCCTCCTCGGCCGCCGCGAAGCCCTTTCCTTTGACGGTATGGATGTGGACGACCACGGGTCGGTCAGCCTGCAGCGCCTCGCCGATCGCGTTGCGAAGCGCGCCGACGTCGTGGCCGTCGATCACCCCCATGTAGGCGAGGTCGAGCTCCTCGAACAGAAGACCCGGCGCCAGGTAGGACTTGATCGCCGCCTTGACCTCCGGCCCGAGCCGCTCGATCCGCCGTCCAAGGCCCAGCGGGAGCTTGGTGAGCCGGTCCTCGACCCCTTCGCGCGCGTGGTAGAGGCCCGGATTGAGCCGCACCCGCTGGAAGTAGCGCGACAGCGCGCCGACGTTGGGTGAGATCGACATGCCGTTGTCATTGAGCACGATCACTATCGGCGTCTCGAGCCCGCCCGCGTTGTGCAAGGCCTCGTAGGCGACCCCGCCGGTCAGAGCGCCGTCGCCGATCACCGCGACCACCTTGCCGTCCTCGCCGATCCCCTTGAGCATCGCCTCCTTGAGGCCGACCGCGTAGCCGATCGATGTCGAGGCGTGGCCGGCGCCCATGATGTCGTGCTCGGACTCGAAGACCGAGCAGAACGGCGCAAGGCCCTGGTACTGGCGGATGGTCGAGAGGCGGTCGCGCCGCCCGGTCAGGACCTTGTGCGGGTAGGCCTGATGGCCGACGTCCCAGAGGATCTTGTCGCGCGGCGAGTCGAGCAGGCTGTGCAGAGCAACGGCAAGCTCGCAGGTGCCGAGGTTGGCGCCGAAATGGCCGCCGATCTCGCCGATCACGTCGATGATGTAGCCGCGAATCTCTTGCGCGAGCTGCGCCAGCTGGGCGTCGTCGAGCTCCTTGAGGTCGTCCGGACCGTCGATCAGCTCCAGCAACGAGGCGCGCTCCTCGGTTTCCTGACCCTGGTCCTGCGTTTCGTCGCTCATGCGTGTCTGGTGTAGATAAAGTCGGTCATCCGCTCGAGGTCGTCGCTGCCGGGCGCAGCTTCGGCGAGCGCCTCGCGTGCCTTGGCGTGCGATTCGGTCGCCAGCTCGCGTGCCCTCTCAAGGCCGAAGAGACTGACGTAGGTGACCTTTCCATGCCGCTCATCGGAGCCATGTGGTTTTCCGAGCTCCTCGTCGCTTCCAGTCACGTCGAGAATGTCGTCGACTATCTGAAAGAGGACGCCAAGCTCGTCCGCAAATCGGCGATATCGAATTGTCTCAGGTTCGTTTGCTCCCTCCAGTATCAATACGACGCCGACGCTGGCGCCGATCAGACGCCCCGTCTTCAATCCGTGCAGGGCGCGCAAGGCGTCGGCGTCGAGCTCGGACTGGGTGACGTCGACGTACTGGCCGCCGACCATGCCCCGGACGCCGGTCGCCGCGGTCAGCTCGCCGAGGGCGGGCAGCACCCGATCGGGCGAGCCGGGTTGCTCGCAGAACAGTCGCACCGCCTCGGCGAAGAGGCCGTCGCCGGCAAGGATCGCCACGTCCTCGCCGAACTTGACGTGCGAGGTGGGCCGCCCGCGGCGCAGGGCATCGTCGTCCATCGCCGGCAGGTCGTCGTGGATCAGCGAATAGGTGTGGATCAGCTCGATCGCCGAAGCGGCGGCGAGATAGGCCTCGGGGTCGGCGCCGAGGCTGCGCGCCGTCGCCAGGGCAAGAACTGGCCGGATCCGCTTGCCGCCGGCCAGCAGCGAGTAGCGCATCGCCTCCTCGAGGCCGGCGGTCGAGGCGGTTGCCGAGAAGCGCAGGCCGTCGAGGTGGGCATCGACCAGCTCGCGCAGGTCCTCGGGGTAGTCACTCATCGGAGGACGCCTCGCGCAGCGCCCGGTTGACCTCCTCCGACGCCTCTGCGGCCAGCCCGGCCGCCTCCTTGCTCAGCTCGCCGGCCCGCTCGTCGTCGATCCCCGGATCCGACAGCTCGGCGGTGATCTGCTCAAGGCGGGCGGTTATTTCCTCAAGCCGGCTCAAGGGGACTCGGTCGCTTCCTGCTGTCCGACTGCCTCGCGCTCCCGTACGGCGGCCCCGAGCACGCCGTTGACGAAGCCCGGCGCGTCGGCCCCGCAGTACTCCTTCGCCAGCTCGATCGCCTCGTCGAGCGCGACCTCGGTCGGAACGTCGTCGCGGTAGGCGATCTCGTAGAGGGCCATGCGCATGACGTTGCGATCGAGCGGCGCGATCCGCTCCAGCGACCAGCCCTTCGCGTGGCGGGCGATCGCTTCGTCGAGCTCTTCGCGGTGCTCCTCGACCCCCTCGGCCAGCTCGCGGGTGAAGGGCTTCGCGTCGTCGGGGATCAGCTCGGCGAGCGGGCGCCCGGTGACGTCCCGCTGGTAGCAGGCAAAGACGGCGTCACGACGCTGATCGGAACGGCGCATGACTGGAAGCTTAGGCGCGCGAGACGTACTCGCCGCTGCGGGTGTCGACACGCACCGTGTCGCCCTCCTCGACGAACAGCGGCACCTGCACGGTGACGCCGGACTCCAGCGTGGCGGGCTTGTTGCCGCCGCCCGAGGCGGTGTCGCCCTTGACGCCGGGGTCGGTGTTCGTGACCTTCATCTCGACGGCGCTTGCAACCTGGACGTCGGTGGGGCGCTCGTCGACGAACAGCACGTCGACTTCGTCGTTGGGCCGCATCCAGGGCATCGCGTCGGCGGCCAGCGCGCGGGGCAGCTCGAGCTGCTCGTAGTCGCGCGTGTCCATGAAGACGGCCGCGTCGCCGGAGTCATACAGGTACTGCATCTTGCGGCTCTCGGTGCGCACGGGGCGGAACTTCTCCCCGGCCCGGAATGTCTTGTCGATCACGCTTCCGTCCTCGATCCTGCGCACCTTGGTGCGCACGAAGGCGCCGCCCTTGCCCGGCTTTACGTGCTGGAACTCGATGATCCGGTAGACGGACCCGTCGATCTCGATATGGGAGCCGTTCTTGAATTGGTTGGTTGAGATCACGGCGGCTCAGGGTAACGGCCACTGCCTCGCGGACCCACGGTCGCCAGGGGACGACTTGCGAGGATGATGCGGGCGATGGCCACCGAGACCGGCAGGCACATTCCGCGCATCACCGCCGCACCCCGGGAGGACGAGCGGGTGACGCCGCTGGAGCTGTTCTTCGACCTCGTCTTCGTCCTCGCGATCACCCAGTGCACGCAGCTGATGTCCGACCACCCGACCTGGGAAGGGTTGGCCCAGGGCCTGCTGGTGCTCGCGCTTCTGTGGTGGGCGTGGGTGGGCTACGCATGGCTGACCAGCGTCGTCGACCCGGAGGACGACGCGGTTCGGATCGCGATCTTCACCGCGATGGCGGCGCTGCTGATCGTTTCGCTCACCGTGCGCGAGGCCTTCGGCGATCTCGCGATCACCTTCGCGGTGGCCTACGGCGCGGTGCGGGCGGGGCAGATCGCGCTGTTCGTGATTGCAAGTCAAGAGGACCCGGCGCTTCGCCAATCGGTGACCGGCCTCGCGATCAGCACCGCGATCGGCACCGCGCTGCTGATTGGCGGCGCGTTGATTGGCGGTACCGGGCTGGCAGCGCTCTGGGTGCTGGCGCTGGTACTCGACATGGGTGGGCCGTATCTGTTCGGTTCAGAGGGTTGGAAGCTCGTCCCCGGTCACTTCGCCGAGCGTCACGGCCTGATCATCATCATCGCCCTCGGCGAGTCGATCGTCGCGATCGGAGCTGGTGCCCCACCCAGCCTGACCGCAGGCATCGCCGCCGCCGCGGTGCTGGGGATTGCGCTCGCCGCCGCTCTGTGGTGGATCTATTTCGACGTCGTGGCACTGGTTGCTGCGAGGCGCCTCGTCGCGGCACCCGTGGGGCGAGAGCAGAACGAGATGGCCCGCGACTCCTACTCCTATCTGCATTTCCTGATGGTGGCCGGAATCGTGCTGGTCGCTCTGGGGCTGAAGAAGACACTTGGCCACGTGGATGATCCGCTCGAGACAGTGCCCGCCGTGGCGCTTCTCGGCGGTCTCGCTCTCTACCTGCTCGGGCACGTCTCTTTCCGCTTCCGCCACGTGCACACGATCAACCGGCAGCGCCTGCTGCTCGCCTTGCTGTTGTTGGCGCTGGTTCCCCTGGCGCGCGAGGTGTCGCCGCTTGTGATCCTCGGATTGGTGGACGTGCTTCTCTGCGCGATGATCGCCTACGAGACGATCAACTACGGCGAGGGGCGCAACCGGCTCCGCCACGGCCTCCCGCCTCAGCCGCCGCCCGCCTAGCCTCGGCAGCTGGCTGCGCTAGTACGTGTAGCCCGGCGTGCTGCTCTGGCCGTTGTGATGATGGTGGTGGTGATTGTGCTTGTGCTTCGCCCCCGCGACGCCCGGCGCGGAAAGCGCCAGCGCCGCGGCCGCACCGAGCGCCGGAATCAACCGCAACAGTCGTCTGGTCTTCACATCTCCTCCTTGTGAGAGCTCGGTTGTCTCCCTCCTTGGACCGAATTACGAAGCCCAGGCGCGCAGGGTTCAGCGCCCCGGCGCTCAATCAACGACCGGCGCCGGCAGGCGAGCGGTGCGGATCGCGCCGATGCTGGCGATGACGACGAGCGCGATTCCCGCGACTTCCCCAGCGCCGAGTCCCTGGTCGAGGGCGACCAGGCCAACCAGCGCGGCGACGGCCGGCTCGAGACTCATCAGCACGCCGAACGGCGCCGGCGGGATACGCCGCAGCGCCTCGATCTCGGCCGCGTAGGGAACAACGGTGCTCAGGACGGCGGCCGCCGCGCCGGCCCCAAGCACCGCCGGTGCGACCAGCTCGGAACCTCCGGTGGCGAGGCCAGCCGGGAGCTGGATCAGCGCCGCGATCGTCACCCCGATCGTCAGCCCCGACGCGTCGGCGAAGACGCGCCCCACCCGGCCGCCGAGCAGGATGTAGGAGGCCCAGCCCACGGCGGCGACGGCAGCGAATGCGATCCCCAGCAGGTCCGCGGAGCCGCCGAACGGACCGGCGAGCGCGGTCACCCCGCACGCCGCCAGCGCAGCCCACAGCAGCGCCAGCGGGCCGCGACCCTTGAACACTGCAACCCCCAGCGGCCCCAGGAACTCGACCGTCACCGCCACACCCAGCGGGATGCGATCGAGCGCCGCGTAGATCGCCAGGTTCATCACCCCGAGAGCCACCCCGAAGGCGGCGACCAGCCAGAGGTCCGAGCGGGCGCGGCCACGCAGCGACGGCCGCCAGAGACCGGCCAGCACCGGGACCGCGATCAGATTGCGCAGCAGCACCGCTCCCGCGAACCCGACCCGGTCGAAGATCGAAATCGCGATCGCGGCCCCGCACTGGATCGAGACGATCGCCAGCAGGACGAGGCCCACCGAGAGCGGTGCTATTCGCCGCGCGTCGCTCATCGCGACAGCTTCGCGCCTGCGCGCCTACTCGACGGTCCGCAGCTCCTTCGGCAGGCCGCTCAGGTTCTCGTGGCCCTTGCTGGTGACCACGACCAGGTCCTCGATCCGTACCCCGAACTGCGCGGGCACGTAGATCCCCGGCTCCACGGTCACCACCTCGCCGGTCTCCAAGGTGTCCTCGGAGCGCTGAGAGAGGCGCGGGGCCTCGTGGACCTCGAGCCCGACACCATGGCCGAGCCCGTGGCCGAAGTGGTCGCCGTGACCGGCGTTGGCGATGCCCTCGCGCGCAACCGCGTCCACCTCCTTGCCGGTCTTTCCCGCCGCGACCGCTTCGAGCGCCTTGGTCTGTGCCTCGAGGACGAGCTCGTAGACCTCCTGCGCGGTGCCGGAAGGCTTTCCGACCGCGAAGGTCCGGGTGCAATCGGAGCAGTACCCGTCGAGCTCGGCCCCCATGTCGAAGACCACCATGTCGCCGGTCTTGATCTCCCGCTCGCCCGCCTCGGCGTGCGGCATGGCGCCGTTCGACCCCGCCGCGACGATTGGGGGAAAGGACGGCTCGGCCCCCAGCTCCCGCATCCGCGTCACCGCGGCGCGAGCCACCTCGATCTCCGTCTTGCCGGCCAGGCCCTGCTCGATGGTCCATTCGTAGACCTGGTCGGCCAGCTTCGCGGCCTCGGCGATCGCGTTGCGCTCGTCGGGGTCCTTTACGCGACGCAGCTGCTCGGGCAGTCCTCCGGCCGGCACCAGCTCCGCCCCTTCGGGGGCCTTCTCGGTGAGCTCGCGCAGCTCCCTGACGCTCACGTGCTGGTCCTCGAAGCCACAGCGACCGGAGAGGCGCTCGGCGAGTCCCGTGGTCCACGCGACGCTGACCGCGACCAGCTCCCAACCGCCGATCTCCGAGGCCGCCCGCTCGATGTAGCGAAAGTCGGTCAAGAAGGCGCGGTCCCCAGGGCCACAGATACAGGCGCCGTTGGTGCCGGTGAACCCGGTCAGGTAGCGAACGTTCACCAGGTTGGTGACCAGCAGCCGCTCCAGCCCCTCCTCGGAGACCAGCTTGGCCAGCCGGTCCGCCCGCTCGACGCTCATCTCACCTTCAACTCACGGGCGAGGATCTCGAGCGCCTCGCGATAGCCGTCAGGGCCCTTGCCGGAGATCCGCGCGAGCACCATCCCCTCGAAGACCGATATTCCGCGCCAATCCTCGCGGGACTCGACGTCGGAGAGGTGAACCTCGACAGTCGGCACCCGAGCAAGCTCCAGCGCATCCGCGATTGCGCGGCTGTAGTGGGTCCAAGCGCCAGCGTTTATCAGCGCCGCGTCGACCATCTCCGGCATGCGGTGCAGGTGCTCGACGAACTCGCCCTCGCTGTTGCTCTGAAAGAACCGGGCTTCGAGGTCCAGATCGCGGGCCCAGTGCTTGATCCGGTTCTCCAGCTCGGTCAGCGCCAGCCCCCCGTAGATCTCGGGGTCGCGTCGCTCCAGCACATCGAAGTTGACGCCGTGCAGCACCTCGACCCTGTTGCGTGCGGTCAACCCAGCAGCTCCTCTATCGCCTCGCGGACCCTATCCGGCTCGACGCGCTCTCCCTCGCGCGGCTCGCCGGGCCGGGACAGAAGCACGAAGCGAACCCCGTCAGCGTCGCGCTTCTTGTCGCGGCCAAGCGCTTCCAGGATCGCGTCTGGCTCGACGTCGCCGTCAATCTGGGTCGGCAGGCCGGCTCGCTCGAGCATCGCTCGCAGCTGCGCACGCAGCTCGTCGGCGTTGGAGAGCCTCACGGCAGCCAGCAGTCCGAGCCCCACCGCCTCGCCGTGGCGATAGCGCCCGTAGCCCGTCGCGGCCTCAATCGCGTGCCCCACCGTGTGACCGAGGTTGAGGATCGCGCGGCGACCGGAGTCGCGTTCGTCGGCGGCCACCACCTCGGCCTTGAAGCGGGCGCAGTCGAACACGACGTCGGTCAGGTCCGATGGACCTGGCCGCTCGATCGCGCGCACGTGCTCCCAGAGCTGCCCGCCGGCCAGAAGCCCGGTCTTGATCACCTCGCTCCAACCCGCGGCAAGCTCGGTGGCGGGCAGCGTCGAGAGTGTTTGGGTGTCGGCAAGCACGGCCGCGGGCAGGTGGTAGGCGCCGACGTAGTTCTTTGCCTCCGGCAGGTCCACCCCGGTCTTGCCGCCGATCGCCGAGTCCACCTGTGCGACCAGAGTGGTCGGGACCTGCACGACGGGGACGCCGCGCTGGTAGGTCGCCGCGCAGAAGCCGGCAAGGTCGCCGACCACGCCTCCGCCGAGGGCGACGAGGTGGTCGGAGCGTGTCATCCCGAGCTGCGCCAGCTCTCGCAACACCCGCTCTGCCTCCGGCAGCGTCTTGGCCTGCTCGCCGGGCTCGACCGCGACCTGGCCGGCCAGCGGCTCGAGCTCGCCGGCATAGAGCTTGGTGACCGTGGCGTCGGTGACGCAGAAGCGCCGGCCCTCGAGCGGCCAGTAGTCGCCTCCCAATACCGCGTCTCCGACGAAGATCGGGTACTCGCCGGAAGCGCTCGAAGCCCAGACCATCCGTGTGCCAGCGGGCAGTTCGCGCAGCAGCCCCAGCAGGGCCGGCATCGCGCGCCCCGCCTGACCCGTGTCGCCCGCCGGCAGCACAGCGTCGGCGAGCTGCTCGTAGAGCGGCTCTCGTGCGGGCATCAGCGCCTCGAACGCCTCCTTGTCGCGGGCCAGCGGCCGGTCCGATCCCTCCACCCGGCGCCAGGCCTCCTCGACGTCGACCTGGAGCCAGACGACGACGTGCCGGCGCAGCGCCTCGGGCACTCCCTCGGCGAGCACGCTGCCGCCGCCCAGCGCAATCGCGCCTCCATCGGCGCGCTCCAGCAGCGGCACCGCGACCTCGGCTTCGCGGCGGCGGAACTCCCGCTCGCCCTCGCGATCGAAGAACTCGCCAATCGTGGTCCCGACCTCGCGCTCGATCAGCTCGTCGACCTCGGTTGTCTCCAGCCCCGCCTCGCGCGCGGCGGCGAGCGCCGTCGTCTTGCCGGCGCCCATGAAGCCAATGAAGACGAGGGCCCGGGTCCCGCTCAATCTCGCCACCCGATGCGCTGCTTGTAAGCGGCGAGCGCGCCGAGGACGTCGTCGATGTGGTCGCCGCCGAACTTCTCGCGGTAGGCGCCGGCCAGCGTCAGGCACACCATCGCCTCGCCGACCACCGCGGCGGCGGGCACCACCGTCGAGTCTGTGCGCTCGCGAAGCGCCTCGGCGGGCTGCTTGGTCTCGGTGTCGACCGAGCGCAGCGGCTTGGTGAGGGTCGAGATCGGTTTGATCGCGGCCCGAACAACCAGCGGCTGACCGTTGGTCATGCCTCCCTCCAAGCCCCCGGCGCGGTTGGTCTCGCGGAAGTAGCCGCGCTGCGCGCTGAAGAAGATCTCGTCGTGGGCCTCCGAGCCGGGGCGCCCGGAGACCTCCCAGGCGGGGCCGATCGTGACGCCCTTGATCGACTGGATCGAGACGATCGCCTGCGCCAGACGGCCGTCGAGCTTCTCCTCCCAGGAGACGTGCGATCCCAGCCCGGGCACGAGCCCGAAAGCGCGGACCTCGAAGCTGCCGCCGAGGCTCTCGTTGGCCTTGCGGAGGCGGTCGATCTCCTCCACCATCGCGGCGCTCGCCTCAGCGTCGAGGGAGCGCACCGGGTCTTCGTCGACGCGATCAAAGTCGGAGGGGGTCAGGTCCTCGCGCTCCGGGGCTTTTACGGAGCCGACCTGGATCACATGGCTGTGAACGCTGACGCCGAGGGCGGTCAGGAACGCGCGGGCGATCGAGCCCGCCGCGGTGCGGGCCGCAGTCTCACGGGCGCTGGCGCGCTCCAGAACGTTGCGGACGTCGCTGTAGCCGAACTTCTGAAGCCCGGTCAGGTCGGCGTGGCCCGGTCGCGGCAGGTGAACCTCCTCGACATCGGCGTCGACCGGCCAGGGATTCATCCGCTCCTCCCAGTTGGCGTAGTCGCGGTTGGCGACCAGGATCGCGATCGGGCTGCCGAGGGTGCGCCCGTGACGCACTCCGGAGCGGATCTCCACCGCGTCGCTTTCGATCTTCATGCGGCCGCCGCGGCCGTGGCCGAGCTGGCGGCGCGCCATGTCGCGGTCGAGCGCCGCGCGGTCCAGCTCCAGGCCGGCGGGCATACCCTCGACGATCGCCGTCAACCCGGGACCGTGCGATTCACCTGCTGTCACGAAGCGAATTCCCATTCCACGCCTAGGCTATCGGCGTGGCTGCCCGTCGATTGGTCGTTGTCATGCTCGTCCTCCTGCTGCTCTCGACCCTGGCGGCGGCGTTCCTGCCCACCCCCCACAAGAATCAGGCGACCCCCGTCCACAAGCGGAAGCAGCAGCCGAACACGAGCGGGCACGCGCCGCGTCCCACCAACACCGGCATGCTGCTGGTCTCCCGGATGCGGATCTCGAACCGGCCGCCGAAGACTGTGCGCATCGAGCGCGGCGACGAGCTGAGGCTCGAGGTCGCCGCGCCATTCGGAGACGACGTCGAGATCCCCGCTCTCGGGCTGACCGGCGCCGTGACACCGTTCGCGCCCGCGCAGTTCGATCTGCTCGCGTCAAAGATCGGCACCTTCCCGGTGCGAACCGTGGATTCGGGAAGGCTGGCCGGCCGGCTGCTGGTCGGCAAGCCGGGGACCGGGCGCTGCGGAGTCTCTACGCCGGCAACTCCTCAGGGACGAGGGTCAACTCCGTCGTGCTCCCATCGCGGTGAACCTGCGTCGCGAGACTCCGGCCGATCCGCTCGGCGACCATGAGGCGCTGGAGGTCGCCGACGTCGCTGAGCGCGACCCCATCGACTTCGACGATCAGGTCCTCGGGCCGCAGACCGGCGCGGGCCGCTGGACTGCCCTCGACCACCTCGACGACCTCGATCCCCTGGCCCCGACCCAGCTCCTTCGCGAGCCGCGGGGGCAGCGGCCGCGAACCGCCGACGATGCCGATGTAGGCGCGCCGCACGCGCCCCTCGCTCATCAGCTCAGAGACGATGCGGCGGGTCGTGTCGTTGATCGGCACCGCGAGGCCGAGGCCGATGCCGGCGACCGCGGTGTTGATCCCGACCACCCGCGCCAACCCGTCGGCCAGCGCTCCGCCCGAGTTTCCGGGATTCAGCGCGGCGTCGGTCTGGATCACGTTCTCGATCAGCCGGGTCGCGGAGCTCGTGCGGGTCGGCAGCGAGCGCCCCAACGCCGAAACGACGCCGGCGGTGACCGAGCCGCTGAAACCGTTCGGGCTGCCGATCGCCACCACGAGCTGGCCGACCCGAAGGTCCTCCGCGTCGCCGAGCTTCGCCGGGACCAGGTCGCCGGCCTCGGCCCGCAGCAGGGCGAGGTCGGACAGCGGATCGGCACCGATCAGCTCGAAGCTGAACTGGCGACCATCGGGAAACGAGGCGCGGCCACGGCCGTCGGTGCCGTCGACCACGTGGGCGGCGCTGAGCATGAAGCCGTCGGGGCTGATCGCCACGCCGCTGCCCGCGCCATCCATGCGGCGGCCGCGACGCGTGCGGCGGGAGACGGTCAGATGGGCGACCGACGGGCCCAGCCTCTCGGCCACCCCGGCGACGGTGCGCGAGTAGGCGTCGAAAGCCTCGGCGTCGGGCAGCCTCTCCCCGCGCGCAGGCCCGGCGTGAGTATCGACGGCGCCACCGGAATGAACCCCGGGTGAGGTTGAGTCGAGCAGACGCAGATTTGGCATGACCGAAAAGCTAGCAAGGCGCCTGCGTGGGCCAGAGGGGTTCAGGTGGCTCAAGCGGCGCGCGCAGCGTCGCGCATCACGTCGAGCGGTGGATCGACCCCGGTCCAGATCCGAAACGAGGCGGCACCCTGGCGCACCAGCACCTCGAGCCCGTCGACCACCTCCGCGCCGGCTTCGCCGGCGACCCGCAACAGCTTGCTCCGGCGCTCGCCGTAGACGAGATCGACCACCGTCTGCGAGAAGCCGAACCAATCGCGCGAAAGCGGCAGGTCGTCGAAGGGGTCCTCGCCGTGCAGACCAACGCTGGTCGAGTTGATGATCAGCTCGTAATCACCCGGACCCGGGTCCTCAACGACCTGTCCCCCCAGCTCGGCGCAGAGCTTCGCGGCCCGCTCGGGGGTGCGATTCCAGACCGATACCTCGGCGCCCTCCCGGGTCAGGGCCCATACCACCGCGCGGGCGGCGCCGCCGGCGCCGAGCACCAGGGCCCGCCGACCCGCCGGAGACTCGGGCAGCGACTCCATCAATCCCCGAGCGTCGGTGTTGTCGGCGCGGATCTCGTCCTCATGGAAGGTGAGCGTGTTGGCCGCCCCGATCTCACGCGCCACCCCGGAGCGGCGTTCTGACACCAGCAGCGCCGCTCCCTTGTGGGGGACCGTCACGTTCGCGCCCACGAAGCCCTCGCCCGCCATCGCCCGCACGCGCTGCTCGAACTGGTCGGGCGAGACCTCGATCGCCTCGTAGGACCACTCGCCGTCCATGTCCAGCGCCGCAAACGCCGCGTTGTGAATCGCGGGCGAGCGCGAGTGGGCGACCGGCGCGCCGAGCACGGCGAGGCGGCGCATCAGCCCGGACAGCTGGTCGGGGAGCTGCCCTTCGCCTTCAGCGCCCGCTGGTAGGCGGCCTGGTCGTGCGCGAACTGGGCGTTGGTGGAGGAGAAGTTGTGCTCGCCGCAGGTCCCTGGCTTGACCACGTAGTAGATGAAGTTGACCTTGGCAGGTTTCGCGGCCGCCTGGATCGCGGCCAGCCCCGGGTTGCCGATCGGCCCCGGAGGAAGGCCTGCGTGGAGCCTGGTGTTGTAGGGCGAGGGGCTGCTGAGTTGCGACTCGGTCAGAGGCTTGGTGTAGTTGCGAACCGCGAAGCGCGTCGTGGCGTCGATTCCCAGCGGCATCCCTCTGTGAAGCCGGTTGTAGATCACGGCGGCGACCAGCTTTCGCTCCCTCGACACCTGCGCCTCTCGCTCGATCATCGAGGCGATGATCAGCACGTCGTAGGTGGTGAGGTTCTTGGAGCGCGCGTACTTCATGTTCACCGTCTTTATCCGGCGTCTGAAGTCCTGGAGCTGAAGCTGCACGAGGTCCGAGGTTGGGGCGCCTGCCTTCAGCTCGTACGTGTCGGGAAACAGGAATCCCTCCAGGTTGCGGGCGCGGCCCTGTGCGCCGTAGTGATTCGGGTGCAGGTACTTCGAGCGAACGCTCGCCTTCACGTAGCGGCCCGTCAGCCCGGCCTGCTTGGCGAGCGGGGCGATCTGCGCGCGACTGAGCCCCTCGGGGATCGTCACTGTGACCGTGCTGCGCTGCTCGGGAGGCGTCGTGAGGTCGTCGATCGCGTCGCCATAGCTCTCGTTCTTGTGCAGGGTGTAGGTGCCGGGGAGCAGGTCGGAGCGCTTCCCCGCCAGGGTGACGCGGATCTGAAAGAAGGAGCTGCTGGAGACGATCCCGCTGTCGTCGAGCAGATCGCCGACCTCGCTGACGCTCGCCCCCTTTGGGATCGTCACCACGACCGGGTCTCCCTGGGAGCCGTGAAACGGCTGGAACAGGGCCAGAAGGAACCACAGCACCAGGACGCCGACGATCCCGAGGGCGATGCGGCGCCAGTTGGCGACCGCCGCCTTGATCAGGTCCGCGCCGCGCCGCTGGCCCCCGCGCGACGGTCGCGGCTGGCGGGGGGAGCGGCTGGCCCGCGATCCGGCGAGACGCTTGCGCATCGCGGTGATGCGCTGGGCGAACGGCTCCCGGGCGGGACTGCTGGGTAGGCGCCGCTGGGGCGGCGGCACGCCCTCGGCGCCACCCGCTGCAGCTCCCTCCGCGGAGGACGCCCCCGGACTGGGGGGCTCACCGGGGTCCTGCTTGGATTGGCGCTCGCGTCGACGCGCCTCTCGCTCTTGGCGGCGCTGCTCGCGAGCCTGCGCCTCTGGATCGTGCGAATCGAGGTACGCGTCGTCGGGGGTCCAGTCGTCGCTCACGCCCCCTCCTTCCCCCGTCGGCGACTGGCCATATAGCCCTCAAGCATATGCGCGGCCGCCAGCGCGTCCTCGGGCGCCTGCGCGCCTGCCTGGCGGCTGGCCTCGGCCATCCGCGTGGTCAGCCGTTCGTCGTAAGTCTCCACCGGGACATCGAGAAGCTGCTCGAGCTCGTCGCTGAAACGCCGCGTCGCCTCGGCCTGCTCGCCCTCACGCCCGTTCAGGTGCACCGGCATCCCGACGACGACCTGCTCGACCTCGTTCGCTGTCACCAGCTCCGCCACGCCGCCTGGATCGGGCGGCTCCAGCACGGTCAGCGGACGCGCCAGCGTCTCGCTGGGATCTGAGATCGCGCAACCGATGCGCGCGCTGCCGTAGTCGAGGGCCAGGATCCGCATCTTGGCTCGTATCAGCCGGCGAGCTTTCGCTCGATCGCCTGCCGGGCGGCGGCCAGGGCCTCCGACAGCTTCTCGGGGTCCTTGCCACCGGCCTGGGCGACCTCGTCGCGACCTCCACCACCACCGCCGACCAATGCCGCCGCCTCACGAACCACCTCGGCGGCAGACAGGCCGCGCTCCACGACCGCGGGCGCGAAGCAGGCCACAATCCCGACCCGTCCGTCCTCAGCGCCGCCCAACACGACCGCGGCGTCGCCCAGCGACTGGCGCACCCGGTCAGCCAGCTCCAGCAACTGCTTCTGATCGGCGATCGGTGCCTCGCCGGCGACCAGCCGCACGCCGTTGACGTCCTCGCTCGACTCGACCAGCCGTTTCGCCGTGTCGGCGAGCCGGTCCTTCTCCGCCGCCTGGGCGCCCTTGCTGAGCGCCTCAAGCTGCTCGGCGGCGCGCCGTGCGGCGGCCAGCGGGTCCCCCGGCGAGCCAAGCAACTCGCCGGTCTGGCGCAGCTCGGCCACCCGCTCGCGAAACCAGTCGATCGCCGCCGGACCGGTGAGCGCCTCGATTCGGCGCACGTTGGCGGCGCTGGACCCCTCGGAGGTGATCGTAAAGATGCCGACCTCGGCGGTGTTGGCGACGTGGGTGCCCCCGCACAACTCGCGCGAGACGTCGGAGACCTCGACCACCCTCACCCAGTCCCCGTACTTCTCGCCGAACAGGGCCATCGCGCCGAGCCGTTCCGCCTCGGCGCGCTCCATGTTGATCCAGCGCACCGACCGGCTCGCCTTCACCCACTCGTTGACCAGGTCCTCTATGTCGCCCAACTCCTCGGGGCTGAGAGCGTGGCCGTGGGTGAAGTCGAAGCGCAGCTTGTCGGGGCGCACCGCGGAGCCTGCCTGGCGCACATGGGTCCCGAGCCGCTGGCGCAGGGCCGCGTGCAGCAGGTGGGTGGCGGTGTGGTTTCGCATCGTCGCGTGGCGCAGCTCGGGCTCAACCTGCGCCTCCACCCGCTCCCCGGCCGACAACTCGCCCGACCGCAACTCGACCTCGATCGCCTGGTCGTCCCCGATCCGGTAGACGTCGACGACGCCGGCCTCGCCACCGTCCCAGCGCAGCTGTCCGGAGTCGGCGACCTGGCCGCCGCCTTCGGCATAGAAGGGGCTTTCCTCCAGCTTGATCAGCGCCCGCCCGTCCTCGGGGCTCGCGGCGCTCACCCCGCTTGTCGCACGAAGCCGCTCATAGCCGACGAAGCGGGTCGGCGGGGCCGAGGACGCAAAGCTCAGCACCTTGCCATGACGGTCCTCGGATCCGTGGGCGTCGGCGATCCCCATCCGTGCCCGGCTGCGCTGCTGCTCCATCAGCTCCTCGAAACCCTGGTCGTCAACCGACAGCCCCTGCTCGGCGAGCAGCTCCTTGGTCAGGTCGTAGGGGAAGCCGTAGGTGTCGTGCAGCTTGAAGGCGTCCGCCGCGTCGACCCAGGAGGTGCCCGCCTGCTGGACCTCGGCGAGGGCCTCAGCGATCAGCTGCTCGAGCAGCTCGGTGCCGCGCTCCAGGGTGCGGCCGAAGCTCTCCTCCTCGTCGCCGGCCCAGCGCAGGATCGTGTCACGCTCGGAGACCAGCTCGGAGTAGGTGTCGCCGAGCATCTCGATCGTTCGCTCGGCGAAGAGATGCAGCCACGGCGACTCCAGACCGAGCACGCGGCCCTGCTGTATCGCCCGTCGCATGATCCGCCGCAGGATGTAGCCGCGATCCTCGTTGGAGGGGACGACCCCTTCGGCGAGCAGGAAGGTCATGCCGCGCGAGTGGTCGGCCACGATCCGCATCGCCCGCGTCGTCGCGCCGTCCTGTCCGTACCTCCGCCCGGACAGCTGCTCGGCGAGATCGATCAGCGGCCGCAGCACATCGGTCTCGAACACGGACTCGACTTCCTGCAGGATCATCGCCATTCGCTCAACCCCCATGCCGGTGTCGATGTTGCGCATCGGCAGCGGCGAGAGGGATCCGTCCTCAGCCAGGTCGTAGGTCATGAAGACGTGGTTCCAATACTCGATGTAACGGTCGGTGTCGTCTCCGGGGCGCTCGTCCGGTCCCCCGAAATCCTCGCCACGGTCGAAGTACATCTCCGAGCATGGACCACAGGGACCCGTCGGTCCGGCCTGCCAGAAGTTCTCCGAGCGCGGCAGCTGCACGATCCGTTCCTCGGGCACGCCCACCTGCTTCCAGATCTCGATCGCCTCGGTGTCGGGCCCGAGCCCCAGCTCCTCGTCGCCGGCGAAGACGGTCACCCAGATCCGCTCCGGGTCAAAGCCGAAGCCCTCGGTCGACAGCTCCCACCCGATCTGGATTGACTCCTCCTTGAAGTAGTCGCCGAAGCTCCAGTTGCCGAGCATCTCGAAAAACGTCAGGTGCCGGGCCGTGTTGCCGACCTCCTCGATGTCGGTTGTGCGAAAGCACTTCTGCACGTCGGCGACCCGCTTCGCCGGCGGCTCGGCCTGGCCCAGGAAGTAGGGCTTGAAGGGCTGCATCCCGGCCGTCGTCAGCAGCACCGACGGGTCGTGCGCCGAAGGCACGAGCGAGGCCGACGGCACGATCTTGTGGTCGCGCTGCTCGAAGTAGGACAGGTAGGTGTCGCGGATCTGCTGGGCCTTCACAGGTGAGAATCTAAGGGGATGGAGAGATTCCGCGATCTCCCGCCCGACCTTCCGGTCCCCGAGGACGACGGCGCCGCCGACCACCTGCGGGGCACAGAGCTGCGGCCAGTCACGCTACCGGCCACCTCGGGCGAGGAGGTCAACCTGGCCGATGCCGCTGCCGGAACGCTGGTCCTCTACGTCTACCCACGCACCGGCGTGCCGGGCCAACCGCTCCCGGAGGGCTGGGACGCGATCCCCGGCGCCCGCGGTTGCACGCCGCAGAACTGTGCCTTCCGCGACCTCCACAGCGAGCTTCGCGCGCTCGGCGCCACTGTGCACGGATTGAGCGCTCAGTCGCTGGATGAGCAGCGGGAGTTCGCCGCCCGCGAGCAGATCCCCTTCCCGCTGCTCAACGACTGGGAGCTGTGCCTGGCGGACGATCCCGGTCTGCCGACCTTCGAGGCGGGTGGGATGCGCCTCTACAAACGACTCACCCTGATCGCCCGCGGGGGGACGATCGACGAGGTGATCTATCCGGTCTTTCCGCCAGGCAGCGACGCAGCGAAGGCGGTGACGCTGCTGAGCTAGGAGATCGTGCCGTGGCCGACGATCGTCTCGCCGCACATCAGCGCCGCGAGCTGACCCGGCGCAGCCGCCCCGGCGGGCTCCGCCAGCTCGACCTCGAGGCGCTCGTGGCGACCGGCGTCGGCGGCCGGCGGAGCGCAGGGCACCGGTCGGGCGTGGTAGCGCAGCCGCACCCGGTCCACGCGCCCCCCGGGGCGATGGAGCACCGCGTCGCGAACGGCGACCCGTTGCGTCTGCAGCTCTTCGGCAGTCCCAACGGTGACCGTGTTGTCGGCGGCGTCGGTCGCCAGCACGTAAAGCGGCTCCGGGGCGGCGACTCCGATCCCGCGCCGCTGGCCGACCGTGAAGTGATGTTGGCCACGATGACGGGCCAGCGTCCGTCCGCGGGCGTCGATCAACTCACCCTCGCGATCGGCGAGCTGGCCGTGGCGGCGCAGGAACGCCCGCTTCCCCTGACCGGCCAGGAAACAGAGGTCCTGACTCTCGGGTCTTCTCGCCACCGCCAATCCGTGCCGAGCGGCGATCTCGCGGACCGCCGGCTTTTCCAGCTCGGCGAGCGGGAAACGCAATTTCTCGAGCAGCTCGGGCCGCAGGGCGCCGAGCATGTAGCTCTGGTCCTTGGCCGGGTCGGCCGCGGCGGCAAGCAGCGGCCCGTCGCCGTCGTCGACGATGCGGGCGTAGTGGCCGGTGACGAGCCGCCTCGCCCCCACCCTCCCCGCCAGATCGATCATCGCCTCGATCCGCACCTCCCCGTTGCACAGCACGCAGGGATTGGGCGTCCGCCCGGCGGCGTAGCCGGCGATGAATCGGTCCACCACCTCGGCCCGGAAGCGCTGCTCGAGGTCGAGCGTCAGGTGCGGGAGCCCGAGCGAGTGCGCGAGGTCGCGCGCCGCCACCACCGCTTCGGGCGAGCAGCAGCTGCGCTCGCCGTCGGTCTGGCGATCGGCCCAGAGCTTCAGGGTCACCGCCACCACCTGCGCCCCTCGCTCGCGTTCGAGCAGCGCTGCGGTGGCACTGTCGACGCCGCCGCTCATCGCCACCAGTACGCGGTTCTCCCCCGCGTCGGCCAGAGAGGCGCCGGACGCAGCAGCCGCGGCAAGCGCCCGGTGAAGTGCGTCAGAGGCGAGGCCGGCGGCGTGGCGCATCGCCGGGCTGAGCCCGCCCAGCGCCGCGTCGAGGTCGCTGGCGCCGATCCGCGCGACGTCGAGCACCGCCCGGCCGTCGGCCAGCTCGGCCGCCGCCGCGCAGGCGGCGGTGGTCGCGGCGCAGCCCTCGGCGTCGAAGCTGGCGGAGGCGACTCGCCCGTCTTCGATCGCCAGCGAAAGCCTCGCCAGATCGCCGCACGCGGCGCCACCGGCGGCCCCACTGAACGCACCATCAGTTGGCGGGCCGCGGCGCGAGGAATCGGCCCAACCGAGGTGCGACATCGATCCGCTCATCGTTCTACTGTAGGCGCATGCGCGGAGAGGCGCACTGTCCCGGGTGCGGTGTCGTTCTTCCTGAATTCGACGGTCCGACTCATCCCTACATCGGGGCCAATGCCGCCTGTTGGGCGCTTTACGGGGAGCTGCTCACCCACGAATACGGCGAGATCGGCTACCCCGAATGCCACCGCCTCACCGTCGACGCCTACGCGGCCCAGCACCCGGGGAATCGTGAGCCTCGCTCGATCAAATCCGTCGGCACGCATCTGTCCGGCCTCTACCTGGTGCTGGAGCGCGGCCTCGACGGCCCCGCCGCGACGGCGCTGAAGAACCAGGTCCTGGCGACCGAGCCCAGTTTCAAGTGGCTCAATCCGCCGGCCACGGACGGCGGACTGACCGTGCAGGACGTGCTGGAGATGCGGCGCGAGATCCCCCATTGCGACGTGATCGAGGCCTGGGGGCGCTCGGTGTGGGAGACCTGGGAGCTCCACCACGCGACGGTGCGCGATTGGGTCGAGGGCGCGCTCGAAAAGGCGGACGAGACACAGCCGCCCCCCGCTCGCCGCCGAAGCTAGTACGTAAAGGGGCCCCAGCCCGCCGTTGCCACCTCCGGCTTTGATCCCTTCATAGAAGAGTGGGGGTCTACCCGACACCCCACGGGGCGCCGGGAAAGCGACTCCCAAGCCATTTGTGTTGGGTCAATTACACGAGGCGCTGGCGTACGGGCTCGGGCCCCGCCAGCAAGGTACCACCGCGGCCCGCAAGGCTCAGTCCTTGGGGCGGCGCGAGATGCGCAGGGCCAGCCCAAGCTCGCGCAGCTGGCGCTCCTCGACCGGGGCGGGCGCACCGGTCATCGGATCGCTGCCGGAGGCGGTCTTCGGGAAGGCGATCACGTCGCGGATCGTCTCGGACCCGTGAAGCTGGGCGACGAAGCGGTCGAGCCCGTAGGCGATGCCCCCATGTGGCGGGGCGCCGTAGCGAAGCGCCTCGAGCAGGAAGCCGAAGCGCTCCTCGGCCTCGTCGCTGCCGATTCCCAGCGCCTCGAACACCTTGCTCTGCAGGTCGGGGCGATTGATGCGGATCGAGCCACCGCCCAGCTCGACCCCGTTCCAGACCACGTCGTAGGCGAGAGCCCGCGCGTCGCCCGGCTTTTCGGGATCGAAGTCCCCGGCCGGCGAGGTGAACGGGTGATGAAGTGGGTCCCAGCGGCCCTCCTGCTCGTCCCACTCCATCAGCGGCCAGTCGACGATCCAGGTGATTTCGTTGCGGCCTTCGGGGATCAGGTCCCAGCGAGCGGCCAGGCGACTACGCAATCCGCCCAGCGTCGCCGCGGCAACCGGCGGGGCGTCGGCGACCACGAGCAGCAGGTCGCCCTCCTCGGCGGCGAGGCGATCGTTGAGTGCCGACAGTTCCTCGGCGGAAAGGAACTTGGCGACCGGCGAACGCCAGCCATCGCCCTCCCGGTAGGCCCAGACCAAGCCCTTGGCCCCCAGCTCCTTTGCCTCCTCGATCAGGCCGTCGAGCTCGGCGCGCGATAGCTCGCGCTTACCCGCGTTCAGCCCCCGCACCGTGCCACCGTCGTCGATCACGCCTCGAAATGCGCGAAATTCCGTATCGCGTAGTTCCTCGGTCAGATCGGCGATCTCGAGGCCGAAGCGAAGGTCGGGCCGGTCGCTGCCGAAGCGCGCCATCGCCTCGTCGTAGCCGAGGCGCGGGAGGGGCAGCTTCACCTCGATGCCCTGCTCGCCGAGCAGCTCTGCGATCAGGCGCTCGTTGAGGTCGATCACCTCCTCCATGGTCACGAACGACATCTCGATATCGAGCTGGGTGAAATCCAGCTGGCGGTCGGCGCGCTGGTCCTCGTCGCGAAAGCAGCGGGCGATCTGGTAGTAGCGCTCGAAGCCGGCGACCATCAGCAGCTGCTTGAACAGCTGCGGCGACTGGGGCAGCGCATAGAAGGAGCCCGGCTGGAGACGACTGGGGACCAGGAAGTCGCGGGCCCCCTCCGGGGTCGAGCGGGTCAGCACCGGGGTCTCGATCTCGTAGAAGCCCTCGCGGTTCAGGAACGCGCGCATCGCCGAACTGACCCGGTGGCGCAGGGCGATCGCGTCGCGCATCTGCTCACGCCGCAGGTCGAGGTACCGGTAGCGAAGCCGCGTCTCCTCGCCTGCCTCGCCGCCGTAGGACTCGATCCCGAATGGCGGCGTCTCGGCGTCGGCGAGCACCTCGGCCTCATCGACGCGGACCTCGACCTCCCCGGTCGCAAGCTCGCGGTTGATCGTCTCCTCGGAGCGGCGCACGACCTGGCCCGCGGCGGTCACGACGTCCTCGGGACGCAGCTCGTGCGCAAGCTCGTGGGCGCCGCCGGCGACGTCGGGGTTGAAGACCAGCTGCACGAGGCCGGTGCGATCGCGCAGGTCGATGAAGATCAGCCCTCCGTGATCGCGGCGCCGGTGCACCCAGCCGGCGACCCGCGCCTCGCTGTCGACCCGGTCGGCGAGCACCTGGCCGCACCAGGTGTCGCGGTAGGCATTCGGCTTTAGGACGGGAAAGCCGTCGCTCATGGTCACCCAGCCAGCTCGTCGACGGCGCTGCCGGGATCGATCGCGCGCTGCTCACCACTTTGCATGTCACGCAACTGGGCCGAGCCGTCGGCCTCGAGGATCAGCGTCTGCCGGGCGCCGACCCGGTCGGCCTGGCGGACCTGGCCCTTGAGGCTACGGTCGGCAAGGTCGGTCTCCGCCGAGAGCCCGGCGTGGCGAAGCTCGACGACGATCGCCAGTGCCCGCGGGCGCTGCTCTTCGTCGGCGACCGCCACGAAGACGTCGCGCGAGCTTGGCTCGGCATCCTCGTCGAGCGCCAGCAGGATTCGCTCGATGCCGGCCGCCCAGCCGATCGCCGGGGTGGGCGGCCCGCCGAGGTGCTCGACCAGGCCGTCGTAACGTCCCCCGCCTCCCACCTCCGACTGGGCGCCGAGGCCCTCGCAGACAAAGGAGAAGATCGTGCGCGTGTAGTAGTCGATCCCCCTAACCAGGGTCGGGTCGAGCGAGTAGGAGACCCCCGCCGCGTCGAGCAGGGAGCGCACCTGCTCGAAGTGACTCGCATCGTCGTCGTCGAGCTGGTCGAGCAGCTTCGGTGCCTCTGCCATCGCAGCCTGGGTCCCCTCGTGGTCGGCGTCGAAGGCACGCAGGGGGTTGAGGTCGATCCGCTCGCGAACATCCTTGGACAGCTCGCTCTCGTGCTCGTGCAGATAGCCCTTCAGCTGCTCGAGGTAGCGGGCCCGCGCCTCCAGCGAGCCGAGGCTGCCCAATCTCAGCTCGACCCCAGGCACCCCAAGCTCGCGGAGCAGGTCGTCGAGCAGCTTGATCAGTTCGGCGTCTGCAAGCGGGCTATCGGTTCCGATCGCCTCGGCGCCGACCTGGCTGAATTGGCGAAAGCGCCCCGCCTGGGGCCGCTCGTGGCGAAAAAAAGCGCCCAAGTACCAGAGCTTCACCGGCTGGGGCAGCTTGTGCATGCCGTGCTCGACGTAGGCGCGGCAGATCGGGGCGGTCCCCTCGGGGCGCAGGGTGATGCTGCGCCCGCCCTTGTCCTCGAAGGTGAACATCTCCTTGTTGACGATGTCCGTCGACTGCCCCACCCCGCGCTCGAACAGCTCGGTGTCCTCGAATATGGGCGTCTCGATGCGCCCGTAGCCGGCCCTCGCGAAGATCGAGCGCGACGCATCCTCGAGGCGGGCGCGACGCACGGCGTCTTCGGGCAGGACGTCGAAGGTGCCCTTCGGGGCCTGAAAGCCGCCGCTCACGAGACTAAAGCTCGCACGCGCCCCGGACCCATGTTCGTCCGCGATCGCGCCAGCTCACTGCGCAAGCTCGGCCAGGAACGGGTTGCTGGCGCGCTCGGCGCCGAGCGTCGTGGTTCGCATGTGGCCGGGATAGACGGTGGCCTCGGGGGGGTGTGCGTCGACCAGGGTGCGGATCGACCCCAGCAGCGTGTCCCAGTCGCCACCCGGCAGGTCGACTCGCCCCACCGATCCCTGGAACAGCACGTCGCCGGAGAAGATCGCGTCCTCGCCGCGGACCGAGTAGGTCACGTGGCCCGGGCTGTGGCCCGGCGTGAAGATCACGTCGAGCTCGAAGCCGGCCAGCTCCAGCGTCTCGCCGCCGGCGACCGTCTCGTCGGCTTCGTAGCTCTCGAAGGGCCCGAACATCCGCCCCGGGACCCACGACATGATGTCGGCCAGGACCGGGACCTCGATCTCGGGGCAGTAGACCTTGGCACCGGTCGCGCGGGCCACCGGCGCGACCGCGCCGATGTGGTCGAAGTGACAATGGGTGATCAGGATCGCCTCGACTGTGAGGCCCAGCGCTTCAACGGGCTCCAGGATGCGCTCCGCCTCGTCCCCGGGGTCGACGATCAACGCACGATCGGAATCGTCCTGCCGCAGCAGGTAGCAGTTCTCCGACACAGCGCCGACGGTGAACATCCTGACGTCCATCAGCCGTCTTTCATCGCGCCCGCTGCCGGCGCCGCCACATCATCTTGTCGATCCAATAGCCCATCGGGATGTAGACGGCGAGCATGAAGAGGCCAAAGACGATCGAGACCCCGGCGGGCTTTCTGAACACAAGCAACGTGACGATCAGCAGCCCCGAGATGACGAATCCGCGAATGCTGGCGCTGCGCCAACTCGGGGGTCGATCGACGCGCGGAGCACGCTTCTTGCTCCGGGCGCGCTGCTGAGCCTCCGCCCGGCTGCGCGGGCGCCCGCGGCGCTTGGTGTCGATCCGCCCGCCCTGGGTGCCGCGGTGCTTGCGGCGTCTGCGTTTCCTGGTCTGCGCGATGCTCTGAGCCTACGCGAAGCGAGAGCGCCAAAGTCCTCGACCGGACCGGCCAAAGGAAAGGCCCGCCGAAGCGGGCCTTTCTTTAGCGGATTTGCCTCGGTTAGAA
>JBBPIN010000007.1:0-86266 GCA_038040285.1 Actinomycetota bacterium
CGCTGCGGTCGACCAACCGCCGGAACTCCGGCTCGGGCATCTCCCGGCCGATCAGTGCCACGGTCGCCCAAGCGGTGATGAGCACGATCGCGACAGCACCGACCAGCAGTGCCAGCAGGCCACCCAGCCCCGCGAGTGACGGCGGGTTGAGGAGCAGCAGAACAAGGCCAGTGATGAAGGCACACAGCGCCGCCGCGCGCAGCGGTGGGCCGAATATCTCCCTCATGTGATGCAGGTTAGATGGAGAGCGAGGCGGCGATCCGCACCCGCCTCGCAGACGACCCGTGGGTGAATGACATCCTGACGATCGAGAGCGTGGAGCCTTGGTCGGGGTGGCTGTGCGCGACTGCAAGCCGAGGACGCGATTTCGATTAGCCCCGATCACCCCGATCATGTAGACCTTCGTAAGAGAAGAACCAACGATCAGGCCGTGAGACGATGACGGAGCACAAAGTCGGGACCCGCGAGGAGTGGCAGGCCGCTCGGGAGGAGCTGCTCGAGCGCGAGAAGGAGCTGACCCGCCGCAGCGACGAACTCGCGCGCGAGCGGCGCGAGCTGCCCTGGGTGCCGATCGAGAAGGACTACAGCTTCGAGACCGAGGAGGGTACGAAGACGCTGGCGGAGCTCTTCGATGGGCGCTCGCAGCTACTCGTCTACCACTTCATGTTCGGCCCGGAATACACGGCGGGCTGCCCGGTCTGCTCTTCCGGGGCGGACACCTTCGACGGCGGTGTTCAGCACCTGAAGGCGCGTGACGTGACCTTCCTTTGCGTCTCCCGCGCGCCGCTCGAGAGGCTGCAGGCCTACAAGCGGCGCATGGGCTGGGAGTTCCCCTGGGTCTCGTCGCAGGGAACCGACTTCAACTTCGACTTCGACGTCTCGGCCACGGAGGAGCAGCTGGCGGCGTTCCTCAAAGGCGACCTCCCTCCAGTTGTCGGCCAGATGGCGACCGCGTGCGGGACAGACCCAGCGGGATACATGGCGGAGGCGCCGGGACTGACCGCCTTCGCGCTCTCCGACGGCGTCGTCTACCGGACCTATTCAACCTACGCGCGGGGGCTCGAGATCATGCTGGGCTTCTATCCACTGCTCGACCGGGTCCCGAAGGGACGCGACGAGGGCGACTCAGAGGAGTTCTGGATCCGCCGCCACGACGAATACGAGGACGGCGCCCCGCGTAGATCCTGAACTAGCGGCCGCTGGAGCCGAAGCCGCCGTCGCCGCGGGCCGACTCGGCGAGGGCCTCGGTCTCGACCGGCTCCGGGGCGGCAACCGCCACAACGACGAGCTGGGCGATCCGATCCCCCGGTTTGACCCGGTAGACCTCTGCGGGGTCGGTGTTCAGCAGCAGCACACGGATCTCGCCCCGGTATCCGGCGTCGATCAGACCCGGGCTGTTGACCAGTGCGATCCCGTGCTCGCGCGCCAGGCCCGAGCGGGGAAGCACCAGGCCCGCGTGGCCCTCCGGGATCTCGACCGCGACCCCGGTGGCGACGCTCCAGCGCTCGCCGGGGCCTAGGTGTGCGGGCTCGGCCGCGTAGAGGTCGAGGCCGGCGTCGCCCTCGTTTGCGCGGGTCGGCACGACAGCGTCGTCGCTGAGACGGGCGAATCGCAGCTTCACGCCGCCAACCCTAGCCTCCGGCGCCGTTGACGCTCAGGTCCTTGAAGCGGTGAAGCTCGGCGGCGGGGACGCGAGCCCGAACCAGCACGCCATCGCCGCGGTCGGTTCGCTCCAGCTCGCCGGCGAGCTCGTGCAGCTCGTGCAGGCGGGCGCCCTCGCTGTAGGGGACCAGCAGCTCGACCTCGCGCAGGGTCTCCTCGAAAGCCTGCTCGATGCGATCGCGAAGCTCTTCCGCGCCCTCGCCGCTTAGCGCCGAGACGAGGATCGCATCGGAGTGGCCCAGCAGGGCCTCGCGGCGCTCCTCTTCGCTGAGCAGGTCGGCCTTGTTGAAGACCAGCAGCCGGGGCGATTCGCCGGCGCCGATCTCCTCCAGCACCCCGTCGACCGCCGCCATGGTCGCGCCGCGCCGCTCCGCCGGGGCGGACGCGTCCACCACATGCAGGATCAGGCCGGCGAGCACCGTCTCCTCCAGGGTCGCCTTGAAGGCCTCGACGAGCTGATGGGGCAGCTTCTCGATGAAGCCGACCGTGTCGGTGAGCAGATAGCGGCGCCCCCGGTGGTCGAAGCGGCGCGTTGTCGGGTCCAACGTCTCGAACAGCCGCTCCCCCACCTCGACGTTTGCACCCGTGATCGCGTTCAGCAGCGTCGACTTGCCCGCGTTCGTGTAGCCGGCAAGGGCAACCGTCGGGATCGAGGTGCTGTCGCGGCGCGCCCGCATCACGTCGCGGTTGCGCTCCAGCCGGCCGATGCGGCGGCGAAGCGCGGAGATCCGGTCGCGCGCCAGGCGGCGGTCGGTCTCGATCTGCGACTCGCCCGGTCCTCTCGTTCCGATTCCACCGTCGATCCTCCCCGCTCCCAGGCGCTCGAGGTGGGTCCACAGGCCGCGCATACGGGCGAGGTTGTATTCGAGCTGTGCCAGCTCGACCTGCAGCTTGCCCTCTGCGCTGTGTGCGTGGTCGGCGAAGATGTCGAGAATGATCGCGGTGCGGTCGATCACCGGCACATCCAGCGCAGCCTCGAGGTTACGTTCCTGGCGCGGCACCAGCTCGTCGTCGCAGGCGACCAGGTTGGCGTCGGAGGCGCCGATCTGCTCCTTCAACTCGCGCAGCTTTCCGGCCCCGAAGTAGCGGTCGGGGTCGGGTGCCGAGCGCTGCTGGACCATCTCTCCCGCAGTGGCGACGCCGGCGGTGCGCAACAGCTCCTTCAGCTCCGCGAGCGGCTCCTCGTCGGAGGCGCGCTCGAGCACGCCGATCGCGATCGCCCGCTGCCTGGCCCGCGGGTTCGAGACGCCCGCCACCCCCGCACCATTGCGGGTCTCGGCCTCGCGTCCGTTTCTAGATCGCTGCACTAGACAAATTCTACGGCGGCTCCCTGCGTACGCCTGCCCACGACCGCAACGGGATAGGCTGGCGACAGGTGAAGGTCTTTGTAACGGGGGCAACCGGGTTCATCGGCGGACGCGTGGTCCGCGATCTGCGCGCGCGAGGGGACGAGGTCGTCTGCCTGGTGCGCAACCCCGAAAAGGCGCAGGATCTGGCCGAGCTCGGCTGCGTGCTCTTCGAGGGCGACCTTGCCGATGACGTTGCGATGCGTTCCGGGATGGCGGAATGCGACGCATTGATCCACGGCGCCGCCGTGTATGAGGTCGGGATCCCGAAGAGCCAGCACACCGCGATGTACGAGGCCAACGTGCTCGGCACCGAGCGCGTGCTGCGCTCCGCGCAGGAGGAGAAGATCCCCAAGATCGTCTACATCTCGACCGTTGGTGCCTTCGGCAACACCCACGGCGAGGTCGTCGACGAGACCTACGAGCACCCCGGCGACGAACACACGTCCTATTACGAGGAGACGAAGGTGCAGGCCCACCAGATCGCGCGGCGCTTGATCGACGAGGATGGGCTTCCCTGCGTGATCGTCCAACCGGGTGGCGTATACGGGCCGGGCGATCACTCCGCACTCGGCACCCAGATGGACCAGTTCCTGGCTGGCCGGATGCCGATGATCGCCTTCCCGGACCTGGGCATGAACATGGTCCACGTCGACGACGTGGCCGACGGCGTGCTGCTTGCCCTCGACAAGGGGCAGATCGGCGAGTCCTACGTGCTTGGCGGCCAGATCACCACGATGCGCGAGCTGATTGGGACCCTGGCCAAGGTGACCGACCGTAAGGCGCCCAAGCGGGCTTTGCCCACTTCGCTGATGAAAGCACTGACCCCGATCGGGCCCGTGGTCGGGAAGGTGATGGGACAACCTCCGAACCTCTCGGAGCTGATCAGCTCGGCCGACGGGGTCACCTTCTGGGCCAAGCACGACAAGGCGATAAGCGAGCTCGGGTACTCGCCGCGCGGACTCGAGCAGGGACTGCGCGACATGCTTGCCGCTGAGGACAAGCTGCCTGCCGGCGCGCCAGCCTGATTTGCGGCTCATAGACGTCCGCCACCTCGGTCGCGAGCGGGTGATCGGCTGCTGGCAGGTCGACGACGTGCTGATCGACCCCGGCCCAGAGCCGTCGCTTGAGACGCTGGTGGAAGAGCTGGGCGTCTGGCGACCGCGAGCGCTGCTGCTCACCCACATCCACCTGGACCACGCCGGCGCGGCGGGCGCGCTCGTCCGGCGCTGGCCCGACCTCGACGTGTACGTGCACGAGGTCGGTGCGCCGCACCTCGCCGACCCGTCGAAGCTGCTGACAAGCGCCGAGCGACTCTACGGCGATCGCATGCAGGAGCTGTGGGGTGAGGTGGTGCCGGTCCCGGAGGCCAACCTGCGACCGCTGGTCGGCGGTGAGGTCGTTCTCCGCTTCCGGGTCGCCTACACCCCCGGCCATGCTTCTCACCACGTCTGCTACCTGCACGACACCGGCCGCGCCTTCGTCGGCGACGTCGCCGGAGTGCGGATACCGCCGTGCGAACTGACGCTTCCGCCCACTCCCCCGCCCGACATCGACGTCCAGGCCTGGGTTCGCTCCCTGGACACGGTCGAGGAGTGGCACCCCGAGAGTCTTGGGATCACCCACTTCGAATCGATCGAGGAGCCGGAGGCGCACCTGGACACGATGCGCGCCGAGCTGGGAGCCGCGGCGGGACTGGCCCGAGAGCTGCCCGCCGACGAGTACGAGCGAATGCTGCGGGCGCGAATGTCGACCGGCGACGAGCAGACCGAGCAGGCCTACCTTCAGGTGATGCCCCCCGGGCAGCATTGGCACGGGCTCGATCGTTACTTGCGCAGGCGGGAAGAAACCTAGGCGAGATGCTCGCGCATCCGCTCCAGCCCCTCGACCAGTCGGTGGTCTGGGGTGGTCAGCGAGATGCGGAAGAAGCCCTCGCCGCTCGGCCCGTACATCGAGCCCGGTGAGACGACGACCGCCGCCTGCTCCAGCACCAGCTCGGCGAACGAGGCCGAGGTGTGGCCCTCGGGCACCGGCGCCCAGACGTAGATCGTGCCCTTGGGCGCCGTGACCTCGACGCCGATGTCGCGCAGCGTTTCGATCACGAGGTCGCGGCGGCGGGCGTAGGTCTCGTTCATGCGCTCCAGCGGCCCGCGGGGCCCAGTGAGCGCTGCGGCGCCCGCCAGCTGGATCGCTTCGAACAGGCCCGAGTCGACGTTGGTCTTCAAGCGCCAGTAGGCGCGGATCGCGTCCGGGTTGCCGAGGATCGCGGCGCAGCGCCAGCCGGTCATGTTGAAGCCCTTCGAGAGCGAGAAGACCTCGACCCCGACCTCCTTCGCGCCCGGGGTGGCGAGAAAGCTCGGCGCGACGTAGCCGTCGAACGTGGTTTCCGAGTAGGCGTTGTCGTGGACGATGAGGATCTCGTTCTCGCGCGCGAACGAGACCGCGAGCTCGAAGAAGCCCTCGGGAACGATCGCCCCGGTCGGGTTGTTGGGGTAGTTGACGAACATAAGGCGGGCGCGACCGGCGACGTCGGCGGGAACGGCGCTGAGGTCGGGGGCGAAGCTCAGCTCGGGCAGCAGCGGCAGCAGCTCGGCCTCGGCGCCGGCGAGGATCGGGCCGCCGGTGTAGACCGGATAGCCAGGGTCGGAGGCAAGCGCGACGTCGCCCGGGTCGAGGAACGCGAAGCAGAGGTGGTAGATGCACTCCTTGGCGCCGATCGCCGGGATCACCTCGTTCTCGGCGTCGATCTCGACCCCGAAGCGATCGCCGTAGAAGTCCGCGAACGCCTCGCGGAACTCGTCGCGGCCGCGGTTGGTCGGGTACTTCTGGTTGGCGTTCTCCGCCACAGCCTCCTGCATCGCCTTGACGATGTGCGGGTATGTCGGCTCGTCGGGGTCGCCGATCCCGAGGCTGATCACGTCGACCCCCGCCTCGCGCTTGGCCGCGATCCGCCGCTCCAGCTCGGCAAACGCGTAGGGCGGCATCGCCTCGACACGCCGCGAGGGGTCGGTCAACGCACGCTTCTGGGTCTCCGAGGTGCCCACGGCCGCCAAGCCTACGGAAGGCCCTTCTCGAGGGCGGCAAGGGCGTCCTCGCGGGTGAGGAAGTTGTGCATCCCGACCAAGCGGCCGTCGCGCACGGTCCAGATCCCGACCGTGACCCAGTCAATCTCGACACCGCTGCCACGCCCCTTCAGCGTGGCCGTAGCCGTAACCAGGATGTGCTCGTCGTCGAGCTCCTCGATCTCGATTTCCGGCTCGTAGTCCTCCCAAGCCCCGAGCCAAAGCCGCCACATCTCCATCCATCCCTCCCTGCCGTGAAACCTCTCCGGCGCGTCAGGGGTGAGAGCGGACTCAAAGGCCGAGAAGTCGATCACGATCTCCGGATCGATCACCTGATCCTGGAAATTGCCCAGCTCGCCCAGAGCCGCCAATACGTCGGCTGGCGAATCGTGGGTCTCGAGCGCTTCCCGCACCTCGTTGAGTCGACGGCCGCGAAACCCATCGCGATCCCTTCGACCACCTCACGTTCGCTTCGCTCACGCTCACGCCCGCTCCAAGGCTGCGAGCAGTTCCTCTGAAAGCTGCCCGGAGCACACCGGTTCCGCCCAGCCACTGAGCTGCACCCCGAGATCGCCTGAGATCTCCACTTCCAGCTCGCCGCCGTCCAATACGACTGTGATCGGGCTTGGCGCACCGCCGAGGTGAGCGGCCGCCGCCGCCCCGCTCGCCCCGGTGCCCGAGGCGAGCGTCTCCCCCACCCCGCGCTCGAAGATGCGGGCGCGGACGCGCTCCCCGTCGACGTGGAAGAACGAGACGTTGGTGCGGTTGGGAAACAGCTCATGGTGCTCGATCGGGGGCCCGATCTCGCGCAGGTCGAGCTCGTCGAGCCCGACTGTGACCTCGATTGCGCATTGCGGGTTGCCGATCGAGACATGTTGGAAGTTCCACTCGCGCCCCGCCGCGCTCAATGTCCCTCGCCCATCCGCCGGGCCGGAGGGAAAGTCGTCAGAGGTGGTGCTTGCCCGCCCGATGGCCATCGTGGCCGTGCGCGAAGAAGTGATCGTCGGCGTCACCAGGCCAGCCGCGGTGCGAATCGAGAAGCTCTCTGCATCGGTCCATTCGTGGCGGTGGATGTAGAGAGCCGCCTGACGGGCGCCGTTGCCCGACAGCTCGGCCTCCGAGCCGTCGGGGTTGAAGGTCCGCAGCTCGGCTACAGCTTCGCCCTCGTCGAGACCGCGGAGCAGCAAGACCCCGTCTGAGCCGACCCCGAAGTGGGGGTTGCAGATGCGCCTCACTCGCTCGACCGTGAGCTCCCAAGGCAGCGACTCCTTCTCGACGATCACGTAGTCGTTGCCAAGCGCTTGCCACTTCTCGAAGTGCATCGCGCGGCCAGTATCTCAGCGCGACTCGTCGAGCAGTTTGAGGATTTGCCCGGCGACCTCGGTGTCTGACACGCCTGTCCGGTCGATGGTTTCAACATCCTCCATACGGCGCATCCATGTGAGCTGGCGGCGCGCGTAGGCGCGCTGGGCGCTCTTCGTCGCGTCGACGTCACCGGCCAGCAACTCCTCGAAGCCGATCGCGGCGCGGGCGGTTCGCGAGGCGCCCGCGCGCTCCGCGTCGGCGACCTCCTCCAGGGCGCCGCCCGCCACCATCGAGTCGACGCGAGCGTCGATGCGCCTCGCTAGCTCGTCCCCGTCGATCGTCAGGCCCACAAGCACTGTTGGATGGCGGAGCCCAGCCGTCCACAGCTTGCCGCCTTCCTTATGCACCCTGGGCGGCTCCAGCCCGGCCCGTTGGAGTTCCAGAGTGCGCGCGATCCGCTTGCGATCGTTTGGGTGGATCGTCGCGGCCAGGTCGGGGTCGAGCTCGGCGTGCAGCGCCTCGGGTCCGTTCGCCGCCATCTCCTCCTCGACCTGGCGCCTAACCTGATCCGGAACCGGCGGTTGCAGGTCCAGATCGCTGAGGGCGGCACGCAGGTAGAGGCCCGTGCCGCCGACCACGATCGGCCGCCGTCCCTGCTCCATCAGTGCGTCGATCTCGCGATGTGCAAGCTGCGCGAAACGGCCGGCGCTGAACTCGTCGCCGATCGTGAGGATCCCGAGCATCCGGTGCTCAAGCTGCCGGCGCTCGCCAGGGCTCGCGGCGCCGCTCAGCACCTCCAGGCCGCGGTAGACCTGGATCGCATCGCAGGAGATCGCGACCGGGACCTCGCCGCGGTCGCGCAGCAGTTCCGCGACCGCAACGGCGACGCCGGTCTTGCCGACCGCGGTCGGGCCGAAGATCGCGAGGACTCGCACTCAGGAGACGCGGCTGAGGATCTCTTCCCTGCCCGACAGGGTGGTGGAGGTCGCGTCCGTGACCTCCACGTCGACCAACTCACCGGGCGACGCCGTGCCGTCGAAGTTGACCGTCTTGTTGTGGCGGCTTCGGCCCCGCAGCCGCGTGGGGTCCGTACGGCTCGGGCCCTCGACCAGCACCTCGACGGTGCGCCCGACGAAGCGCTGCCCACGCTCGCGGGCGCGGCGCTGCACCAGCGCCACCAGCCGCTCCATGCGCTCTCGCTTGACCGGGTGCGGGATCTGTTCGCCGAGCGTCGCCGCCTCGGTCCCGCGGCGTGGCGAGAAGACGAAGGTGAAGGCGCCGTCGTAGCCGACCTCGTCGACCACGTCGAGCGTCTGGCTGAAGTCGTCCTCGGTCTCGCCGGGGAAGCCGACGATGATGTCGGTGGTGATCGCGCAGTCCGGCAGCTGCTCGCGGATCTCCGCCACTCGGGCCATGTAGCGCTCGCGATTGTAGGTGCGCCGCATCGCCTTCAGCACGGGGCTCGAGCCGGATTGAAGCGGCAGGTGGATGTGCTCGCAGAGCGCCGGCAGCTCAGCGTGGGCGCGGATCACGTCCTCGCGAATGTCCTTCGGGTGCGGGCTCGTGTAGCGGATGCGCTCGATGCCGTCGATCGCGTCGACTCGTGCCAGCAGCTCTGAGAACGTGATCCGGCTCTCGCGTGGTAGGTCGCGCCCGTAGCTGTTCACGTTCTGGCCCAGCAGCGTGATCTCCAACACCCCGTCGGCGGCGAGCCCCGCGACCTCCCCGACCAGCTCGTCTGGATCGCGACTCTCCTCACGCCCACGGGTGGAGGGGACGATGCAGTACGAGCAGACGCAGTTGCAGCCCTGCGAGATCTGAAGCCAGGCCTGGAAGTCGCGCTCGCGCTTGGCGGGCAAATGGCCGGAGAAGTCCTCGAACTCGAAGTAGCCCTGGGCGGTCAGCGAGTCGGATGTGAGGAACTCGGCCAGGCGCCCGATCTGGCCCGGTCCGAAGGCGACGTCGACGAACGGGAAGCGGTCGAAGACCTCGTGCTTGACCGACTGTGCCCAGCAGCCCCCCACGCCTACCACGCGCTCGGGGTCCTCGGACTTCAAGCGCTTGGCCTCGCCGAGGTGAGCGATGAAGCGATTGTCGGCCGATTCGCGGATCGAGCAGGTGTTGAAGAGGATCAGGTCGGCCTCGTCGCGCGCCGCGGCCTCTTCGTATCCAAGCGACTCCAGCATGCCGCGCATGCGCTCGGAGTCGTGCACGTTCATCTGACACCCGAAGGTGGTGACGTGGTAGCGCTTACCCATTCGGGCTGAGGGTAGCGCGGGTGCCCTATTTGACAGTCAGCGTGCCCTGCATGCCCGCCTCGCGGTGGCCGGGGACGGTGCAGTAGAAGACGTACTTGCCGGGCGCCAGGTCGGCGGTCACCGAGGTGCTGCCCTGGGCGACCAGCTGCGATTTGGCGAGCTCCTGGCTGCCCTTCGCGATCGCCACGTCGTGCTGAATCGGCGCCGGGTTGTTGAAGTCGATCGTGACCTTGCCCGGCTTGCTGGGAAGGGCCTTGGTCGTAAAGGCGATCTGGGTCGGGTCGGCGGCAAGCTTCACAGTCCCGCCCGGTCCCTTGACGGCCGGCTGCTTGTTCTGTGCCGGGGGTTGGGAGGGGCCCGCGGCGCCGAGCGCCGCAGCGTCGGGCGTCGGCACCTCTCCCCCGCCCGGTACCGGTGTCGCTCCCTGCTGCTTTTCTTCGGCCGCCAGCTTGGCGCGCCGATCGGTCTGCTCGCTGCGGGAATAGCGCACGGCGAAGGCTGCCGTTCCGACGACGAGCACCAGGAAGACCAGGATCCCCGCACGCGCGGCGGTATTCGACGAGAAGGCCTTGGAGTCGCGCAGGCCGATCGCCGTCACCGCCAGCGCCAGGGTGGCCAGGCAGATGCCGAGCACGTAGAAGGCGGTCCCGTTGAGGATGCCGAGGACTTGGAAAGCGGTCCCGTTCACGCGCCGCGGATCCTATCCAGCACCGGGGCCCCTAATCGGCGAAGGTCGTCGAGCGGCTCTCCCGGATCACGGTGATCTTGATCCGTCCCGAGTATTCCATCTCGCGCTCGACCGCGGTGGCGATCTCGTGCGAGATCAGCGCCGCCGCGTCGTCGTCGACCTGGCCGGGGTGGACCATGACCCGGATCTCCCGCCCGGCCTGCATCGCGTAGACCTTCCGCACGCCGTCCTGGCGCTGGGCGATCTCCTCGAGGTCGCGCAGGCGCGTGACATAGCGCTCCAGCGACTGCCCCCGTGCCCCGGGGCGGGCTCCGGACAGCGAGTCGGCGGTCTGCACGATCACCGCCTCGACGGTGCGCGGCTCGACCTCGTTGTGATGGGCTTCGATCGCGTGCGCCACCGCCTCCGGCTCCTCGTAGCGTCGGGCGAGGCGGGCGCCAACCTCGGCATGAGCGCCGTCCATCTCGTGGCTCACCGCCTTGCCGATGTCATGCAGCAACGCTCCGCGTCGTGCCACCTCGGCCGAGGCGCCCAGCTCGTCGGCCATCAATGACGCCAGATGCGCGCACTCGACCAGGTGATCGAGCACGTTCTGGCCGTAACTGGTTCGGAAGCGCAAGCGTCCCAGCAGCCGCACCAGCTCCGGGTGGACCCCGGTGACCCCCGCGTCGAGCATCGCGCGCTCGGCTTCGGCGACGACGCGGTCCTCGACCTCCGAGCAGGCCTGCTCGTAGGCCTCCTCGCAGCGCGAGGGATGAATGCGACCGTCGGCGATCAGTTTCTCGAGCGTCAGACGGGCTATCTCGCGGCGAACGCCGTCGAAGCTGGACAGCACGACTGCGGAGGGAGTCTCGTCGATGATGAAGTCGACGCCGGTGAGGTTCTCCAGAGCACGGATGTTTCGCCCGTCGCGGCCGATGATGCGGCCCTTCATCTCGTCGCTGGGCAGCTGCACGAGGCGCGTCGTCGTCTGACTAGCCTGGTCGGCGGCCAGGCGCTGCATGGCGACGGCGAGGATCCCGCGGGCCCGACGCTCGGCCTCCAGCTTGGTCTCCTCGTCCATCCGCTGGAGGGTGAGCGCGGCCTGGTGGCGCCCTTCCTCCTCGACCTCCTTGATCAGGATCTGGCGGGCCTGCGCGGCACTCAGTCCCGCTATCCGTTCCAGCTCGCGCAGGTGCTGGCGCTTTGCCTCCTTCAACTCCCCGGCGCGGTGCTCCAGGTTGCGCTCGCGATCGTCGAGCGTCTCACCGCGCCGCTCCAGTTCACGCAGCTGCGTCTCCACCGACTCCATCTGGCGCAGCGCCCGCTCTTCCATGCGAACGATCTCAGCGCGCCGGGTGCGGAGCTCGTCGTGGACGTGGTCGGGGTCGCTCGCGATCTCGGCGCCGGCGGAGCCCGGCGCCTCCGACTCAACGGTTTCGACCACCGCGTCATCGCCCTTCTGCCCCGGGCGAATCCACGGGGGCAACAATGACCGGATCTCCATCGTTTCCTCTCCGGAACCGTGACCCCGGATCCGGAGGGGTCCGATCCGCCTCTATGCAGCTGCCTGAGCAGCTGATCCAAGTTTCAATTTGAACGGCGACGCGATCCGCGACGCCTCAAATGATCGTAGTACCGGAACGCCTGTCTGGCAAGCCAGACAGGCGTCCAGCTCCGAACATGCCCAATTGGCTCAGGGCGCCGGATCGCCGTCTGGCTTGCTGGGATCGAGGATGATCCCATCCGATGACCGCGAGCGAGCAGACGTGCGTCTTGATCACGATTCCAATCAGCCACTACTGTGAGAAGGCTCGCTGGGCGTTGGATCGCGCGGGCGTCAGCTACCGAGAGCAGGCCCACCTGCAGCTCATCCACTGGCTCGCCGTGCGTCGTGCCGGGGGCGGAAGGACCGCCCCGGTGCTCGTCTGCGGCGATCGCGTGCTGGCCGACTCGGCCGACATCGTCGATGAAGCCGACGCGCATGCGCCGCCCGACCGGCGGCTGTACCCGGGCGATCCGAACGCCGCCGAGGAGGTCCGGGCGCTGGAGCGTGACTTCGACGCAAACCTGGGACCCGATGGGCGGAGGTGGATGTACAACGGCCTGCGCGGACGTCGCGATCTCGCTGTCGCCTACGGGTGCACCGGAGTCCCGCCCTGGGAGCGCCGCACACTGTCAGTGGCCTACCCGGTGTTGATACGGGTGATCGACCGCTACCTCGACATCACCCCGGCCAACGCAGCGCAGTCCGAGACCCGGGTACGCGCGACGTTCGACACGGTCGCAGATCGGCTCAGCGACGGCCGCCCGTATCTCTGTGGCGAGCGCTTCACCGCCGCCGACCTGACCTTCGCTGCGCTGGCTGCGGCGGTGTTGATGCCGCCCGAGTACGGGGTACCACTGCCGCAACCTGATGAACTGCCAGCTGCCGCGGCCGCGGTCGTCCGGGAACTGCGCGCACACCCCGCCGGCGCGCACGCGCTGGCGATGTTTCGTGACGAGCGGCACTGAACAAAACGCGGAGGTAGGGTGGTCGGGATGACTCCGATCCTGACCCTCGAGGCGATCGGCCCGAAGGCCGAGCAGCTCGCCACCGAGGCGGGCAATGTGACGGACATCCCGGTCGGCTACGACCCGGAGTTCGACTGCGCCACCTTCGACTCCCACACGCTCGAGGGCGGGGAGCTGCAAGCAGTCGTCATCGATGCGCTCGCCGGGATCGATCCCGAGTGGCAAACGCACCTTCGGGTGGCTGACTAGCCCCGCCGCGCGCGGCGAATCGCCTCGTAGGCGACCTCGGAGCCATAGCCGCGCCGGACCAGCAAACCCAGCGCCCGCTGGCGCTCCAGCGCATCGGCCAGCGCCGTGCCGCGGTCGCCCAGCAACTCCACCGCCCGCTCGATCTCCTGCCCAGCGTCCGCGTCGCCGAGCGCTTCCTCCGCGTCCTCGGTCGAGATCCCGCGGTCGAGCAGGGCGGCGCGGATGCGCCCGCTGCCCCAGCGCTTGAGCTGCCGTTTGTCCTCGGCGTAACGCCGCGCGTAGCGCGCGTCGTCGAGCACTCCATCGCAGATCAGGTGATCGACCACGTCGTCGACCTCGTCCGGATCCACGCCACGCGCCCGCAGCCAGCTGCCCATCTCGGCGACGGTGCGCTCCTTGCGTCCCAGGGCTTCCAGGGCCAGTGAGAGCGGCTCGCCGCTCACTCCGCCGCCCCCCCTGCTCTCAGGCCGCCTTCTTTTGCGCCTGCGCCTTCTTCGGCGCCGGCTCTGCCTCCTCGACCGGCGCGATGTCCGGCGCCTGGGCGGCCTCGCGCTCGACGTCGAGCTTGGCCAGGACCTTGGCCTCGATCTCGTCGGCCAGCTTCGGGTTCTCGGTCAGGTACTGCTTGGCGTTGTTGCGCCCCTGACCCAGCCGCAGCTCGCCATAGGAGAAGAAGGAGCCGGACTTCTGGACCAGGTCGTGCTCGAGGCCGAGGTCGATCAGGCATCCCTGCTTGGAGATGCCGGCCCCGTACTCGACGTCGAACTCGGCCAGGCGGAACGGCGCCGCGACCTTGTTCTTGACCACCTTGACGCGGACCCGGTTGCCGACCGCCTCGGTGCCCTCTTTGAGGGTCTCGATGCGGCGCAGGTCCAGCCGCTGCGAGGCATAGAACTTCAGCGCCCGTCCGCCCGGCTGGGTTTCCGGCGATCCGAATTGGACTCCCACCTTTTCGCGGATCTGATTGGTGAACACGCAGACGGTGTTGGCGCGGCTGAGGTTGCCGGCCAGCTTGCGCAGCGCCTGCGACATCAGGCGGGCCTGGAGGCCGACCTGCATCTCCCCCATCTGTCCCTCCAATTCGGTGCGGGGAACCAGCGCAGCCACAGAGTCCACCGCAACGACGTCAACTGCTGCGGAGCGGGTGAGGATGTCGACTATCTCGAGCGCCTGCTCGCCGTAGTCGGGCTGGGAAATCAGCAGCTCGTCGGTGTCGACGCCGATCCGGCGTGCGTAGATGGGGTCTATGGCGTGCTCGGCGTCGATGAAGGCGCAGATGCCTCCGAGCGCCTGGGCCTCGGCGATGATGTGGTAGACGAGGGTTGTCTTCCCCGACGACTCCGGCCCGAATATCTCCACGACCCGGCCGCGCGGCACACCGCCGACCCCGAGCGCCAGGTCCAGGGACAGCGCTCCGGTGGAAATCGCCTCCACGTCGACAGCGCCCCGGTCCCCAAGGCGCATCATCGAGCCCTCTCCGTACTCCTTCACGATGTGGGTCAGCGCGGCGTCCAATGCCGCGTCCTTTGCCTTGGCGTCCTTTGCCGAGGCCTCTTTCAAAGCTGTTTTGCTCTCTGCCATCTCTTTCACCTCATCTGTTAGTCCGCGGGCAGCGCAACCTGCGCCAGGGGCGCGTACTCGGCGCCCTGCGGCCTGAGCATCGAACGGTAGAGCGTGCATCGGAGCGAAAAAAACGGCTCGCAAAGCGCCTCAGGGAATGGTCCCGGAGCACTCTCGATCCGCGCCGGCTGCTTCGATCCGCGCTTCTCTGGGCGCACCCGGGCGACCGTCACGTGGGGCCAGAAGGGACGCTTCTCGGGTTTGTAGAGCCGCTTGGCGACCAGCTCCCTCTCCAGATCCGCCTGCAGGGCCACCGTCTCCTCCGACACCGCATCGAGGGCGAACAGGCGCGGGCGCCCCTTCGGCTTCCCGAGCGGCTGCGGCGCGAGCTCGATCCGTGGTGCCGGCGCCGTGATCCCGTTGACCACTTTCGCCACCGACCCGATCGCCTTCTCCGGCAGGTAGCCGAGGAAGGCGAGCGTGATGTGAAGGTTCTGCGGGCCGACGACCCGCAGCGCGTCGTCGGTGAGCTCGGCGCGCTGCCAGCCCACGATGCCCTCACGAACGGGCTCCGGCAGGTCCAGCGCCACGAACAGCCGCGCCCGCGGGGACTTCAACCGCTCCTTTGCCATCGCCGCCAAGCTACGCGGCCAGCGAGCGCGGTGCAATACGGGATTGCGCCGATAGGCGCACGAAAAATAGACTCGGGACGCGCATGAGCGGAGGGCCAACGGCGCAAGCCCAAGATCAAGCTCACGACCTGCCCGAGATCGAGGGCGTCGAGCACCGCTTCGTCGACGCCGACGGACTCGACGTTCATGTCGCGATAGCAGGTGAGGGTCCTCCGGTGCTGCTCCTTCATGGCTGGCCGCAGCACTGGTACATGTGGCGGGGCGTGATCGAGCGGCTGGCGTCGCAGTTCCGGCTCATCGCGCCCGATCTGCGCGGCTTCGGCTGGACCGAGGCTCCGGGCGCCGGCTACGACGCCGAGACATTCGCCGCCGACCAGGTCGCCCTATTGGACGCGCTTGAGATCGAGAGCGCCAGCGTGATCGGCCACGACTGGGGTGGCTGGACGGCGTTCCTGCTCGGCCTCGACCACAGCGATCGCATCGAACGCATGGTGATCTGCAACGCGCCCCATCCCTGGCCGAAGATCGAGCCCAGCCTGGCGTTGGATACGTGGCGAAGCTGGTACGCGATCGCCAACGCGACGCCGCTGCTCGGGAAGTGGCTGTCGGAGTCGGGTCGAATGCCCGGCTTCTTCCTCGGCCACGGCAACGTTGGCGACCCGTTCCCGGATGGACTCGACGTCTACCGCGAGCAGTTCCGCGACCCCGCCCGCGCCGTAGCCGCGGTGAAGCTTTATCGCCACTACATGCGGATCTTCGTCGCCGGGTTCCGAGGCCCCTATCGGCGCCAGCGCCTCGCGGTCCCAACCCTGCTGCTGTTCGGCGCCGCCGACCGCTACGTCTCGCCGCGGCTGCTGCCCGGCTACGAGGAGCACGCCGATGACATGCAGCTCGAGCTGGTCCCCGACTCGGGGCATTTCCTCGTCGACGAGAAGCCGGACCTCGTCGCTCGGCGCGCCCTCTCCTTCCTCAGCTAGGGGCGCTCGGCCCGACCCCGGCTCTTGCAGCCTCCTCGAGCGGGGCCCTAGCCGTCGTTGCGGCTGTCGCTTTACATGGAAAGCGGCAGGGCCAAGCCCTACGAGCGGCTGCTGAGAGACCGTTACACGGCGCAGGCCGCGGGCTGAGCTGCCAGGCCTGGGGCACCAACTAAGGTTGGTCACAGCAGTTCGCTGCGACCAACCAACTGAGAGGCGGTCCCATGGATCCTGTTGGCTACGAGCTACGCACAACCACGGATGGCAAGGGCGATGGTGTGCGCGCCACCCGACGCTTCGACATCGGCGAGACGGTGATGGTCGGAGTGATCGAGCGTCGAGTCGACAGAAACGACTCCCATGCAACCCAGGTGAGCCGCACCGAGTGGGTGCGGCACGGCGGCCTCGGGCCGAAGGTCAATCACTCGTGCAGCCCGAACTGCGGCGTGCACCTGAACGACTCAGGAGCCTGCGACTTCGTGGCCCGCGAGCCGATCGTGGCGGGCGAAGAGATCACCTTCGACTATGCCATGCGGAACTACTCGGTCGAGCACTTTCCGGGCGGCTGCCTTTGTGGCTCAGATATATGTCGTAGTTCGATAACCGGTTGGAAGGATCTCTCCGACGAGCGAAAGGCGGCCTACCGGGGGCTGGTCGCCCCATACCTCCTCGAGATCGACCGAGAGACAAGTTCCGCCGAGAAAGAGAAACTGCGCGTCAGCCCGCCCACTCGAGGAACGTGACGAATGCTTGCGGTGGTTTCTGAACCGCACGAGCGCAGCTCGCCGAGTTCGACTTCACGGCGCTCGCGCAGCGCGCCAAGCGACCGGGAAACGAGTTCGAGGCGTTCCGCGTCGAGGCCGCAGCGGAGGCCTCCCGCCGGCGAGTCGCGCGTAAATGTCTGAGCTGATCCTAGGGCCGCTCGTGCGGCACGTGGGCGAGCGCGACGCAACGGTCTGGGTCGAGACCGACGAGGCGTGCGAGGTGGAGGTGCTCGGTCACACCGAGGTGACCTTCTGCGTCGATGGGCACCACTACGCGCTGGTCTGCATCGAGGGCCTGGAAACGGGCTCGCGATACGAGTACGACGTGAAACTGGACGGCGAGCGCCGCTGGCCGGTGAGCGATTCTGGATTCCCGCCCAGCCAGATCCGCACATTGGACCCAGAGGGGGAGCTGCGGGTCTCCTTCGGCTCGTGTCGAGTCGCGTTGCCGATGGAACCGCCATACGTCTTCACCAAGGACGAGCACGACGACGGAGCCGAGCTCGACGCGCTCCACGTCTACGCGCACGAGCTGCTTCGCGACCTCGATAAGCGCTGGCCCAACCTGCTGCTGATGATCGGCGATCAGGTCTACGTCGACGAGGGATCGCTCGAGACCCGTGAGTTCATCCGCTCGCGGCGCGATGTCTCCGAGCCGCCCGGTGAGGAGGTGCTTGACTTCGAGGAGTACACGCGGCTCTATCGCGAGTCCTGGAGCGAGCCCTACGTCCGCTGGCTGTTCTCGACGGTTCCGACGGCGATGGTGATCGACGATCACGACATCAGCGACGACTGGAACATCTCCCGCTCCTGGAAGCAGGAGATGGATCGCAAGCCCTGGTGGCACCGGCGGGTGCGGGCGGGCTTCATGACCTACTGGATCTACCAGCATCTCGGCAACCTCTCCCCTCGGGAGCTGTCCGAGGACGAGACCCTCGCCAAGGTCAAGGAGTTACGCGATGACGCCGGCCCCGTGCTTCGTGACTATGCCGACCGGGCCTACGACGACCGCGAGGGCATCCGCTGGAGCTACCACCGCGACCTCTGCGGCACCCGCGTGATCGTCATGGATTCGCGTGGGGGCCGGGTGCTCGAGGAGGGACGGCGCTCGATCCTCGACGACGAGGAGCGCGAGTGGGTCGGGGGTCAGGCCGACGGCAACTTCGACCACCTGCTGATCGCGACCTCCGACCCCTTCCTGCTCTCGCATGGAATTCACTACCTGGAGGCCTGCAGCGAGGCGGTGTGCGACGGGACCTGGGGGAAGCCGGCGGCGAAGCTGATGGAGAAACTGCGCCGCGCCATGGACTTCGATCATTGGGCCGCGTTCGGGATCTCGTTTCGCCGCCTCACGGGGCTGCTCCGCGAGGTCGGGGCCGGAGAGAAGGGGGCCGCGCCGGCGACGATCGTGGTCCTCTCCGGCGACGTCCACCACGCCTATCTGGCGGAGATGGCGTTCCGGCGGGAAAGCGGCGTCACCAGCCGCGTCTACCAGGCGGTCTGCTCGCCGTTTCGGAACCCGCTCGACGCGAAGGAGCGGCGGGTGATCAGGATCTCATTCGGAAAGGCGATGACCGCGGTCACACGCGCCCTTTCCCGCGCCGCCGGGGTCCCCGATCCCGACCTTCGCTGGCGGATCCTGGATGGCCCGTACTTCGACAACCAGGTGGGGACGGTGACGCTGGAGGGGCGCTCGGCCCGAATCAAGCTCGAGAAGACGAACCCGGGCGAGGCGGAGCAGCACTCGCTCGAGACCTCGTTCGAGCGCCGACTCGCCTGAGCGGTGCACGCCGATCAAGCTGAAGGTGCCTCGGGATCACTCTGGGCCACCGGAACGGTGAAATCGTCGGCGGTCTGAGAATCGTAGGTATCAACACTGAAGTCATCGGAGAGCGAAACCGAGCCCGCATCGAAATTGTTCTGGTCATAGAGCACCGCCGCATGGGCACTCGCCGGCAGCGCGCACGCCACGGCGACGCTGACCAACCCCATGCCCCTGCGAATCCTCCGTAAGCAGATCATCCTGCCCCTTCCGTGAGCGTTTCTTGGCGTCCTGCGGAATCGACCCTACGCGCGGCGAAGCTGCAGCGCAAGGGCGCCATCCGAGGCTTCGTAGGCTGGGAATGCAGCTACTCGCAGTCGATCCCGTCGCCGTCGGCATCCAGCTCGTCCACGTCCTGGGAAGCAGGAGTCTCTGGGCGCGCTAACGTGATGCCCTAACCGAAGCTAAGGGGGCCTCGAGTGAGGCGCGTGATCATCTCTGTTGTCGTCGGAGCGGCGCTGGCGCTGCCCGGTAGCACCGAGGCAAGCGTCTACACCGGGGACGTTCTGGGAATCGTCCTCAGGCAGAAGAGCAAACTCAGGGAGATCACCGTGTTCGGCGGGTTGCCGCTGAACTGCGACGAGGGACAGACCACGACGGATGGCTCGCTGGACATCTCGCGCTGGAGATGGAACCCGCCCTACCCCCGGGTCAAGCACCACAGGTTCCACGTCGTGGAGCCCAAGACCCAGGCATATGCCGTCGTTGACAATGGCGGGAATGTCGTGGGCACCGAGCGCGACGAGTATGTGCTCGACGCGAGGGGCAGGTTCAACAAGGGCTACGGGAAGGCATCAGGCACCGTGAGGATCACCGGGAGCTACCGGGGCCCATCCCCCCTCGACCCTGAGCGGGAGATTCAGTACCACAACTGTGACTCGGGCACGGTCCAGTGGAAGGTTCACACGCTCTACTAGCCGCCGCCGTTCGAACTGGCGCCGTGCTCACCATCCCGCAATCTCCGATAGGGGCTCGTGGCCGTCCGGTCGCCACGGTGCCGCGGACCCGAGCCGGCCCTTCTTCATAGAGACGAACATCGAGAGCGATGGCCGGTGCCAGCATCGTCATGCATTAGCTAGCCTCCAGCTCGTCGAGAAACGCGAGCACGTCATCGGCCAGTAGCCCCGGCTCCTCGTGGGCAGCGAAGTGGCCGCCGCGCGGCATCTCGGTCCAGCGCCGTAGGTCGGTGAGCAGCCGCGCGGTCCACTCGCGCGGGGGATTAACGATCTCGGCGGGGAAGATCCCGGCCGCGGCGGGGACGTCGATCGTCTCCCCCACGGCGGGACGCCACCGATCGGCGCGCTCGCCCCAGTAGAGGCGCATCGAGGAGGCGATCGTGCCTGTCGTCCAGTACATGGTCAGGTAGTCGCAGAGCTGGTCCTTGGAGAAGCGTCTCTCCACGTCGCCGCCGCAATCGCTCCAGCGCCGATATTTCTCCACCAGGTAGGCGGCGAGGCCGGCAGGCGAGTCGCCCAGGCCGACCGAGACGATGTCGGGCACGGTCGACTGGATCAGTAGGTGATGGCCCTCGCGGCGGCGCCAGCGCAAACCCTGCTCGATGAAGGCCTGCTCGGCCTCGCTGAGCGGCGGGTCGACGAAATCGGCGGAGGGCGGCAACGTCCCGGGCGTGAAGACGTAAAGGGCGGCGACCCGCCCCGGCGAGTCAAAGGCAATACGGGCGGCTACCGGCGCCCCCCAGTCGCCGCCGACCACGCCGTAGCGCTCCCAGCCAAGTCCGTCCTCGGCCAGCTCGCGAAAGCGGGCGGCGACGGCGGCGATGTTGAGTGGCGAGCCCGGGTCGTCGGACCAGGCGTAGCCGGGCATCGATGGGACGGCGACCTCATGGCCGGCCTCGACGAGGCGCGGGATCACCTCCAGGTATTCGATCGGACCCCCGGGCCATCCGTGCAGCAACAGCAGCGGCAGCTCGCCCCCCTCCCCCTGCTCGTGGATCAGGTGAAGCCCCTTCCAGCGGTAGTTGCGAAACCGGTTCAGCAGCCCCGGCAACCGATCCGGGTCGTAGCCCTCGGCCCAGTAGTCGCACAGCTCGCGCAGGTAGCCGACGTCGACCCCGAGGTCCCAGCCCTCGGGCGGCTGCTCGGCCCACCGGGTCCGCGCCAGCCGCTCGCGCAGGTCAGCGAAGACCTCCTCAGGGACCGAAACCTCGAAGTCCTCGAGCTCATCCATCGAAAGACGAAAGACGAATGACGAATGACGAATTCACAGCGGCGCCTCTTGCCCGCCGAGCAGAATGCGCAGCATGTGCATGCCGACCAGCGCCGAGCGCTCGCGAATGTCCTGGCGCCCACCCGGGATCACCGGATCGCGCGCCAGGCTGGCGCCGTCGGTTGTCAGCGCGTGAAAGCAGACGTAGCCGGCCGGCTTCTCCTTGGTGCCGCCGTCGGGGCCGGCGATCCCGGTCACCGACACGGCGACGTCTGCGTCGAAGCGCTCAAGGGCCCCGCGCGCCATCGCCTCCGCCACCTCCGGGGACACAGCACCATGCTCTTCGATCAGCTCCGGGTCGACCCCCAGCAGCTCTGTCTTCGCGTCGTTGGAGTAGGCGACGACGCTGCCGGCAAGGTATGCGGAGGCGCCGGGAACGTTGGTGATCCGCGCCGCCAGCAGGCCGCCGGAGCACGACTCGGCCAGCCCGAGACGGTGACCCCCAAGCAGCTCCGCGACCAGCTCGTCGATCGTGGTGCCGTCCTGGCTGAACAGGTAGCGCTCGTGACGGTCGGCGAGGCCGCTGCGCACCGCATCCGCCGCCGCCTCGGCGCCATCGCGGTAGCGAACGTCGACCTCGATCTCGCCCCGGCGCAGGCAGGTGGTGATCTCCAGCGCGGTCAGGGCGGTCTCGGACTCGATCTCGCGCAGGCTCTTCGCGATCTCCGACTCGGGGATGCCCATCATCCGCAGCGTGTAGCCGTGGAACGGCGTCGCGCCGTCGAGCGCCGCCTGCGCCGCCTGCGACTCGATCGCCGCCCCCCACATCGACTGAAGCTCGCGCGGCGGCCCGGGGAGCACGATCACCGTCAGGCGCTCCGCCGGCACGACCAGGCCCGGCGCGGTGCCGGCGGGGTCGATCGTGGTCGCCCCCTCGGGCACCATCGCCTGCTTGCGATTTGCCGCCTGCAACGCGTCCTCGTCGAGCCGCAGCCGGCGTGCGAAGTCGCGCAGGATGCGGGCGATCTTCTCCTCCATGCTCTCGTCGAGCACCAGCTCGCGGCCGGCGAATCGGGCCACGACCTCCGCCGTGAGGTCGTCGGCCGTCGGCCCGAGGCCGCCCGAGGTCACGACCAGGTCCATCCCCTCGGCCTCCATGTACCGAAGCGCCGACTCGAGGTCGTCGGGACGATCGGCGACGACGATGATGCTCGCGACCTCCACGCCCAGCTCCGCCAAGCGCTCGGATATCCAGGGGCCATTGCTGTCCTGGACGCGCCCGTTGAGCACCTCGTTACCGGTGACGACGATGCCCGCGCGTACGCCCGGCTCAACTGGTGTTCGCGCTCGGCCCTCCATCAATCTCCTTGGCTGAGCCTCGCGCTCACGTGCAATCCGGCCTAGTGCCTGGTTGGAGCAGGTGGGTGCCCTTCGCCGTCACCTCGTAGCCGACCGGGCTGGGGGTGTTTTGGACCTGGAACGGCTTGCCGTTGACCTTCAGGTCGACGCCTCCGTTGCCGAACGCGAGGTCGAACTTGCCGGAACGAAACGGGCCCTCCTGAGTCCCCGCAGGAAGGATTTGGCCGTTGACGACCCGGGTGCCGTCCGCCGCGAGCGCGCAGACCCAGACCTCCGCTGTCGCAGTGAGCTGGATCGAGACCTGAGGCTTGTGCTTCGCCGCCGCGGTCCCCTGGTGCTTGCCCTGCTTCGCCTTTGCCCCGTCGGCACTTGGCCCCGCATTGGTCTTGTTGTTGCCCGAGTTGGAAGTCAGGCCGAGCACGAGCACCACTGCCACCAGCGCCACGGCGACCAGGGCCCCGATGACACCGGGCCCAAATCGATGTCCGCCCCCAGCCCGGGCCAGGCGGGGCGGCAGAGAATGCGCCTCGCGGGCGCCGACCAGCTCCGCCATGCGGTCCTCCTCGAGTCGGCGATAGTCGTCGGCGAGCCGCTCCCCGTCGAGGCCAAGGAACGACGCATAGGTGCGGATGAAGCTGCGGGTGTAGGTGGGATCTGGAAGCACGTCCCACTCCTCGTTCTCCAGCGCCCGCAGGTAGCGGACGCGGATCTTGGTCCGCTCCTCGATCTCGGTGAGATCGATCTTGTGGCGGATCCGCGCCTCGCGCAGAATGGGTCCGATTTCGGTCTCCACGACCGAATTGTCCTACGAGAGGTCGGGATTCGCGGTTCAGCGAGGCGAGGGCGAGAGCCAACGCCCAACCGCGGCTCAGGCAGTTTCGTGCGAACTGGTGACCGGTTCCTGCTGCTGCGGCGAGTCCGGGGCACTGCTGAGCACGCGGGCCAGATCGGCCTCGGTGATCAACACCTGGCGCGGCTTCGAGCCCTCATAGCCGGAGATCACGCCGCGTCGCTCGAGCATGTCGATGAGCCGGCCGGCGCGCGTGTAGCCGACCCGGAGCCGCCGCTGCAGCATCGAGACCGAGGCTGTCTGCGTCTGCACGACCAGGTGAATTGCCTCGTCGAGCAGGTCGTCCTGATCGGGGTCGATGTCTCTCGCCTCGGCATCGTCCTCGGGCTCGGTTCGGGCCTCGAGCAGCTCCTGCTCGAACTCGGGCTCTCCCTGCTTCGACCAGTGGGTGGTGATGCGGGCGATCTCCTCCTCGGACACGAAGGCGCCCTGGATCCGCTGCATCTTCGAGGTCCCCGCGGGGCGGAACAGCATGTCGCCCTGGCCGAGCAGCGCCTCCGCCCCACCCTGGTCGAGGATCACCCGCGAGTCGGTCTGCGAGGAGACGGCAAAGGCGATCCGGGCTGGGATGTTGACCTTGATCGTCCCGGTGATGATGTCGGTCGACGGCCGCTGCGTCGCCAGCACAAGGTGGATGCCGGTCGCGCGCGACTTCTGGGCGAGCCGGATGATCGAGTCCTCGACCTCGGCCGGCGCCACCATCATCAGGTCCGCGAGCTCGTCGATCACGCAGAGGACGTGAGGCAGCGGCGGCTCGCCGACCCGCTTGCGGGCCCGGTTGAGCTCTGCGAGATTGCGACAGCGCGCCTCGCCCATGATCCCGTAGCGGTTCTCCATCTCGCCGATCAGGTTGGCGAGCACGTTGGCCGCCAGCCGCGGCGAGGTGACCACAGGGGTGAGCAGATGGGGAATGTTCTCGTAGTGGTTGAGCTCGACCCGCTTCGGATCGACCAGAACCATGCGCACCTCGTTTGGGGAGGCGCCCATCAGGATCGAGCTGAGCACGGCGTTGATGCAGCCCGACTTGCCCGATCCGGTGGTTCCGGCGACGAGCACGTGGGGCATTTTCTGGAGGTCGGTCCAAACCGCGTTGCCGGCGATGTCCTTGCCCAGCCAGCCGACCAGTGGCGAGGCCTTGGCCGGCCGTCCCTGGTAGATGTCGCCGAGCCGCACCAGCCGCCGCTTCGAGTTGGGCACCTCGACACCGACCGCCTGCTTGCCCGGAATCGGCGCCAGGATGCGGATGTCGGTCGAGGCCAACGCGTAGGCGAGGTCGTTCGCAAGCTCGGTGACCTTCTTGACCTTGGTGCCCGGCGCCAGCCGCAGCTCGTAACGCGAGACGTGCGGGCCGCTGACGATGCCGACGATCTTCGCCTCGACGCCGAAGTGGCCGAGCGCCTCGACGAGCTTGCGGCCCACGGCCTCGTGTTCGCGTGGGTCGGGCCCCTTGTCGGCCTTGCCCTTCTCCAAGACGTTTGCCGGCGGCGGCTTGTAGGCGATCTCGTCCGAGGCGGTGACGCCGCGCTTCTCGCCCATCGGGGTAACACCACTTTCCGCCCGCGTGCTCGCTCCGCTCGGCGCTCGATCCCCCAGATCCTGACTCGCGCCTCGCTCCGCGTCCGCCGCGGGCGGGTGGTCGTCTGTTCCTGCGTCCCCGTCTGCTCCAACGTCCTCCTCGGCAAGCTCATGTGCCGCCACGACCATCTCGCCGGTCGGCGCCTCCGAGTCCGGCACGTCGGGCTCGGGATCGTGATCGAACTCCACCACCCGCACCTCTGGCTCGAGGTCCTCCTCGGGGTACTCGCTCATCACGTCGGTGGGCGCAACCTGGGTCTCCTGGCCGGCCATCTCCTCGTCCTTTCGCCACTGGGTCTGGGCGACCGTGCGCGCCATCTCGGCGCTGCTCGCCCGGGCCTTCGTGATCGCCTTGCCGGTTTCGCTCAGGAAGGCGGCGATCGAAGTGCCGGTCAGCAGCATTGCCCCGGCGAAGATCAGCAGCGCGGCGATGATGTGGGCGCCGACCCGCTGGAACAGGGTCGAGGTGGCCCAGTAGAGCGCTTCGCCTGCGAGCCCGCCGTGCTGCGGGAACCACGCCGGGTCGAAGTAGCCGGGCCGCAGTGGGTGGTCGGCCCCGATGTGCGCCGTCTGCGTCGCGAAGGCGAGCAGCAGCCCGGCGATCACGCAGATGCCGCCGGTGCGCAGAGGCCGGATCGCGGGCAGAAACGGCTTCAGGATCAGCGCCGCCCCGCTCGCGAACAGCGCCAGCGGCGCCAGGTAGGCGACCTTGCCGAACAGGTAGGTGAGGGCGTCCTTAGCCCCGGAGCCGATCTTGCCGCCCTCCCAGCCCAGGTAGAGCACGAGGGTCAGATAGACCCCGACTGCGATCAGGCTCAACCCGATCACGTCGAGCTGGCGCTGCTCGAGCTTTTCGAGCTGCTCGCGACTAAGGCGCGGTGAAACCTTGGGGCGTCGCCGTTTCTGAGCACGCGAACCGCCACGCCGGCGCGCGGGACGTCTTCGGCGCTTTCGCCGCACGGACATCAGAGTTCAGTTCGACGCCTGAGGGAGCTCCCCTGCGCGCCTGAAACCGCGTAAAGAAGCCGTAAATCCTCGGCTCGCGCCCCCGGCACGGGGCTAACATCGAGCCATGCCTGTAGAAGAGGAGCTGCTCGGCGGGCGCGTCCTCGTGATCGAGGACGACACCGAGATCACCGACGCGCTGCGACGCTCTCTGCGTCACGAGGGCTACGAGGTGCGCACCGCCGGTGACGGCGTCGAAGCGCTCGACGCAGCCGCCGAGTTCATCCCCGACCTGGTCGTCCTGGACCTCGGCCTTCCGCGCCTCGACGGGATCGAGGTCTGCAAGCAGCTGCGCGCCGACGGCGACGTGCCGATTCTCATCCTCACCGCACGCACCGAGACCGATGACCGGGTGACCGGGCTCGACAGCGGCGCCGACGACTACCTGGTCAAGCCGTTCGAGCGCCAGGAGTTCCTGGCCAGGATCCGGGCGCTGCTGCGGCGCCGCCCGCCGCGCGGCTCCGCATCGCTGAGCGTCGGCGACCTGAGGCTCAACCCGGACACGCGCGAGGTCCATCGCGGGGGCCGCGAGATCGAGCTGACCAACCGCGAGTTCGAGCTGCTCGAGTACCTGATGCGCAATGAGCGCCTGGTCGTCTCGCGCGAGCGCCTGCTCGACGAGGTCTGGGGCTATGACCCGATGGCGGCGACCAACACCATCGACGTCTTCATCTCCAATCTGCGGCGCAAGCTCGAGGCCGCCGGTGAGCCACGCCTCCTCCACACCAAGCGCGGGGCGGGGTACGTTCTGAGGGCCTAGGCATGGCTGTCCTGCGTCGCCTCACTCACCCCAGGGGCTGGCCGGTGCGCTGGCGCCTCGCCGTCGGCTCCGCCGGGTTGACGCTGGCGATCCTGCTCGTCTTCGCCGCCGTGATCGGCCACCTGGCGACGGAGCGCATCCGCAACGACTTCAACCGCGAGATGCGAGGAGCGGTGACCACGCTGGGCGCCCAGGTGGAGGTCACCCAGACGTCCGGCGGGACGCTCGTCACAGGCCCTGAGCTCGGCGACTTCGCGCTGCCCAACGGCGCCGTGGTCAGAGTCTTCGACGCCAACCACCAGATCTTGGAGCAGACCCACCACGCACCGAACCTCGGCCTGCCGCGCGCCGGAATCATCCACGTCGGGCCGCTGCGGGTCGTCAGCACACCGATCGTCAGCGAAGGTGGTGGTGTCGTCGGTTATGTGCAGTACGCGCGCAACGACCAGCACGTCGACTCGACGATCGAGCGGCTGTGGCTGTTCGTCGCCGCCGGGGTCGTCGGAGGGGTGCTGCTGGCCAGCCTTGCGGGCTTAGCGATCGCCAACCATGCGATGCGGCCGATCGCCTCGCTGACCGCGACCGCGGGCGAGATCGCAAGCACCCGTGACACCTCGCGACGCATGCCGCAGCCGGACGTCGCCGACGAGGTCGGCGAGCTGGCGCGCACCCTGGATCAGATGCTTCGCTCGCTCGACGCGGCGCGAACCGAGCGAGAACAGGCGATGCAGCAGCAACGCGAGTTCGTCGCCGACGCCTCGCACGAGTTGCGCACCCCGCTGACCAGCGTGATCGCCAACCTGGAGCTGCTCCAGGCCTCGCTCCCGTCGCCCGAGAGCTCCGAGGACCACGAGATGGTCGATTCCGCGCTTCGCTCCTCGCGGCGGATGAGCCGGCTGGTCGCCGACCTGCTGCTGCTCGCCAGGGCCGACGCCGGGAGGATCAGCGAGCGCACCGACTGCGATCTTGCCGAGATCGCCGGCAACGCCGCGGCCGAGGTGGCGCCAGTCGCCGGAGGGCGGCAGCTCAACCTCGACAACGGGCGCCCGGTGCCCATACACGGCAATCCCGACGAGCTGCATCGCATGGTCGTCAACCTGCTCGACAACGCCGTTCGGCATACGCCGGACCACTCGACGATCGAGCTCCGACTCGAGGTGGATGGCGACAAGGCGATCGTCGAGGTCGCCGACGACGGGCCCGGGATTCCCGACGGCATACGCGAGCACGTCTTCGATCGCTTCGTGCGGGGCAGCGGTCCGGCAGACACCGCGATCGGCGGCGGCACCGGACTCGGCCTTGCGATCGTGCGCGCGGTCGCGCGCTCCCATGGCGGTGAGGTGAAGGCGAGCCAATCGTCCCTCGGAGGGGCGCTGGTCACCGTCACCCTCCCGCTCAGAAAGACTGAACAACCAATTACATCCTCTTTAGGGGCGCTTTAAAGCTCGGACTTAGTTTCCATCGCGGACGAGACACACGGGCTCGTCGAGGATCTCCCCCTTAGCACCTCGACGAGCCCACCTTCAGCCCTAGGGCTGAAGCAGCCGCCGGGCTCCCCCCTCCCTAGAGCCCGGCGGCTTTCTTTTTGCGGTCCTAGACCTCGACCACGACCGGCAGCACCATCGGGCGGCGGCGCAGCTTCTCGTAGACGAACTCCGCGATGTCGTCGTGGAGGTCCTCCTGGAGCAGCGGCAGCTCGCGGACCTCGTGGCGGGCGGCGTCGGCGAGCGAGTCCTCGACAACGTCGCGCAGGTCCTCCACCAGCCCGTCGGCCTCCTCGAGGAAGGGGACACCGCGGAAGATCACCTCGGGCGGCGCAACCATCGAGCCGTCGTCGGAGGAGACCGTCGCGACGACGATGAATATGCCGTCAGCGGAGATCGTCCTGCGGTCGCGCAGCGCGACGTCGTCTGGCTCGCCGATGTCGACGCCGTCGACGAAGATCATCCCGGCTCCGACGTCCTCTCCGAGCCGGGCGCCGGATTCGTCCAGCTCGAGGGGCACCCCGTTGGCGCCCTGGAAGACGCGGTCGGATTCGATTCCGACCGATAGCGCGAGGTCGGCGTGAAGGCGCAAGCGCTTGTGGTCTCCGTGAACGGGCAGCACGTAGCGGGGCTTGGTCAGGTTGAGCATCAGCTTCAGCTCCTCCTGGCAGCCGTGACCGGATGCGTGGATCGGCGCGTCGGACGCGGTAACCACCGAGGCGCCGATCTGGAAGATGCGGTCGATGGTCTCGTTGACGGCCCGCTCGTTGCCGGGGATCGGGGACGCCGAGAAGACGACCGTGTCGCCGGAGTGAAGCTCGACGTCGCGATGGTCGTTGTGGGCCATACGGCGCAGGGCCGACAGCGGCTCGCCCTGGCTGCCGGTGGAGATCGCGATCACCTTCTCGTCGGGGAAGTCCTCGATCTCCTTCGGCTGGATAAACAGCCCGGACGGCGCCTCCGCCATGCCGAGGTTGGAGGCGATGTTGAAGTTCTTGCGCATCGAGCGCCCCACCAGGGCGACCCGCCGGTCGAGCTGCACGGCGGCGTCGATGGCCTGCTGCACGCGATGAACGTTGGAGGCGAACGAGGTGACGATGATGCGCCCCTTGCAGCGGGAGAAGGTCTCCAGCAGGGCCGGCCCGACGCTCGACTCCGAGGGGGAAACGCCCGGCCGGTCGGCATTGGTCGAGTCGCCGCAGAGGAGCAGCAGGCCCTCGCGCCCAACCTCGGCCAGCCGCGAGACGTCAGCGGGGCGGCCGTCGACCGGAGTCTGGTCGAATTTGTAGTCACCGGTCAGAAGCACCGAGCCCAGCTCGGTCCTCAGCAGCACGCCGCGCATGTCGGGGATCGAGTGCGAGAGGTGGATCAGTTCGAGCTCGAACGGTCCGAGCTTCACCCGCTCTCCGGCCTCGAGCTCTTCAAGGGGGGCGTCGCCGAGCTTGTGCTCGTCGAGCTTCGAGCGAACGAGGCCGACGGTCAGCAGGCCGCCATAGATCACCGGCGGCTGACCGAGCTCCCGCAACACGTAGGGCAGCGCGCCGACGTGGTCCTCGTGACCGTGGGTGAGAACGATCGCCTCGATGTCCCCGGCGCGCTCGCGCAGATACGAGAAGTCGGGTAGGACGAGGTCGATGCCGAGCATCTCGGTGGTCGGGAACATCAGCCCGGTATCGACGACGACTATGCGCCCGTCGTACTCGACGACGGTCATGTTCTTGCCGATCTCCCCCAACCCGCCGAGGGGGAGCACTCTCAGGGTTCCGCTCAACCCGCCGCTGCCAGGATCCCGGCCGCCTCTAGCGCTGGGCGGATCGCTTGCCGCTGCTCCTCGGTCGCCGGAATCAGCGGCAGTCTCAGGGCGTCGGACTCGATCAGCCCCAACATCTTCAAGGCCGCCTTCACGGGGATCGGGTTGGCCGTGATCGCCATCGCCTCGTAGATCGGCGCAAGCTCCGCGTCGATCTGCCCCACGCGTTCGAGGTCACCGTCCTGCCCGGCATCCCACATCTCCCGCATCTGGGGTCCGACCAGGTGCGATGCCACGAGGATGCCGCCGGCGCCGCCGAACTCGATCGTGCGGCCGAAGACCCCATCATTGCCCGCCAGCACGCTGAGGCCTTCGACCAGCCCCAATTCGTCGTCGTTTGCCTGCTTGACGGCGACGATGTTCGGCATCCGGGCCAGCTCGGCGAGCAGGTCCGGGGCCATGTTCAGCGCCGTCCGCGAGGGGATGTTGTAGAGGACGATCGGCAGCCCGACCTCGGAGACCGCGTTGTAGTGCGCGATCAGCCCGGCCCGGTTGGGCCTGTTGTAGTACGGGGTGACGACGATCGCTGCGTCGGCCCCAGCCTCGGCGGCGAGCTTGGTCAACTCGACTGTGTGCAGGGTGTCGTTGGAGCCGGTCCCGAGGATCAGCGTCGCTTCGTCGGAGAGCTCGTCGTGAACGGCGCGAAACACAGCCAGCTTCTCGTCGTCGCTGAGCGTCGGCGCCTCGCCGGTCGTGCCGGCGATCACGAGGCCGTGCGAGCCGTGCTCGACCAGATGCCGCGCCAGCCGTCGCGTGCCGGCATCGTCGACTCCGCCGTCCTCGTGGAACGGTGTGACCATGGCGGTTAGGACCCCGCGAAGCTCCGACATCCCGAGGCAGGGTACCGCGCCGTTCAGCCCGCGGCCGGGGACTGCGATCGGGCGACGGCCTCTGGGCGGCGTTCGGCCCAGGGCTGCGCTTCCTCGAGCTGCGCCGCCACACGGATCAGGAGGTCCTCGCGCCCGTAGGCGGCCACGAGCTGGGTTCCGATCGGCAGCCCCTCGTCGCTCCAGTGCAGGGGCAGCGAGATTCCAGGCTGGCCGGTCGTGTTCCAGAAGGCGACGAACCCGGCCGTGGGCACGCAGCGGAACAGCGGCGCGGCCGGATTGTCAGGATCGGGCACGAAAGAGCCCAGCGGCGTCGGCGGCTCACCCATCGTCGGCGTCAGCAGCAGGTCGAAGCCCTCCTCCCACCAGGCGGCGGCGTTGCGGGCGGCGCGCTGCTGGTACTCGAGCGCGCTGAGGTACTGGGGGCCGCTGAACGAGCGGCCCATCTCGGCGAGCGCCCAGGTCGAGGCCTCCACCCCATCCTCGGTGACCTCCTTGCCCGTCTTGCGGGACCAGTAGTCGAGATTCCAGGCAACGCCCGCGGTCCAGCGCTGGATGAAGCGCTCGGTGTAGTCGCCTTCGTCGAGCGCCGCGGGATGGGATCGCTCGACCGAATGGCCGAGCGACTCCAGCAGCCTCCCCGTCGCCTCCGCCGCGGCAACGCAATCCGGGTGCACCTCGAACTGGCCGGCCGGGGCGGTCGTCATCAATCCCACCCGAAGCTTGCCGGGATCGGCGCCGACCTCCTCCAGGTAGGGCCGCGCCGGCGTCGGAGCCACGTACGGGTCGCCGGGCACCTCGCCGTCGATCAGCTCGAGGATCCTGGCGCTGTCACGAACCGAGCGCGCCACCACGTGCTCGCTGATCAGCCCGGTCATGACGTCGCCGAACTCGGGCGCCTGGCTGACCCGGCCCCGCGACGGCTTCAAGCCGACCAGCCCGCAGGCGGAGGCCGGCATGCGGATCGAGCCACCACCGTCATTGGCATGGGCCACCGGGACCATCCCGGCGGCGACCGCAGCCGCCGAGCCGCCGCTCGACCCAGCCGGCGATCGGTCCGTGTCCCAAGGGTTGTGGGTCGGCCCGTGGGCCTCGGGCTCGGTCGTGGCGAGGATGCCCAGCTCCGGCGTGTTGGTGTGGCCGAGGACGACGAAACCCGCGGCGCGGAAACGGCGCACCAGCTCGGTGTCCGAGTCCTCGGTCCAGCCGAGGTCGCGCAGGTGCTTCATGCCCTCGTGGAAGGGATCGCCGGCCGAGTGCGCCATCAGGTCCTTGAGCAAAAAGGGGACGCCGCGGAAGGGACCGTCGGGAAGCTCAGACTTCGCGGACTCCAGGCCCTTCTCGAACAGCGGGTGGATAACCGCGTTCAACTCCGGGTTGCTCGCCTCGATGCGAGCGATCGCCGCCTCGACCAGCTCGGCGGGGCTCGCCTCGCCCGACCGGACCAGATCTGCCTGGGCCGTCCATGCGGGCCAAATCGGTCACCGGGCGATCCTATTAGTCGGCTAGCCAGTCAAGTGGTGGTTGCCGCGGCGTTCAAAGGAGGCTCTGGAGCCCGACCGTGAAGCGCTCCGGCAACTCCCCGACGCGGCGGACCGCGAGCAGTACCCCCGGCATGAACGAGTAGCGGTCGGTGGAGTCGTGGCGGATCGTGAGCGTCTGGCCCTCGCCGCCGAAGATGACCTCCTGGTGGGCCACCAATCCGGGCAGGCGAACCGAATGGATCGGCTCATGCACGTTGCCGCCTGCCTCGCGGATCAGCACGGCGGTGCGCATTGCGGTGCCCGAGGGGGCGTCGAGCTTGCGGTCGTGGTGAAGCTCGACGATCTCGCACTCGGGCATGTGAGGGGCAACCTGCTGGGCCAGCTGCATCATCAGCGCCGCCCCGATCGCGAAGTTGGGAGCGACGAAGCAGTTGGCGTCGCCGGCGGCTCCGTCCACCACCTCGCGAAGCGCAGTCACGTCGAACCCGGTCGTTCCGACCACGGCGTGGACGCCCGCCTCCAGGCAGGCGCGGACGTTGTCGGAGGCTGCGTCGGGGGTGGTGAAATCGACCACGACGTCGGCGCCACCGAGGACGGCGGACAGGTCGTCCCCCAGCGCCGGGTCCGCGCGTCCGGTCAGCTCCAAGTCGTCGGCGCTCTCGACCGCCTCGCAGACGGTCTTCCCCATCCGCCCCGCGGCGCCCGAAACGGCGACTCGAGTCACTTGCTCGCCGCAGCCAAGGGCTCGGCCACATCTGCGACCGCACGGCGGAAAAGCTCCTCGTCGCGCCCGATGCAGGCTGCGGAGAGGTGCTGCGTGTCGTAGAGGTCCTCGCACAGCGCCGTGACGTCGTCGACCGTGACCGCGTCCACCTTCGCCAAGATCTCGTCGAGCGAGTAGAGCGGCAGCCCGAAGAGGACGGCGTGGCCGAGCCTCGACATCCGCGACGCGGTCGACTCCGAGGAGAGAACGGTGCGGCCCTTGACGTGCTCCTTGCCGCGCGCAAGCTCCTCGTCGGACACGGGCTCGGTTCGCAGCCGCTCCAGCTCCGCCGCGATCACCGCACAGGCCTCTTCGACGTTCTCCTCGCGCGTGCCGACGTAGGTTGCGACAAGCCCAAGGTCCGTGTACTTGTCGTTGTAGGAGCCGACCGAATATGCAAGGCCACGCTTCTCGCGAACCTCGATGAACAGCCGCGAGGAGGCGGCGCCGCCGAAGATCGAGTCGAACACCTCGAGCGCATAGCGACGCTCGTCGTCGCGGGTGAGCCCAGGCCCACCGAAGCAGATGTGGTACTGCTCGGTGTCCTTCTGGTGGAAGCGCAGGCGCGACTCGGTGGTCGCCCCGCTGCCGTTCAACTCACCTGCGCCTTGTGTCGGCGCGACGACGAATCGCCGCGCCAGCTCGCAGATCTGCTCGTGGTCGAGATGCCCAGCGGCAGCGACGACCAGGTTCGGCGCCACGTAGTGGCCATCGTGGTAGGCGGCGATCTCGGGCACCGGGACCGACGCGATCACCTCGGCGCGGCCGAGAATCCGGCGTCCGAGTGGGTGCTTGCCGAACACCGCCTCGGCAAGGAAATCATGCACGCGGTCCATCGGCTCGTCCTCGTACATCGCGATCTCCTCCAGCACGACCTCGCGCTCGGAGTCGACCTCGGCGTAGGTCGGGTCGAGCAGCATCTCGCTGAGCAGCTTGAAGGCCTCCTCGGTGTGCTCGTCGAGGAAACGGCCATGCAGATGGGTGGTCTCCTTGCCGGTCGCCGCGTTCACCGACGCTCCCAGGCCGTCGAAGATCTCCGAGATCTCGATCGCCGAGTGCGTCTCGGTGCCCTTGAACAGCATGTGCTCGAGGAAGTGCGAGACACCCTCCTGTGCGGGGGTCTCATTGCGCGAACCGGTCCTCACCCAGAGGCCCAGCGCGACCGAGCGCACCGAGGGCACCGCCTCGGTGACGACCCGAACGCCGGAGTCGAGCTCGGTTAGCTGGCTGCTATCGCTCACGCCTGCTGCGATCGGGCCGACGTCCACCGCCGCGATCGCCGTCGCGTCGCGGGCGCCGGTCGCCGCCGTCTCGGCGGCCCCCGCCGTCGCTGCCGGTACCGACCGAGGTCAGCTCCTCGGCGCTCTTGCCTTCGACCGCAGGGTCGTCGGAGAGCCGCAGGCCGATGCGCCCGCGCTCGCGGTCGACCTCGACCACCGTCACGTCGAGCTCCTGGCCGGGCTTCAGCACACTCTCCACGGTCTCGACCCGCTCTCCGGGCTTGACGTTGGAGATGTGCAGCAGCCCGTCGGTGCCCTTCGTCAACTCGATGAAGGCGCCGAAGGTGGTCGTCTTGACCACCTTGGCGGCGTCGTAGCGGTCGCCGACCTCGGCCTCCTTGGTCATCGACTCGATGCGGGCGATGCAGGCCTCGACCAGCTCGCCGCTGGTCGCATAGACCTTCACCGTACCGTCGTCGTCGACGTCGATCTCGGCCTCGAACTCCTCGCAGAGGGCGCGGATCGTCTCCCCGCCCTTGCCGATTACGGCCCCGATCTTCTCGGGGTCGATCTGGATCGCCTCGATCCTGGGCGCGTAGGGTGAGAGCTGATCGCGCGGGCCGTCGATCGCCTCGGCCATCTTGTCGAGGATGAACAGGCGTCCCTTGTTCGCCTGCTCGAGCGCGTCGCGCAGGATCTCGAAGGTGACGCCGCTGATCTTGATGTCCATCTGAAGGGCCGTGATCCCCTCCGACGTCCCGGCGACCTTGAAGTCCATGTCGCCGAGGTGGTCCTCGACGCCCGCGATGTCGGTGAGGACGACGTAGTCGTCGCCCTCCTTGATCAGGCCCATGGCGACCCCGGCGACCGGGTCCGAGACGGGAACGCCCGCCGCCTGAAGCGCCATCGATGAGGCGCATACAGAGCCCATCGAGGAGGAGCCGTTCGACTCCAGGGTCTCGGAGACCACCCGCAACACATAGGGGAAGCTCTCCTCGTCGGGAATCGTCGGCGCCAGAGCGCGCTCGGCGAGCGCACCGTGGCCGATGTCGCGGCGCTTCGGACCGCGCATGAAGCCAGCCTCGCCGACCGAGAAGGGCGGGAAGTTGTAGTGATGCCAGAAGCGCTTCGAGGTCGCGATCCCGAGCGTGTCGAGCCGCATGTCCATCCGGCTCGTGCCCAGCGCGACGTTGGAGAGGATCTGGGTCTCACCGCGGGTGAACAGCGCCGAGCCGTGTACACGTGGCGCAACGTCCACCTCACACTCGATCGGGCGGATCTCGTCCTGGGCCCGCCCGTCGGGTCGCTTCTTGTCGACCGCGATTCGGCGCCGAATGATGTCCTTCTCGAGCGTTGCGAAGGCAGCCTCGACGGACTGACGGCGCTCGGGGTCGGGCTCCTCTGCATCCTCGGCGCCTGCGTACTTCTCGAGCACCTCCTCCTCGACCGCCTTGGCCGCCTCCTGGCGGGCCAGCTTGTCGGGGACCGAGGTGGCCTCGTCGATCTTCGCCCCGTGCGAGGAGCGGATCTCCTCCAGCAGGCCCTCGTCGACCTCTGGCTCGGCGACCTCGAGCTTCTCCTTACCGGCCTTGCCGCGCAGCTCTTCGATCGTTGCGACGATCTTCTTGATCTCGGCGTGGGCGATGTCGAGGGCGTCGAGGATCTCGGCCTCGCTGACGCCACTGGCGCCTGCCTCGACCATCAGGATCGCCTCGTCGGTGCCGGCGACGATCAGGTCCAGCTCCAGCTCGTCGAGGCTCTCTTCCTCGGGGTTGACGACGAAGTCGCCGTCGAGCTTGCCAATACGAACCGCGCCGACGTGTTTGCCGACCGGAATCTCGGAGAGCGCCAGTGCCGCCGAGGCGCCGTTCATCGCCAGGATGTCGTAGGGGTGGACGTGGTCCACCGACATCGGCTGGGCGACAAGTTGGGTCTCGAAGTGCCAGCCCTTCGGGAACAGGGGACGGATCGGACGGTCGATCATCCGCGCCGTCAGGGTCGCCTTCTCTCCCGAACGCCCCTCGCGGCGGAAGAACGAGCCGGGGATCTTGCCCGCGGCGTACATCCGCTCCTCGACGTCGACGGTCAGGGGCAGGAAATCGACCTCTCGCAGATTGCCCATCGTCGCGGTGCACAGCACCATCGTTTCCCCGGCCTGCACGACCACAGATCCACTCGCCTGCTTGGCGAGCTTGCCGGTCTCGAATGAAATCTCGCTCTCGCCGACCTCGGCCGAGACGCGGCTAACGTCAAACATACTCATCTAGGTTTTTACCTCCGGCCGCCCGGTTGGCGGCCCTTTCGCTTTAAGAACTCTCGTTCTCTGTCGGAGGCGATCTTACAGAGGAGTCGCTAGTTGCTAGTTGCTAGTCGCTGGTGGCGACGGACTCCAGGTCGCCTAGGGCAACCATCTCGCCTCCGCGAAACAGGGCCGGGGTACCGGTGACCCCGGCCCGGATCCCGGACTCGAAGTCCCGGCGGACCCTGGCCTCGACCTCGGCGGAGCGGCGCTCGGCCTCGAAGCGCTCGAGGTCGAGGCCGAATCGGTCAGCCCGCTCCCAAAGGTGGGGGTCGTCGACCCTGCCGCGCTCGCCAAACAATGAGTCGACCATCTCGAAGAACTTCCCTTGGCTCCCCGCCGCCTCGGCGGCGCCGTGCAGGGCCGGCGAGCGAGGGTGTTCGCTGGCCATCGGCAAGTGGCGAAAGACGAGCCGCGCAGGCAGAACGCTGATCGGCTCCCAGGCGGCCGCACAGTGCGGGCAGCCGAGGTCGGCGTAGACGATCAGCTCCTCCCCGTCGCCACGCATGTGGTCCTCCGCGCCGACCGGCGGGACTGCGGCGCTGGTTAGCTCGCTCATCCAGTTGGGCAGCTGGCGCCCGCAGGGAGGGACCCGCCTAGGACGCGACCGCTTCGAGCGCGTCGAAGATCAGGTTGGCGCCGGGAATCTCGAGCACGGTGGGGGACTCGTGCACCCAGCGCACCACGCCCTCCTCGTCGACCAGCACCAGCGAGCGGTTGGCGGTTCCGAAGTCCTCGATGTAGGCGCCGTACTTGCGGCTCACCTCGCCCTTGGGGTGAAAATCGGCGAGCAGCGGGATGTCGAGCCCGAGCTGCTTGCGAAACGCGTTGTGGGCCCAGCTCGAATCGACGCTGATCCCAAGCAGTTGCATCCCAGCCTCCTCGATCCGGCCCAGAACCTCCTGGTAGATCGAGAGCTGATCGCTGCACACGGAGCTGAAGTCGGCCGGGTAGAAGACCAGCATTACCTTGCGGCCGCGAAAGTCAGAAAGCGAAACCGGTTCGCCCTTGTGGTTGGGAAGGGTGAACTCCGGCGCCGGTTCGCCAGCTTCAATCAATGGCGAATACCAAGCTCGCCGACCAGCGTCCGGTAGCGCTCCAGGTCGCTGCGCTCCAGATAGCGCAGCAACCGGCGCCGCTTTCCGACCAGCATCAGCAGCCCGCGGCGCGAGTGGTGGTCCTTGACGTGGCCGCGGAGGTGCTCGGTCAGCTCGTTGATGCGCTCGGTGAGAAGCGCGACCTGGACCTCGGCGGAGCCGGTGTCGTCGGGCGAGCGCCCGTACTTGCTGATCAGCTCCGCCTTTTGTTCCTTGGGCAAAGTCATGGCAAAAAGATAGAGGCCCAGTGGGCCTCAGGACGTTTGGAAGCTAGCACAGACCTCTCGTGCCTCATCGACGTCGCGATGCATCTGGGCGACCAGCTCCTCGGCGCTCGGGAAGCGCCGTTCCCCGCGCAGCCGCGAGACGAACGCGATCCGCAGGTTCAGCCCGTAGAGGTCCTCCTCGTGGTCGATCAGGTACGCCTCGATCAACACTCCGCGCCCGCTCTCGAAGGTTGGCCGCACGCCGATGTTCACGGCGGCCGGATGGCCGTTCGCGAACGCCGCGTAGACGCCGTGCCCGGGCGCGACGAGGCTGTCGTCGGGCACCAGATTAGCGGTCGGGAAGCCCAGCTCGCGCCCCCGCTTGTCGCCTTCGACCACCTTCCCGTCGAGCATGAACGGGGCGCCGAGGCAGCGGCGCGCCTCCTCCACCTCCCCGGCCGCGACCAGCGCCCGGATCCGAGTCGAGGAGACGGTCTCGCCATCGACCTCGACCAGCGGCACGACCCGGGTCTCGAACTCGTCGCGCGCCTGGAGCATCGCCGGATCGCCCTTCGCCTTGGCCCCAAAGCGGAAGTTCTCGCCCACCGAGACGCGCTCGGCGCCCAGCTTCTCGAGCAGCACCTGCTCGATGAAGCCCTCGGCAGGGATCTCGGAGAATTGCTCGTCGAAGGGGATCACGACCAGCTCGCTGACCCCCAAGCCATCGATCACGTCGCGTTTCACCTCGAAGGGCATGATCAGCTTTGGGGCCGCGGGCGGATGCAGTATCTCGAGCGGGTGGGGCTCGAAGGTGAGCACCGTGTCGGCGTCGTCGATCACCTCCTGGTGGCCAAGATGCACCCCGTCGAAGGTCCCAATCGCAACGTGCCTGGCCCGGGGCTCGGCGTCAGGAAGCTTGGTCACTGTGATGCTCATGCGAGAACAACCTCAGGCTTCAATTCGTCGTCGTCGACGCGGGCCACGGCAAGGAGCTCGCCCTCGAAGGTGAGCCGAATGGCTCGTCGTTCGTCATTTGTCATTCGTCCTTCGGGGTTGGGGCCCATGCCTCGAATGACGAATGACGAGTGACGAGTGACGATTGCCTGTCCGTGCGAAACGGCCTTCGCTTCCTCCGGCTCCAGGCGAACCTCTGGCAGGAACCCGAGCGCTTCCGATGGCGTCAGCTCCTGCCCAGCGTCCTCGACCTTGAAATGCCCGATCGCCACCCGCCGCAGGCTCTCACAGTAGGCGTCCGAGAGCGTTTCGATCAACGTCCGTACGTAGGTGCCAGAGGAACACTCGATCTCGTAGGCTGCGGTGCCCTCGCCGGACTCGAGTAGCACGGCGCGCAGGATCTCGACCTCGCGCTCCGGGGTCTCGACCGTCTCGCCGCGCTGTGCCTTGCGATACAGCCGCTCGCCCGCGACCTTTACCGCCGAGGTCATCGGCACGCGCTGGCGCACCCGCCCGGTGGGAAGCGCGAGCTGATCGGGAATCCGCCCGGTCTCGGTCAGGTCTCCCTCCGGGTCGCCGGTGCTGGAGCGCCAGCCCAGCCGGGCGGTTGCGAGATAGGTCTTTGACAACGGCATCAGGTAACGCTGCAGCCGCGTCGCGTCGCCGAGCAAGACCAGCAGCAGTCCGGTGGCGAACGGGTCGAGCGTCCCGGCGTGCCCTACCTTGGTCCCTCGTTCCCTGCGCACCTGGGCGACCAGGTCGTGCGACGTGATCCCCGCTGGCTTGTCGCAGACCAGCACGGCGGCTTGCTCGGCCGCAGGCGCCATCGGGCTAATCGGATGGCTGGCCAGCCAGCTTCGAGCAAAGAAAATCGACGATCTCGTCCTTCTCGAGGTCGCTCGAGAACCCGGCGGCGCGCACGTGCCCGCCGCCACCGTGTACGCGGGCGATCGCCGATACGTCGACGCCGTCGCCGCTGGAGCGCAGGCTGACCTTGCGAGCAGCTCGTCCACGGCTACCGAGCTCGCGGATCACGGCCGCCACCTTCGTCCCCTCGAGCGAGCGCAGAAAGTCGATGATCCCCTCGGTCATCTCCTCGCCGGAGCCCGTCGCCTCGTAGTCGGCCCCGCTGATGTACGTGACCGCAAGTCCCTCGCAGGGGCGCTCGATCGCATCCAGGGCTCGCGCCACGAGACGCAGCTTCTCCAGGGGGACATTCTCGTAGAGCCGACGGTAGGTGTCGTTGACATCGACCCCGGCCTCGATCAGAGCAGCCGCGATCCGATGCGTGTCGGCGTTGGTGTTCTCGTAGGAGAACCGGCCCGTGTCGGTGACCAGGCCGACGTAGAGCGCCGAGGCCATATCCGGGGTGATCTCGACACCCATCTGACGAGCGAGCTCGTAGACGATCTCAGCCGTCGAAGAGGCTTCGACGTCGACCAGGTTGACGTCGCCGAAGCGGGTGTTGTCGTGGTGATGGTCAATGTTGATCACGTGCGCCCCGTCGTTGCTCAGGAAGTCGACCGGCATCCGCTCGATGTTTCCGCAATCGAGGAACACGACGTTGCGATCCGCCATGTCGGCGGGCGGCTCGTGAAACACCTCCTCGAGGGGAAGGAAGCGGTACTCGATCGGCAGCGGGAACTCCTTCGCGGCGAGGAACATCACCGAGTCCTTGCCGAGCTGACCGAGCAGGTGGTGCATCGCCAGCAGCGACCCGAGCGCGTCGCCGTCGGGACCCTCGTGGGTGGTGAGCAGGAACCGGTCCGCGGCGCGGATCTCCGCCGCGACGGCCTCCATGTCGGTCGCCACCAGGTCGGTCGGCCCGCTCATGGCTCGGAGTCGAGCAGCTTCGAGATGCGCATACCCTTCTCGATCGTCTCGTCGTAGTGGAAGGTCAGCGTCGGTGTGCGCTTCATCCGCGTCTCGCGTGCAATCCGTGCCTGGATCACCCCATGCGACGAACGCAGTCCGGCCAGGGTCGCGTCGCGATCCTCGGCGCTTCCGAGCACGCTGAAGTGGACGCGCGCGGTACGCAGATCTGGGCTGGTCTCGACGGAAGTCACAGTGACAAATCCGATGCGCGGGTCATTGAGGTCGGTCGATATCGCCGCCCCGACGACCTCACGCAGCATCTCGTTGATGCGCCGCATGCGGGCGGAGGGCATCGCGGGGCGACTATACAGCCGCCCGCCTGACGCCTCGCACGTGCTCAGCCACGGATGTCGACGAGACTGAGCAGGTCGCGCTCGGCCGAGCACCCATCGGGACAACGGCTCTCCGCGAAACGCTCTAGGGCGGCACCGCGATCCTCGACGTCCCGTCCGCCGACCAGCGCGCAGAGCAGCGTCGCACGCTGCCACTTGTCCTGGTGGTCCACCTCGGCCACCGAGGCGCCGAAGCGCTGCCGAAGCTGCGTCTTCAGCGACTGGACGTGCTTTCGCTTCGCCTTCAGATCCGACGCTTCGCCGAAGTGAAGGTGCAGCTCGACCAGACAGACGAACGGGTCCATGGCATTCAAATTACTCCGCGTCGGAGCCCCTGAATCACCTGCGGCGGCCTTCGGCCGCCTGACATGCCAGTGCCGGGGCAAAGCCCCGGCCCGTCACGACTCGAGGGTCTGCTCGACCTGCTTGGTGCGGAAGAACTCGAGCATGTCGCCCTCCTTGACGTCGGCGAAGCCCTCGAGCACGATCCCGCACTCCTGGCCCTCCTCGACCTCGTTGACGTCGTCCTTGAAGCGACGCAGCGAGCCGACCCTGCCCTCCCACACGACCGTGCCGTCGCGGACCAGGCGAACCTGGGCGTCGCGGGTGACCTTGCCGTCGGTGACCAGGCAGCCGGCGATGCGGCCGACGCGGGAGGCGCGGAAGGTCTGCTTGATCTCCGCCTCGCCGGTCGTCTCCTCGACCTCCTCGGGCTCCAGCATGCCCTCCATCGCGGCGCGCAGCTCCTCGGTCACCTTGTAGATCACCGAGTAGGTGCGGATGTCGACCCCCTCCTGCTCCGCGGTGCGCCGGGCTTCGGACAGAGGCCGCACGTTGAAGCCGATGATCACCGCGTCCGACGCCGAGGCGAGCATCACGTCGGACTCGTTGATGCCCCCGGTCTGGGCGTGGATGATGTCAATCGCCACCTGCTGCTGCGGGACCTTTGCGATCTCGTCCTGGAGCGCCTCCAGCGAGCCAGCAACGTCGGCCTTGAGCACGATGTTGAGCTCCTTGATCTCGCCCTCCTGGGCCTTCGCGAAGAACTCCTCGAGGGTGATCTTGCGGGCCTGACGCCGCGCCAGCGCTTCGGTCTTCAGCCGGTTGGCGCGCTCCTGGGCCAGTTCGCGGGCGCGGCGGTCGTTCTCCACCACCTGGACGAACTCGCCCGCCTCGCACACACCTTCGAAGCCGAGCACCTCGACCGGCATCCCGGGCACCGCCTCCTGGACGCGGTCGCCTGTGAAGTCCTGCATCGCCCGCACCCGGCCCCACTGTGGTCCGGCGACCACCGCGTCGCCGACCTTCAGCGTGCCGCGCTGAACCAGCACGCTCACCACCGGCCCGCGACCCGGATCGAGCTTCGACTCGATCACCGTCCCCGAGGCGGCGGCGTCGGGGTTGGCCCCCAGCTCCTCCAGCTCGGACACCAGTACGACCATGTCGAGCAGGTTGTCGAGGCCGTCCTTGGTCTTCGCGGACACGTCGACATAGACGGTGTCCCCGCCCCACTCCTCGGGGTTGAGGTCGTGGTTGGCCAGCTCGGTCCGCACGCGATCGGGTTGCGCCTCGGGGCGGTCGATCTTGTTGACCGCGACGAGGATCGGCACGTCGGCGGCGCGTGCGTGGTCGATCGCTTCAAGGGTTTGAGGCATGACGCCGTCGTCGGCGGCGACCACGATCACCGCCAGGTCTGTGACCTGGGCACCCCTGGCGCGCATCGCCGTGAACGCCTCGTGGCCGGGTGTGTCGAGGAAGGTGATCGCCTTGTCGCCGTGATGGACCTGGTAGGCGCCGATGTGCTGGGTGATGCCACCGGCCTCCCCTGCAACGACCTCGGTCTCGCGGATCGCGTCGAGCAGCGAGGTCTTGCCGTGGTCCACGTGCCCCATCACCGCCACCACCGGCGGCCGTTCCTGCAGGTCGGCGTCGGAGTCCTCGAAGGCAGGCTTCTCGGGCTCCTCCTCGGCAGCGGTGACGATCTCGATCTTGCGGTCGAACTCGTCGGCGATCGCCTTCACGGTCTCGTCGCTGAGCGTCTGAGTGAGTGTCGCCATCTCCCCCATCGTCATCAGCTTCTTGATCACGTCGGCGCTGCCGAGGCCGAGCAGCTCGGCGACCTCGCGCACGGTTGCGCCCGAGTTGACCTTGATCGCCTCCGGCTCGGCGACCTCCGCCGGGCCCCTCGGCGGCTCCTCCAGAAGCGGTCGGCGGCGGCGGCCTCCGCGGCGCCGGGGCGGTCGGGGAGGCGGTGCTTGGCGCATGTCGTCGCGACGTGAAGCTTGCGAATCGATCACAACCCGGCGGCGTCGCTTGCCGCCTGACCCCGCCGTGCTGGCCGCGTCTTCAGCCCTGCGCACGGGGCGCTTGGACGGCGTTGCCTTGCCCTTCGCCGCCGGCTTGCCGTCGGACTTGGCGTCCTTTGCCTTCGCCTTCGCCGGAGCTTTGCCGGCGGGTTTTGCGGCGCCCGCACCATCGCCCTTGGCGGCGGCCGAGAGTGCCTTCAGCGCCTCCTGCTCCTCGACGCTCGATGCGGCGGCGGCGGCCTCGATGCCGGCCGCCTTGAGCGCCGCCAAGACCTCCTTGCTGGTCAGGCCCTGGGCCTTGGCTATCTCGTGAACCCGCTTGCGCGCCATCTACTCGGCGGGTTCCTCCACGGCCTCCGGGGCTTCCTCCTCTGCGAGCTCCTCCTCGACCGCTTCCTCTACCTCTGTCTCGACCTCTTCCTCAGCCGCCTCTTCCTCAGCGAGCTCCTCGACTTCCTCGGCCACGACTTCCTCTTCGGCCTTTTCGACTCCCTCGGCCTCTTCTTCAGCCGCTTCTTCCACCGCGGCCTCCGATTCTGCCTCGGCCTCCTCGAACGCCGCGCTGGCCCGCTCGACGATTGCGCTCACCGCAGCGTCGTCCGAATCGGAGTTGGCGAGCGTCGCCAACTCCTGGTCGGAGAGACCGGAAAGAACGGCGACCTGGTGTGTGTCGAACCGCGACAGGGTCTGGTGCTGGGGCAGTCCGCAGTAGGTGGAACCGGAGAGCGCCGCGTTAGGGCAGCGGCGGCCGTTGGAGAGGATCGCCATGCAGCGCCCGTCGAAGTCCTCCTCGCCCTCGTACTCGATGTCGTCGTCTTCGCGGGAGAACTCGGTCTCGGACTTGATGTCGACCCGCCAACCGGTGAGGCGGGCGGCAAGGCGCGCGTTCTGACCGTCGCGCCCGATCGCCAGCGAGAGCTGGTCGTCGGGGACGATCACGGTCGCCTGCTGGTCCTCGTCATCGACAAGCACTTCCCTCACTCGGGCCGGAGAGAGAGCCTTGGCGACGAATCGCGCCGGCTCCTCGTTGTAAGGGATGATGTCGATCTTCTCGCCGCGCAGCTCCGAGACGACCATGCGCACCCGCGAGCCGCGCGGGCCGACGCAGGCGCCAACCGGATCGACGCCATCGGTGTGCGAGACAACGGCGATCTTCGAACGGTAGCCCGGCTCGCGCGCCACGCCGACGATCTCGACCAGCTTGTCGGCGACCTCCGGCACCTCGAGCTCGAACAGCTTGCGAATCAGGTCCGGGGTGCGCCGCGAAACGACGATGCTCGGCCCCTTGGCGGCGTCGGAGACGTCGGTGATCACGGCCTTGACCCGCATGCCGTGGTCGTAGCGCTCGTTGTAGACCTGCTCGGACTTCGGCAGCAGCGCCTCCACCCGCTCGCGCAGCTGGACCAGCGTGTAGCGCTTGTCGGACTGCTGGATGATCCCGGTGATCAGCTCGCCGACCCGGTCCTGGTACTCGTCGAACATCATCGCGCGCTCGGCCTCGCGGATTCGCTGCAGGATCACCTGCTTCGCAGTCTGGGCGGCAATCCGCCCGAAGTCGTCGGGGGTGACGTCGCGGGACTCGATCTGGCTCGCGTAGGGGGCGAGCAGCTCGGGCGTCAGCTCGGGCTCCTCGGGCTCGCGCATCTCCCCCGTCTCGGGGTCGATCGAGCGCTCCTCCTCGATCGCCTGCTCGAGCAGCTTCTCCTCCAGCTCCGGCGGCAGGATCAGCTCGAAGACCCGGAAGTCGGCGGTGTTGTGATCGAGGTCGACGCGGGCGTACTTGGCCGCGCCGGGGGTCTTCTTGTACGCCGACAGCAGGGCGTCCTCAAGCGCATCCATCAGCTTGTCGGCCGAGATGCCCTTCTCCTGCTCCAGAGCGTGGACTGCCTCGACGATCTCCTTGGTCACCGGCTCTCCTCCTTGAGTTCGGGCACCAGATTGGAGCGGCGAATGCGCTCGAGCGGAATCTTCACCGAGCGATCGCCGAGATCCACCGAGACGGCGCTCGCGTCCGCATCGGCGATCGTGCCGGTGAAGTTGCTGCGGCCTTCGAGCGCCTCGCGGGTACGCACTCTGACCCGACGGCCGCGAAAGCGCTGAAAGTGCTCGGGCTTGGTCAGCGGCCGCTCCGAGCCCGGTGAGGAAACCTCGAGCGAATGGTCGAGCAGTAGGTCGCTCAGCTCGTTGGTGACCCGCTCGCAGAGGGCCAGATCGACCCCCTGCGGGTGGTCTATGTAGAGGCGCAGCCTGTCAGGGCTCGAGTTCTCGAGCGCGATCAGCTCGATGCTCGGATCGAGCTCCGCCAGTCGCTGCTCTATCTGTGTTTGAAGGTCGTTCATCGGTCGTTTCGCCCCCTGCGGGCCGAAAAAAGAGTGGGCCAGGCCCACTCTTCGACACAGTCTTGGGGACGTGGAAAAGCTTAAATCAGTATAGCCCCGGCGCCATGCCCGGCCAAGCGTGGCTGGCGGGCCTGAAAGGGGGCCGTCGAAGGTGCCTCTCACGCCTCCAGCATCAGGGTCACGGGCCCGTCGTTGACGAGCGCCACCCCCATGCAGGCGCCGAACACGCCCCGCTCGGCGCCCAACACGTCGCAGAAGCGCTCGTGCAGCGGCTCGGCCTCCTCGGCCGGCGCGGCCTCGGTGTAGCTGGGCCGGTTGCCGCGCTTGGTATCGCCGTAGAGGGTGAACTGGCTCACGCAGAGAACCTGGCGCTCGCCGAGCGGCTCGTTCATGCGGCCCTCGGCGTCGTCGAAGATTCGCAGCGCCCGCACTTTCGCGGCGAGCCGATCGGCCGCCTGCTCGTCGTCGCCCTTGCGGACGCCCAGCAGGACGACGAGCCCCGGGCCAATCTGCGCCACCCGCTCCCCTTCGACGTCGACAGCCGCCTGGCTGACCCGCTGGACCAGCGCCCTCACGCGAAGCCACCAGGGGCGCCGCACGCGCCCGCGATCAGTGGCCTCCGGCCAGCCGCTCGCGATAGAGCCGGTAGTCGCGGCGCTCCGGCCGCAGATTCGACGCCAGCGCGAGGTGGTGGCGGGCGCGCTTCGTCTGGCCGGTCAGGCTCAGCGCCCGACCGAGGCAGAAATGGGCGTAGTCGTTGACCGGATGGGTCTCGACCACGGCCTCGAACTCGGTCGCCGCCTCGGCGAACTGGCGATTGCGAAAGTAGGCACGGCCCAGCGCCTCGCGAACCGAGCTCTTCTCGGGAGCGCGCCGCGCGGCCTCAGCCAGCGGCTCGGTCGCCTCCTCGAAGCTGCCGTCCTCCAGCAATTCCATGCCACGCCGGTAGAGCGTGTAAGTGGACTCCGCCTGGGCTGTCCGTCCGGCATCAGGCACCCGACGAAGTGTAGGGAGCGACCTTCGCCGCTTCCCAGGGTTAACGTTCGGCGCTCTGCCGGGCGCGGTCGCGCAGCTCGTCGACCCGGTCGAGGATCGCGTCGGCGATCGCGTGCTTGGAGTCGATCGCCAGCTCGTTCTCTGTCTCGGCGTCGATCAGGGTGACCGCGTTGCGCGCAGATTCGAAGCCGATCTCGGGGTCGGAGACATCGTTGAGCACGATCAGATCGGCACCCTTGCGCACGAGCTTGTCACGCGCGCGGCCCGGGCCGCCGACGCCGTGCTCGGCGGCGAAGCCGACGATCGTCTGGCCTTCGCGTCGCTCGGAAGTCAGCCCCGCGAGAATGTCCTCGGTCGGCTCCAGGTGCAGGTCGAGGCCGCTTCCCTTGCGCTTGATCTTGTTGCCCGCGGGAGCCTCGGGGCGAAAGTCGGCCGGCGCCGCGGCCATCAGCAGCACCTGGGAGCGGGGAAATTCCTCTTCGAGCGCGGCGGCCAGCTCGGCGGCGCTGCCGACGTCGATGCGCCGCACACCGGGAGGCTCGGGCAGCGCGACGTTGGCTGCCACCAGCGTCACCTCGGCGCCGCGCCGCTGCGCCGCCGCCGCCAGGGCCAGCCCCATGCGACCGCTGGACCGGTTGCCGACGAAGCGCACCGGGTCGATCGGCTCTCGGGTGCCGCCGGCGGTAACCAGCACCCGCATGCCGTCCCAGGGTCGTGCCCCGGATGGGAGCACCGCCTCGATCCGAGCCAGCAGGTGGTCCGGTTCGGGCAGCCGCCCGATCCCGTGCTCGCCGCGCGAAGCCAGCGCCCCCTCCTCGGGCTCGATCACCTCGATTCCCCGCTCACGCAGCGTCTCCAGATTGGCCTGGGTCGCTGCGTTGGTGTACATACGATCGTTCATCGCCGGGGCGACCAGCCGCGGCCCGGTGCAGGCCAGAAAGGCGGTGGTGACCATCGAGTCGGCGATGCCCGCGGCCAGCTTGGCGATCGTGTTGGCCGAGGCCGGTGCCACGAGGTAGGCGTCGGCGTTGGCGACCAGCTCGAGGTGCCCGATCGGGTCATGAACGGGGGCGGGATCGCCGGGGAAGGCGCCCCGCATCGGGTCGCGCTCGAACTCCGAGCTCAGCACCGGTGCCCCGACGATGCCCTCGAAGGAGGCGGGGCCGACGAAGCGCTTCGCGCCCTCGGTCATCAGCACCCGGACACCGTGCCCGGCCTTGGTGGCGAGGCGCGCCAGCTCCAAGGCCTTGTAGGCGGCGATGCCGCCGCTCACACCGAGCAGGACCCGTGCCATCGGTTAGCTCCCTGGCGGGGCGCTAGACCCGGTACTCGTAACTGAGCTTCCCGGTCGCCAGCTCCTCGAGGGCGATCGAGAGGTAGTTCTTCCCGGTCTGGGTGTCCACCATCGGCGGCGGGTACTCGCCGAAGCTTCCCTCGCCGATGTTGTGGTAGTAGCTGTTGATCTGCCGGGCACGCTTCGCCGCCACGACCACTGCCGCGTAGTGCGAGTCGGTGTAATCCAGCAGGCTGTCGACACGTGGATGGATCATGAGTTGCATTCTACGAGTTCCGCGCGGACTATCCGTTTCAGCTCGTCCGCCGCACGATCCAGTTCATCGTTGACGACCTGGTACGCGAATTCGTCCTTTGCAGCGAGTTCTTGCGCGGCAACTGCGAGCCGGGCGTCGATCGCCTCGGGGCTGTCCTTGCCTCGCGCCAGCAGCCGATCGCGCAATGCGGCTGGTTCGGGGGGCGCGATGAAGATCTGCACCGACTCCGGCATCGCGGCTCGCACCTGCCGCGCCCCCTGCACCTCGATCTCCAACACGACCGAGTGACCGGCATCCAAACGGCGCTCGATCTCCGAGCGCAGCGTCCCGTAGCGATTCCCGCTGTAGGTGGCGAACTCCAGGAAGTCGCCGGCCTCGACACGGCGGTCGAACTCCTCCGGTGCGAGGAAGTGGTACTCGCGTCCGTCCTGCTCACCGTCGCGCGGCTCGCGGGTGGTCGCCGACACAGACAGCTCCAGGTCAGGCACTCGTTCGAGCAGCTCGGCGATCAGCGTGCCCTTGCCGACCCCGGACGGACCCGTGATCACGAAGACCTTGGACACCGGCGAATCCTGACCGGTGGGCCGGCCGGCTAGCGGCGAAGCTGCGCGACTAGCTCGGCGCGCTGGCGCTCGGAGAGCCCGCCGATCGTCTTCGACGGCGAGATCCGGCACATGTTGAGGATCCGGTTGGTCTTCACTCGGCCGTACTTCGGCACCGCGAGCAGCATGTCGAAGACCTTCGCCGTCTCTACGTACTCCGGTGGATCGAGCAGCAGCGACTGGATGCTCGTCTTGCCGCCCTTGAGGTCCTTCTTCAGCTTGGCTCGCGCCGAGCGGATGTTGTTGGCTCGCTTCAGAGCCTCCATCCGCTGATCCAGTGACCTCTCCGGAGCGGCGACGGACGTCTTGACGGGCGGGGCCATGCGGCGGCGATTATATGCCTGCCCCGATCCCGTGCAAGGGGGTCGGGGGCAAAACCTGGGAAATTCAGCTCGACCTCGACTTGAGGTTGAGAGCGGCCTCCGGGAGCCCCTTTCCGCGGACCTCGGACGGGGAGCCAAATCCACGGCGCTCCAACTCGCCGGCGAACTCCCGGCGGACCCGCGATCCGGCCGCCGGATCGCGGAAGTTCTCGGTCCCGACGGCGATCAGGGCGGCTCCGGCAGCGATAAACGCGAGTGCATCGGCCCCGTTGCAGATGCCTCCCATTCCGATCACCGGGATCGAAACAGCGTCGGCGACCGCGTGCAGCTGGTGAAGCGCGACCGGGCGAACGGCGGGCCCCGAGAGGCCGCCGCTTCCCGCCCCAAGCCAGGGGCGCAGCGTCGTTGGGTCGATTGCCGAAGCCTTCAGCGTGTTGATCAGCGACACGGCGCCCGCTCCCCCCTCCTCCCCTGCCCGCGCCACCGCAGCGGGATCGGCAACGTTGGGGGTCAGCTTCACGATCAGCGGCTTTTCGGTGATCGGCCGCAGCGCCTCCAGCAGCGCCCGGGTCTCGGGCGGCTGCTCGCCGACGATCAGCCCCGACTGGACGTTGGGGCAGGAGACGTTGAGCTCCACGGCCGCCACTTCGGGGCGCTTCCCGACCCCCTCGACGAGGGCAGTGAACTCGTCGTGGCTCGTGCCCATCACCGAGACGATCAACGGCACCGGCAGCAAGGAGAGCTCGGGCAGGTCGTGCTCCAAGAATCCCTTCAGGCCCTTGTTGGGAAGCCCGATCGAGTTCATCATCCCCGCGGGCGTCTCCCATAGCCGCGGGGGCGGGTTACCGGCCCGTGGCTCGACGGTGATCGTCTTCGAGACGAAGGCCGAGAAGGGGAAATTGCGCACAAGCTCCTCGCCGAAGGCACGCCGGGCGGCGATCGCGTCGAAGGTCCCGGATCCGTTGATCACCGGATGCTCGAGCCGAATCCCGCAGAAATCCACGGAGAGATCGACGCTCACATCCATCCCCCGAATGACGAATGACGAGTGACGAGCGTCCTCATCTGTGCCCCGCCCCGGCGACGAGCGCCGTTTCGATCTGATCGCCTGACACGACGGGTCCGTCGACGCACAGCCGGATATAGCCGCCGGCGGCCAGCGGCACCGCGCAGCCGAAGCAGGCCCCGAAGCCGCACGCCATCGGCGATTCCATCGCCAGCTCGCAGACGACGCCGCTCGCTTCGCACATCGCCCGCACCGCCTCCAGCATCGGGGGCGGCCCGCACGAATAGACGGCGGCCGACCCAGCTTCATCGCCCTCCAGCAGCACCGCCAGCAGGTCGGTGACGTAGCCCTTGTGCCCGGCGTGCCCGTCCTCGGTCGCGAGACGCACCTCGCAGCAGGCGAACAGGTCGTCGAGGCCGCCGCTGTGCTCGCGATCTCGAAAGCCGAGCAGGATGCGGGTCGGGACGCCGCGATCGGCGAGCTGGCGGCGAAGGATCGCCAGCGGAGCGACGCCGATCCCGCCGCCGACCAGGATCGCGCCGGCGGCCCCCGGCGCGAGATCGCTCGGGGTCGAGAACGGCCGCCCCAGGGGCCCGTTGACCCAGACCTGCTCGCCCGACTCCAGCCCCGCCAGCCTCGATGTGCCCGGCCCGACGTCCTCGACCAGGAAGTCGAGTCGCAGGCCCGGCTCAGCTTCGACCGCGTCGGCGACCGAGAAGGCGCGGGGTAGGAACGGCCGCTCGTCGCGTTGGGCCCAGCGGGCCCGCGCCGCGAGCATGTAGAACTGCCCGGCGCTCGGCACCGGTCCGTCCCGGTCGCGCAGCGAGAAGACGCGATAACCGTCGGAACGATGGTTGTCGACCACCTCCAGCGCCCTGCGACCGAAGGGAGCCAGGACCCGGTCGGCACCGGAGCCGTTTCCGCTCACGCCTCCGCCTCGGAGGACTCGCGGACACCGGCGCGCGCGTGGAGCTCCTGCAGCGACACCACCTCGGCGTCGCGCTCGCGCTGTGCCGAGATCGCCCGTGCCGCTGCCGAGGCGCCGGTCATCGTCGTCAGGCAGGGAAGCCCCTGGCGCACCGCGGCGCTGCGGATCTCGAGGCCGTCGGCTCGGGCGCCAGAGCCGGTCGGCGTGTTGATCACCAGGTCCACTTCCCCGTTGCGGATCCAGTCGACGACGTGCGGGGATCCTTCGCCGATCTTGTTGATCCGCGTCACCGGAACTCCCATCGCCGAGACCGCCTGCGCCGTGCCGCTGGTCGCGACGATCCGGAAGCCGAGATCGCAGAAGCGGGCCGCGAGCTGGGTCGCAGCCGGCTTGTCGGTGTCGGTGACGGTTATGAAGACGGTTCCCTCGAGCGGCAGCGAGACCCCGGCCGCCGCCTGCGCCTTGCCGAAGGCGGTCGGGAAGTCGGCCGCCACGCCCATCACCTCGCCGGTGCTCTTCATCTCCGGGCCGAGCACGGTGTCGGCGCCCGCGAAACGGGCAAACGGCAGCACCGCCTCCTTGACGCTGACGTGCTCGCCCCTCCACTCGGGAAGCTCCTGGTCGGCGATCCGCTCCCCGAGCATCAACCGGCAGGCGATCTTCGCCAGTGGGGCGCCGGTCGCCTTCGACACGAAGGGGATCGTGCGCGAAGCGCGGGGGTTTGCCTCGATCACGTGTAGCTCGCCGCCTGCGACCCCGTACTGGATGTTGATCAGCCCCACCACGCCCAGCTCCAGCGCGATCCGCCGGGTCGTGTCGCGGATCTCGTCGAGCATCTCGGCGCCGAGGCTCATCGGCGGGATCACGCAGGCCGAGTCGCCGGAGTGCACCCCCGCCTCCTCGACGTGCTGCATGATCCCGGCGACGTGGACCTGCTCGCCGTCTGCGAGCGCGTCGACATCGACCTCGATCGCGTTCTCCAGGAAGCGGTCCAGCAGCAGCGGGTGCTCCTGGTCGGCCTTCACGTTGGCCTCCAGATAGGCGGACAGCGCCTCGGACGAGTAACAGATCTCCATCGCGCGACCGCCAAGCACGTAGGAGGGGCGGACGAGCAGCGGGAAGCCAACCTGCTCGGCGATCACCGCCGCCTCGTCAGCGGAGAGCGCCGTGCCATACGGCGGGTGCTTGATCCCGAGGCGGCCCAACAGCGCCCCGAAGCGCCCGCGGTCCTCGGCGAGATCGATCGCGTCCACCGGTGTGCCCAGCAGGCGCACGCCCGCGCGCTCCAGGTCCCCGGCCAGCTTCAGCGGCGTCTGGCCACCGAATTGCACCACGACCCCCTCGGGGTCCTCCTGTTCGACCACCGCCAGCACGTCCTCGGCGGTCAGCGGCTCGAAGTAAAGGCGGTCGGAGGTGTCGTAGTCGGTGGAGACCGTCTCCGGGTTGCAGTTGACCATCACCGCGTCGCGCCCCATCTCGCGCGTGGTCATCGCCGCGTGCACGCAGCAGTAGTCGAACTCGATCCCCTGGCCGATCCGGTTCGGCCCCGCGCCGAGGATTACCACCGAGTCGCGCTCGCCGCGGCGCACCTCGGAGGTCGGGGCGCCGTCGGAGCCGGACCGCTCGTGGGCGGAGTAGTAGTAGGGCGTCGCCGCCTCGAACTCGGCCGCGCAGGTGTCGACCGACTTGAAGGTGCGGGCCAGCCCCTGGGTGCCGTCGCCCTGGTTGGCGAGCTGCTCCAGCTCGCGAAGGAACCAGGGATCGACCAGCGACCGCGCGTGCACCTCTTCGACCCCGATCCCGCGGCGGAAGGCCTCGAGCACGGCGTCGAAGCGATCCGGCGAAGGGGACTCGAGGCTTGCCAGCAGCGCCGCGTCGTCGTCGGCGAGATCGGGCTGGGCGTCGAGCTCTCGAGAGCGCATCGCCTTCGCGAACGACTCGCGGAAGGTGCGACCGATCGCCATCGCCTCGCCGACGCTCTTCATATGGGTCGAGAGACGGCCCGATGCGCCGGGGAACTTCTCGAACGCGAAGCGCGGCACCTTGGTGACCACGTAGTCGATCGTCGGCTCGAAGGAGGCCGGGGTGGCCTGGGTGATGTCGTTGGGAATCTCCTCCAGGGCGTAACCGACGGCGAGCTTGGCGGCCATCTTCGCGATCGGAAAGCCGGTCGCCTTTGAGGCCAGCGCCGAGGAGCGCGAGACGCGCGGGTTCATCTCGATCACGACGATCTCGCCGCTTTCCGGGTGGACCGCAAACTGGATGTTGGAGCCGCCGGTCTCCACGCCAACCGCGCGGATCACCCGGATCGCCTGGTCGCGCAGCTCCTGGTACAGCGCGTCGGTGAGGGTCTGGGCGGGCGCCACGGTGACCGAGTCCCCGGTGTGGACTCCCATCGGGTCGACGTTCTCGATCGAGCAGATGATCACCACGTTGTCGTTGCGGTCGCGCATCACCTCGAGCTCGAACTCGCCCCAGCCGAGCACCGACTCCTCGACCAGCACCTGGTTTATCGGGCTCGCCGCCAGCCCCTCGGAGACCACCTGCCGCAGCTCGGTCTCGGTCTCCCCCACGCCGCCGCCCTCGCCGCCGAGGGTGTACGCCGGCCGCACGATCGCCGGCAGCTGGAGGCGCCCGTCCGCCAGCGCCGCCTCGGCCTCGCCGACGTTCTCGACGATCAGCGACCAGGGGACCCGCAGGCCCGCCTCCTCCATCGTGTCGCGGAACGCCTCGCGGTCCTCGGCGCGGCGGATCGCCTCGTGGTCGGCCCCGATCAGCTCCACCCCGAAGCGCTCCAGGGTGCCGTCCTCGTGCAGCGCCATCGCCAGGTTGAGCGCCGTCTGGCCGCCCAGGGTCGGCAGCAGGGCGTCGGGGCGCTCCTTCTCGATGATCTTCGCCACCGGCCCGGGCAGCAGCGGCTCGACGTAGGTAGCGGTGGCGAACTCTGGGTCGGTCATGATCGTCGCCGGGTTTGAGTTGGCGAGCACCACCTCGTAGCCGTCGGCGAGCAGCACCTTGCAGGCCTGCACGCCCGAGTAGTCGAACTCGGCCGCCTGCCCGATCACGATTGGGCCCGACCCAATCAGGAGGATCTTGTGGATGTCGTCGCGGCGCGGCATCAGACCTCGATCTCCTCACCGCGCGCGATCGCCTCCGCGACCCGCTCGGCGGTGGCGGGGTCATACGACCCCCAGCCCCAGCAGATGCGACCGTCGCTGAAACGCGAGATGCCGATCACGGGCGCGTCGATGACCGCGCCGCTGCTGGTCCCCTCCCCGTGCATGCGCACCCTGCTGTGAACAACGTCGGGCGCGATCTCGGTGACCTCCTCGAGCTCGCCGTGTATGTCGCTAAGGGTCTCCTCGACGTCGGCGATGTATCGCTCGAACCCCTCCCGGCCGACGTAGCGCGCACCCATCACCTCGGTGATCGGCGGGCGCCATTCGAAGTCATCGGTGAAGAAGTCGTCGTAGCGCGCACGGAGTCCGCTCAGCCCCTCCTCGTTCCAGATCCGCCAGAACTCGCGCGTGAGCTCGACGTTGTTCATCTCTCCGCCTCCGCGAGCTGCAGGAACTGGTCGAAGAGGTAGCGGGCGTCGTGCGGGCCCGGCGCGGCTTCGGGGTGGTACTGCACGGTTGCGCCGGGGACGTCGCACAGCACCAGCCCCTCGACGGTGCGGTCATAGAGGTTCAGATGGGATAGCTCGGCGGCGCCGAAGTCGGTCTCCCAGCGCACCGGCTCGTCGGCCTCGATGGTCGGCTCGCCGCCCGGCCCGCGGACCGCAAAGCCGTGGTTCTGGGAGGTGATGTCGATGCGGCCCGTGGCGAGGTCCTTGACCGGGTGGTTGGAACCGCGGTGGCCGAACGGCAGCTTGAAGGTCTCCAGCCCGACCGCGCGGCAGAGCAGCTGGTGGCCGAGGCAGATGCCGAACACGGGGCGCACCCCGACCAGCTCGCGGACGTTGTCGACCACGTAGTCCAGCGCCGCCGGGTCACCGGGGCCGTTGGCAAGGAAGACGAGGTCGGGGTCCTCCGCCAGGATCTCCTCGACCGACGACGAGCAAGGCAGCAGCGTCACCCGGCAATCGCGCTCTCGCAACTGCCGAACGATGCTCAATTTGATCCCGGTGTCGATGCCGACCACGTGCGGGCCGGAACCCTCGAAGCGCAGCGGCTGGTCCGGCGTCACCTCGCGGGCCAGGTCGGCGCCCGCCATCGAAGGCTCGGCGCTCACCAGCTCGGCGGCCTGATCCTGGGGGAGCTCGGCCGGGAAGATCCCACCGCGCATCGCGCCGCCGTCGCGGATGTGGCGCACCAAGGCGCGGGTGTCGACGCCGCTGATCGCCGCCACACCGCAGTCGGCCAGCCAATCCAGCCAGCCTCCCTCGGCGCTGGACACGTCCTCGCCGTTGTGGGCGTCGCGCATGACCACGGCGCGGGCCTGAACTCGATCGGACTCCATCGCCTCGCTCGAGACCCCGTAGTTGCCGATCAGCGGGTAGGTGAAGGTGATGATCTGGCCCGCGTAGGAGGGATCGGTGACCGCCTCCTGGTAGCCGGTCATCGAGGTGTTGAAGACGACCTCGCCGGTCACCGCCTCACCGCCCGCGCACAGCTCACCGTCGAAGCGGGTTCCGTCCTCGAGCAGTACGTAGCCGCTTCGATCCGATGTTGTTCGCGCTCGGCCCACGGTCATTCTCCTTGGCTGAGCCTCGCGCTCACAGGACCAGCGCCTGCACCTGTTTGAACTCGGCCGCGTCGGAGCCCCCCAGCAGCTCGAACAGCGCCGTCTCGACGCTGGTCAGCACGGCGCCGGCGTGCTCGGCCTTGTGCAGGCCCAGCTCGCGGTTCTCGTCGGTGCGCGAGCCGACCGCGTCGCCGACGACCTGCACCTCGATGCCCTGGTCAAGTAGGTCGAGCACCGTCTGGTTGACGCAGACGTGGGTCTCGATCCCGCAGACCAGCGCCTGGTCGCGGCCGTTGAGGTCGAAGCCTTCGGCTTCCGCCGCCGAGAAGCGGACCTTCTCGATCGGCTCCAGCCCGTCGGGAAGGTGATCGGAGACCTCGGGGACCGTGTTGCCGAGCCCCTTCGGGTACTGCTCGGTGACCACGATCGGGATCCCCATCGCCTCGGCGCCCTGCACGAGCCTGGCCGCCGACTCGGCGACCGCGTCGAAGCTCGGCACCGCCTTGCGAAACGCCTCCTGGATGTCGACGACGACCAGCGCCGCCCGCTCGCGGTCGAGCTTCGGCGTGCTCATGCGGCAACCCCCATTGAGAAGCTGCGCAGCCGGTAGGCGACCTGGCCCGCCGCCACCGTCATCAGCACTCGCCCACGCAGGCTGCGGCCGGCGAAGCAGCTGTTGGACGAGCGGCTCTCATAGCCATCCTCGCCGACCGTCCACTCGACCCCCAGATCGCAGAGCACGACGTTGGCCTCGAAGCCCAGCGCCAGGCTTGGTCGCTGAAGCTCGAACAGCTCCGCCCCGGCGCCGAGCCTTGAGACCAGCAGATTCAAGTCGATCGTGCCCGGCACGACCAGCTCGGTGTGGAGGACCGAGAAGGCGGTCTCGAGCCCCGTCACCCCCATCGCCGCGGCCTCGAAGGGGACCTCCTTCTCGTCGGCCGAGTGCGGGGCGTGGTCAGTGGCGATGCAGTCGATCGTTCCGTCACGCAGGGCGTCGATCAGGGCCATCCGATCGTCCTCGGAGCGAAGCGGCGGGTTCATCTTGAATCGAGCGTCCAGGCCGCGCACCGCGTCGTCGGTGAGCGTGAGGTGATGCGGCGTCGCCTCGCAGCTCACCCGTACCCCACCCGCCTTCGCGGCGCGCATCGCGTCGACCGACTCGCGCGCGGAGAGGTGCTGGACGTGGGTGCCGGCGTCCTCGTAGCCGGCCAGCGCCGCGTCGCGGGCGATCATCGTCGACTCCGAGACCGAGGGGATGCCGGCCATCCCGAGCAGAGCCGATGCAGGTCCCTCGTGCATGACGCCGTCCCCGGAGAGCTCGGGGTCCTCCTCGTGCAGCGCGATCACCCCGCCGCAGAGGCGCTGGTACTGAAGCGCCCGCCGCAGCACCCGGGCACTTCTGATCGGAAGCCCGTCGTCGGAGAAGCCGATCGCCCCGGCGTCGCGCAGCTCGGCCATCTCGGTCAGCTCGGTGCCCTTCATCTCGCGGGTCACCGTGGTCAGAAAGCCGACCGGTACCGACGCCTCGCGCTCGGCGCGCTCGCGCAGCGATCCGACGTCGGCGGCGGTCGACACGGGCGGCTCGGTGTTGGCCATCGCGAGGATCCCGCAGTAGCCGCCCGCAGCGGCGGCGCGCGTGCCGGTCTCGATGTCCTCCTCGTCCTCGCGCCCGGGCGTGCGCAGGTGCACGTGGGGGTCGAAGAATGCCGGGAAGGCGTGCAGCCCCTCAGCCTCGACCACCTCGGCGGAGCCGTCCTTGGCGTCGCCGGGGCCGGTCAGCTCCGCGATCCGGCCATCGCGGATCACCACGTCGTGCTGGCCGTCGATCCCTGCGTCGGGGTCGAGCACCGTCGCGTCGCGCAGAATCAGCTCGGCGGGCTCGCCGTCGCGCCCGCTGAGCGCCTCGGAGATCGGCGTGCTCACGCCGGCTGTCCGATCGTCGTCGGATCAAGGACCGGCTCGCCGGGGGTCGCGGAGCGCGGCCGGCCGCTGCCGGCCAGAAGCTCGTAGAGGATAGCCATCCGCACCACCAGCCCACTCTCGACCTGCTCGGCGATCAGCGATCGCGGCGAGTCGATCACCTCGCCCGACAGCTCCACACCCCGGTTGACCGGTCCGGCGTGCATGAGCAGCTGGCGTGGCCCGAGGCGCCTCGCGTCGACCTGATAGCGCGCCGCGTACTCGCGCAGCGAGGGGACGAAGCTCTCGCTCATCCGCTCGCGTTGCATGCGCAGCGCGTAGACGACGTCGGCCTCCTCGAGGCCATCGAGCGTATAGGCGACCTCGCAGCCCAGCTCCTCGGCAATCCCGCGCGGGATCAGGGTCGGCGGCCCGCAGACGGTCACCTCCGCCCCCATCTCGCGGAAGGCGATCAGGTCCGAGCGTGCGACGCGGCTGTGCATGACGTCGCCGACGATCCAGATCTTCTTGCCGTCCAGCTCCCCGAGGTGGCGGCGCAGCGTGTAGAGGTCGAGCAGGGCCTGGCTGGGGTGCTCGTGCTTTCCGTCGCCGGCGTTGATCACCGAGGCGTCGGTCCAGCGCGCGACGAGGTCGGCTGCGCCGGCGTGCGGCGAGCGGATCACGATCGCGGCGGGGTCGTAGGCCGAGAGGGTCGCGATCGTGTCCTTCAGCGACTCGCCCTTGTCGACCGCCGAGCCCGCCGCCTTGATCGAGACCACGTCGGCGGAAAGCCGCTTTGCGGCCAGCTCGAAGGAAGAGCTGGTGCGGGTGCTGGACTCGAAGAAGAGGTTGACGACGGTGCGGCCGCGCAGGGTCGGGACCTTCTTGATGTCGCGCCTGCCCACCTCGGCGAAGCTCGCAGCCCGCTCGAGGACCGCCTCCATCTCGTCCCGGCTCAGCGTCTCGATCGACAGCAGGTGCTTCATGGGCGATCCTCCGATTCCGTGTCGTCCTCGCCGGCAAGAGCGCCGGCGGGGTCTCCGTTGCTTGCGATCGTCACCTCGTCGACGCCGTCGGACTCCTCGAGCCGCACGTTGACCCTCTCCTCGCGGGCGGTCGGCAGGTTCTTGCCAACGTAGTCCGGGCGAATCGGCAGCTCGCGATGGCCGCGGTCGCAAAGCACCGCGAGCTGCACCCGCTCTGGGCGCCCGTAGTCGAACAGGGCATCAATCGCGGCGCGCACGGTGCGGCCGGTGAACAGCACGTCGTCGACGAGGACGACCGTGCGCCCGGAGAGGTCGAAGTCGAGGTGCGATGCGTGCACCTGGGGTTGGGCGTCGGGGCCGCGATCGCCGACGTCGTCGCGGTAGAAGGAGATGTCGATGTCACCCAGCGGCACCTCGGAGCCGGTCTGCTCGCCGACCAGGGCGTGCAGGCGTTGGGCCAGCAGCGCGCCGCGGGTGTGGATGCCGACCAGGGCGAGGCCCTCGGGACCCGGGTTCTTTTCAGAGATCTCGTGCGAGATGCGGACCAGCGTGCGCCGCAGCTCGTCGTGCTCGAGCACGATCTTCTCGTTCAAAACTCGCCCCTTCCTGGCCTCTCAGGACCTGGTTAAAGGAACCGACGCGGCGAGAGTACCAGGGCAGAAGGCGGATCAGCCCGACTACGCCGCGATGCGGAGCCCAAAGTGGGCGCTTAATGTTCGGCTGTCTTGACAGACAGCGTCGATCAGGTCATAGAGCAGCACCGCGCCGCCGGGCGCGAATTCGAGGCGGCCGGAGTGCGCAGCTTCGTCCGTGAGCAAGGCGACGGCCCAGCGGTCCTGCTCCTGCACGGGGTCCCGGCGAGCTCCTTCCTTTATCGCAAGGTGATCCCGCCGCTCGCCGAGGCGGGACTGCGCGCGATCGCGGTCGATTTTCCGGGCCTCGGCCTCGCCGAGCGCCCGCAGGACTTCGACTACAGCTGGAGCGGCCTCGCGGACTGGCTCGAAGAGGCCGTCGACGCCCTCGGGATCGAGCGCTGTCATTTGGTCGTCCACGATCTCGGCGGCCCGATCGGCTGCACCTGGGCAGTCCGCAATCCGGATCGAGTGCTTTCCCTGACCGCCCTCAACACGGTCCTCGACATCGCCGGCTTCCGGCCCGTGTGGACGATGTACGCGTTCTCCGTGAGGGGCCTGGGCGAGGTTGCACTGCGCGGGCCACGCTTCGTCTTCAGCCAGCTCTTCTACCGGCAGGGGCATCAAGGACCGCAGCGCGGTCGCGGCGGCAGAGGTCAACGCGTACCACGCCCTGCTGCTTCGCGACGACGGGGGCGCGGCATTCCTGCGGATCATGCGCAGCTTCGAATCGGCCGAGGCGCAGCAGCGATTCCTTTGGGAGGGGCTGGCGAAGCGCGACTATCCCGCCCAGGTCGTCTGGGGCCGGGACGATCCCGCGCTGCGGCTGAACCGGATGGAGGCCGTCAAACGGGCGTTGAAACTCGATCACGCGACGCTGCTGCCGGCGAAGCACTTCCTGCAGGAAGACCAGGCGCCGGCGGTTGCCGCGGCGGTCGCGCGGCTGGCGGGTCAGTCCGACGGCTGAACGGCCTCGGCCGAATCGGCCTGCGGCGCCTCGCGGCGCTCGCGCGCGCCGTTGGGGACCAGCAGCGGCTCGCCGCGCTCCGGGAAGGGGATCTCGACCAGGTCGAAGTCGCGCGGCGCGATCGTCGGCTCGAACACCGCCCGGGCCTCCTCGAGCACCTGGCCGACGTTGTAACGCGAGGAGACGTGGACCAGGGCGAGCATCTGCACCTCGGCCTCGCGGGCCAGCGCCGCCGCCTGGCCGGCGGTCGAGTGCCCAGTCTCCGCGGCGCGCTGGGCCTCCTCCTCGGCGAAGCTGCCGTCGTGGACGAGCAGCTCGGCGCCCTTCGCCGCCTCGGCAGTGGCCAAGCAGGGCGCCGTGTCGCCGGTGACCACAATTGTGCGACCTGGTCGGGGCTCCCCCATCACGTCCTCGGCGCGTACGACGCCGTCGGCGCCCTGCACTTCCTCGCCGCGCTCCAGGGCGCTGAACGCCGGGCCCTCGGGGATTCCGAGCCGCTCGGCGGCCTGCTTGTCGAAGCGGCCGCGCCGCTCCTGCTCGCCTAGGCGGTAGCCGAAGGCGGTCATCCGGTGCTCGACCGGAAAGGCCCGCACCTCGTAATCGCCGTGCTCGACGGCCTGCTCGGGAGCCAGGTCGTTCACCTCGACCTCGTAGCGGGTCTTGCCGATCACCCGCCGCAGCGCCCCGAACAGCTCCCGCATCCCCGGCGGGCCGTAGATCTTCAACGGCACCTCGCGGCTCTGGAGGTCGTAGGTCTTCAGCAGGCCGGGCAACCCCAGGTAGTGGTCGGCGTGCAGGTGCGTGATGTAGATCTCATCCAGCGCCACGAGTCCCAGCGAACGGTGCATCTGGCGCTGCGAGCCCTCGCCGCAGTCGAACATGATCCGGTCGCCGCCCCGCATCACGAGCACGCAGGCGGTGGCGCGGCGCGCCGTTGGCACCGATCCACCGGTGCCGAGGAAGGCGACGGAGAGGTCCATTGTGCAAGCGTAGATGCGCCGTGGCAAGCGTGCGGGCAGCGCCATGCGGTGCCTGGCTCGCCTCTAGACTCAGCTTCTCATCTGCGCCCGTAGCTCAGCTGGATAGAGCGTTCGCCTCCGGAGCGAAAGGTCACAGGTTCGAATCCTGTCGGGCGCGCTCGCTCGCCGCCTGCCCGGTACGGCCTCTCTCAGGGAAGCGGCTGCCACCGTGTCCCCTGGCATGCGCCACGGTAGGCTCGCGCCGATGGGCATCCTCGAAGCCAGTTGGACGGTCGAGATCGACGCGCCGCGCGAGCGCTGCTATGAGATCGCGGCAGACGTCGAGAATGCGCCGGGGTGGCAGGGCACGCTGGAAGAGGTCGAGGTGATCGAGCGCGACGATCAGGGGCGGGCGGCCCTGGTCTATACGAAGTCCGACGCGAAGGTCAAGAAGGTCGACTCCGAGCTCCGGTTCAGCTACGACCCTCCGGGCGCGATCACCTGGGAGCAGGAGAAGGGCGAGGTCAAGTGGCTGACGGGCTCCTGGGACTTCGAGGAACTGGACGGAGGCCGCAGTCGCGCCACCTACGGGCTTCGGGGCGACCCCGGCCGGATGCTCGGCCTGCTGCTGCGCGGTCCGGTCGAGGCGAAGGTGAAGGAGTTTCTGACCAAGAGCGCCGCCGAGGGCCTGAAGACCGAGGCCGAAGCAGGCTAGGCCGGCCTCGCAGGCTCAACCCTGGCGGTCGGGACCCGCGCGCTCCAGCTCGATCCGGATCAACACCCGCTTCTCACGCTGCATCCGCTCGCGGTAGTCGTCCCAGTCGGGGTTCTCGCCCGGGAAGCGCTTGTAGTAGTCGATCAGCGGTTCCATCGCTTCGGGCAGCGAGAGGATCTCCGCCACCCCGTCGACGCCGATCCACGGGCCCGGCCACTGCTCGGCGAACACGCAGAGCTGCGCGTAGGGGTCGCGGCGTAGGTTCTTGACCTTGATCGCGGTCTCGCGGCTCGAGATGATCGCCCGCCCCTCGCCGTCCACGTTGGCGATCACGGGGCTCATCTGCACCGTCCCGTCGCGCCTGCGGGTCGCCAGCACCGCGCGACGGTTCTCCCGCATGAAATCCCGGGCGCGGTCCAGGTCCACGGAATGAGGCTACTCGGGCAGCTCCGCCTCAGCCTCTATCTCGACCTTCCAGCGCGGGTCGAGCAGCCCGGCGACGACAACCATCGTCGCCGCCGGCCGGGCCTGGCCGAAAACTTCTCCGTGCGCCGCCCCGACCGCGTCCGAATCGCCGGCATCGAGGATGAACATCCGCGTCCGCACAACATGTTCGAGGTCCGACCCAGCCTCGCGCAGGGCCTCGCCGATGATCTCCAGGCAGCGATGCGCCTGCGCGGCGGGGGCAGGATCGCAAGAACCATCCGGCCAGATCGGCGCCGTGCCCGAGACGATCACCCGCCGGCCGACGCGAACGGCGCGGCTGAACCCGAAGGCCTGCTCGAAGGTCGAGCTCGAGGCAATCCGCTGAGTCTCGGCCTTACTCACGCTAGTCAGGCCGGAACCACCAGCAGCTCCGGTCCCTCGATTCCCTTGCCGACCTTGTTCAGCTTCGGGTTGGCGGGCGCGCTCTTCATTCGCTCGGCGGCCAGAGGCACGCACATCGCGACCGCGTCCTCGGAATTCAGCTCCGTGCTCAGCCACGCCGCCTCGGCCTCCGGACCGGACAGGATCACCGGCATCCGGTCGTGCACCGGCGCCACCACTTCGTTCGGGGTCGTGGTGATGATCGTGCAGCTGTAGAGCCAGTCGTCCTCCCACTCCTTGCGGGTGCAGATTCCGGCGAAGGCAAACGGCTCGCCACCGTCGACGGTGAACCGGAACGGCTGGCGGGGCTGCTTCGGGTCCTCGGACTTCAGCCACTCATAGAAGCCGTCGGCGACGATCAGGCAGCGGTGGCGAAACTTGCCGACCAGGGGCTTGTAGGCGCGGCTCTCCAGCAGTCGCTCAGACTTGGCGTTGATCATCCGGTAGCCGACCTTGAGGTCATCGGCCCAGCGCGGCACCAGCCCCCAGCGCATTAGACGGGCCTCGCGCTCGCCCCGCGCCGCGTCTTCTTCCTCGGGCCACGAGCGGACCGTGAGCACCTCCTGGGTCGGCGCGACGTTGTAGCGCCCACCCGCCGACTCCAACGCGCTGGAGCCGAGCGCCTTCTCAAGCTCGACCTCGAAGCGGTCGGCGACCTTCTTGGTGTCCTTGGTGGTGACTGTGAAGCGTCCGCACATGGGTCCAGTGGTGCTCCCCGTAGCTAACCCGCGGGCGCCCGAACTTCGGGATGCTCGCGGTACCACTCGATCGTACGACCCAGGCCCTCCCGCAGGTCGACCTGCGGCCCCCAGCCGGTCATCTCACTCAGCTTGGTGCTGTCCACGTACTGGCGGTCGATCTCACCTTCCGGGTTGCCGGTCCCGCGGATGTCGGGCTGCAGATCGGTTTCCGCGAGCTCGGCGATCAGGCGCAAGACGTCGGCAACCGCATGCGGCTCCCCACCCCCGGCGTTGAAGGCCTCACCCCGCGCCGCATCGCCGTCGAGGGCGTCGGCGATCGCCAGGTAGGCGCGCGCCGCGTCCTCGACGTAGAGAAAGTCGCGCTGCGGCGTGCCGTCGGAGCGGATCACCGGGCGGCGGCCGTCGAGCACCGCGCTCACCGCCTCCGGCACCAGGCGCGAGAAGTTGAGGTCGCCGCCCCCATAGAGGTTGGCGAAACGGGTCACCGCCACCGGGATCTGATGGCTGCGCCAATAGGTGCGGGCAAGGATGTCGGCGGCCGCCTTGCTCGCGTCATAGGCATGTACCGCACGCAGCGGGAAGTCCTCGCGGTAGGGAAGCTCATCGCTGGTGCCATAAGCCTTGTCGGAGGAGGCGAACACGACCCGCCCCACCTCGTGGTCGCGGCATGCCTCCATCACATTGCGAGTCCCGAGCACATTGACTTCGTACGCTTCGCGCGGGTCGGCGGCGGCGTTGCCGACGATCGTCTGGGCGGCGAGGTGAAAGACGGCGTCGGTGCCATTCACCGCCCCCGAGATCGAATCCGCGTCACGTAGGTCGGCCTCGAACATCTCCACTTCGCCATCGATCCCGTGCAGCGCCAGGGCCGAGGGTCGCGGCGTTCCGACGTCGGTGAGGCGCGGCTCTGGCCGGTCGAGCACCCGAACCTGCTCGCCGTCCTCCAGCAGCGCCCTGACCAGCCAGGAGCCGGCGAACCCGTGGCCACCGGTTACCAGAGCGCTCAAGGCGCTAGTCCCAGACCTTCCACGGCGCGCCGCCCTCGCTCCAGAGGTCGTTGAGCATCACCGCGTCCTTGTAGGTGTCCATGCAGTCCCAGAACCCTTCGTGGCGGAAGCCGTGCAGGCGGCCCTCCTTCGCCAGCCGCTCCAGCGGCTCGCGCTCGAGGACGCTGTCCTCGGCAATGTAGTCGAGCGCCGCCGGCTCGAAGCAGAAGAAGCCGCCGTTGATCCATTGCTCGGAGCGGGGCTTTTCGATGAAGCCGCTGACCCGAGCGTCACCATCCAGCTCCGCGATTCCGAACTGAATGTTGGGACGAACGACCGTGATCGTCGCAAGGTCGCCATGGTCGCGGTGAAAGCCGGCAAGCGCACGTAGGTCGATGTCGGCGACCCCGTCGGCGTAGGTAGCGAAGAATGTGCCGGGGCCGATCGCCCCCGCGGCCAGCTTCAGCCGGCCGCCGGTCGGGGTGTCGAGCCCGGTGTCCACGCACTCCACCTCGACTCCTGCCGGCCAGGTCTCGGCGCCGGCGAACTCCTTCACCTGCTCACCCAGGTATCCGGTGCAGAGCATGAATCGACGGCAGCCCTGAGCGGCGTAGATCTGCATCACGTGCCAGAGGATCGGCCGGCCGCCGATCTCGACCAATGCCTTGGGCATTGATTCGGTCTTCTCCCGCAGTCTCGTGCCGCGCCCCCCGCAGAGGATCGCGACCGTGTCGATCCCGTCCATCGCGGGGATTATTCCTCCCCGCTGGGCGCCGGAGAGCCGCTAGGTAGCGAGGGTCAAAACGATCTTCCCGCGCGTGTGGCCTGATTCACTCAGCTCGTGGGCACTCTGGACGTCGTTGAGCGGAAGCACCGCAGCCAGCTCCACACGCACCTCGCCGGCCGCGACCAGTTCGGCGATACGAGCCAGCTGATCGGAGTTCGGGCTCATCACGAGCAGCTCGGCACGCGCCCCGCGCTCTCGGGCGGCGTCCTCAGGTGGAGCCGCCGCGATAGTGACGAGGATTCCACCCTCGCGCAGGGCGGGGACAAGCGACTCCGTCGTCTCCCCTCCCACGGTGTCGAACGCAACATCGACGCCTGACACCCCCTCGGCAACGTCTTGCTCGGTGTAGTCGACGTACTCGTCGGCGCCCAAGCCGAGCACGAAGTCGCGTTGCGCGATGAGCCGGTGCCAACCACTCGAGCGCCCAAATGCTTTGCAAACTGCACCGCGAAGTGCCCGACGCCACCTGCGGCGCCCGCGATCAGCGCCGTTTGCCCCGATTCGAGCCCGCCGCGATCAAACAACGCCTGCCACGCCGTCAGCCCCGCCACCGGTATCGCGGCGGCCTGCTCGTGGCTAACGGCCGCGGGCTTCTTCGCGATAACGGCGGCAGGCGCGGTCGCAAACTCCGCATAGCCGCCACTGGGTGCCATCCCGAAAACCTCGTCGCCCTCGGCGAAACCCGGGGCGCGCGACACCTCCACAGTCCCTGATACATCGTTGCCGAGCACGGCAGGCAGCGATATCTCGACCAATCCGCGCCGCTGTTTCCAATCGATCGGGTTCACCGAAGCGGCGTGGACCCTTATCAGGACCTCTCCGTCGTTCGGCTCGGGCTGCTCCACCTCCTCCAGGCGCAGGACATCGGGATCTCCGGTCTTGTGCATCACCACGGCTTTCATGCTTCCTCCTCGAGGCGAGCGCCTCAGTCGCTCGGCTGGTGGCAGACGACCTCGATGTTGTGGCCATCCGGGTCGAGCACGAAGGCGCCGTGGTCGAGCACGAAGGCGCCGTAGTAGTGCGGGTGGTAGATCTCGCGCACGCCCGGCCCCCCGTTGTCGCGACCTCCCGCCGCTAGTGCCGCCTCGTGGAAAGCGTCGACCGTCGGCCGGTCGGCGGCAAACGCCACGTGCACGGGCTCGCCGGGGGATCCCTCGCGCAGCCAGAAGTCCGGTTTGCCCCTCATCCCGAAGCCGACGCCGCTGGGAAACGACATCAGCTCTTCGTATCCGAGCGGCGCCAGGGCCTCCGCGTAGAAGCTCCGCGACTTCTCGAGGTCGCTGCTGACGATCACGACGTGGTCGAGCACGTCTCCTCTCTAGCCGCCAGCGACGGCGGGCAGGATGGTGACCTCGTCCCCCTCTGAGATCGGGGTCGCAAGGCCGTCCTGAAAGCGGATGTCCTCCCCGGACACGTAGACGTTGACGAAACGACGCAGGTCGCCGTCCTGGGTGATGCGGTCGCGCAACCCGTCGTGCTGGGCGAAGACCGCGTCCAGGGCTTCCCCCACCGTCGAGCCTTCGACCATCAGCTCGGCCTCACCGTCGGTCACGGCGCGAAGCTGGGATGGGATCTTCACCGTCACCCCCATCGCCCTAGACGCTGACCTCCTCCTTCACCTCCGACTCAAAGCTCGCCGGATCGGGATCGATCTCGTACATCGCGAACCTGTCGCGGGTGGCGTCGAGCGTCTTCAAGCCCTCGCCGGTGATGTAGATGACGACCCGTTCACCGTCGCCGATCTCGCCCCGCGCTGCGAGCTTGGCGAGCACCGCCATCGTCACTCCTCCGGCCGTCTCGGTGAATATTCCCGTGGTCTCGGCCAGCAAACGGATGCCGTCGCGGATCTCGTCGTCTGAGACCGCGTCCACTGCGCCACCGCTTTGGCGCGCCAGCTCCAGGGCGTAGACGCCGTCGGCTGGGTCGCCGATCGCAAGGCTCTTGGCGATCGTGTCCGGCTTCTGGGGCTTGCAGATCTCCGAGCCCTCCTCGAACGCGGTGGCCACGGGGTTACAGCCCTGCGCCTGGGCGCCGTTGAAGGTCGGCAGCGAGCCCTCGACGAGGCCAACGTCGAGCCACTGCCGTAGTCCCCTGGCGATCTTCGTGAACAGCGAACCCGAGGCGACCGGACAGACCACACGGCTGGGGAGCTCCCAACCGAGCTGCTCGACGGTCTCGAAGGCGAGGGTCTTGGAGCCCTCCGAGTAGTAGGGGCGCAGATTGACGTTGACGAAGGCCCAGGGACGCGTCTCGGCCAGCTGGGTGCAGAGCCGGTTGACGTTGTCATAGGTGCCGCGCACGCCGACCAGGTTGGTGCCGTAGACGGCGGTGGCAAGCAGCTTCTGCTCCTCGAGATCGAAGGGAACGAAGACGTAGGAATCGAGACCGGCGGCCGCTGCGTGCGCGGCGACCGCGTTGGCGAGGTTTCCGGTCGACGCGCAAGCGACGGTGTCGAAGCCGAGCTCGCGGGCCTTCGCGAGGGCGACCGCCACGACCCGGTCCTTGAACGAGTGGGTCGGGTTGGCGGCGTCGTTCTTGATCCAGATCTCGGCGTCGACCCCGAGGCGCTCGGCCAACCGATCGGCGCGGATCAGCGGCGTCAGCCCGGGCTCCAGCGGATCGCTGGGGCGGGTTTCGAAGGGCAGGAAGTCCGAGTAGCGCCAGATGCCGCGCGACCCGGCCTGAATCTTTCGCTTTGCCTCCGCCGGGTCGAGGCCGGAGAAGTCATAGGAGACCTCGAGCGGGCCGAAGCAGTTTTCACACACGAAGCGGGCATCGAGGGGATAGCCCGCACCGCACTCCTTGCATTTCAGCTCTTGAACTGTCATCCGATCAAAAAAGACCTCTGCCTGGGTGTGAGAGCAGAGGTCCGGATCGGACTTCCACATCTCCCAGGCCTGTCCTGTGCCTGCTGGATTTGGCACCGTCCCCATATGCGGGGGGGTTGCCGGAGCTTCGACGGGCCAGTCCCTCCACTCCTCTCGATGTGTGCGGCGGACTATACCAGCGGTCTCGGATCAGCCCTGCATGTTGTGCGACACGTCGACCTCGACATCCGGGGGTTGGCGCAGCGTCTGAAGCACCGTGCAATAGCGCTCGGTTCGCGCCAACAGCCCCTCGAGGTCCTCGGGCGTCGCACCCGGCGCGTCGATCTCGAATCGCAGCCGGATGTCGGTGAATCCGGCTGGCACGTGCTTGTCGACACCGAGCGTTCCGCGCAGGTCGAGATCACCCTCAACCTTGGCTTCGATCCGAGTCGCATCGATGCCGGTGGCCGTGGCGACCATCTGACAGGTGAGCTGAGCGCAGGCTGCGAGGGCACCGAGAAGAAGGTCGCCTGAGCAGGCGGCCGTCCCGGCCCCACCTACCCCGGTGTGGGCCTCGGCCGCCTGGATCGCGCGCCCCAGATCCACCGAGCAACTCATCGCGTCCTCGCCCCCGGAGCCGTCGGCGTGCAGCGTGATCTTCGATGCATCCGGGTCCTGCCGGTAGCGCTCCTTCAGCGGCTTCTGTATCTGGCGAAGGTCCATCACTCCTCCATGGTCGGGTTCGTGCCTGATCGAGGCGTCAGCCCATTAACCTAGTGGCAACGGTTATGACCACCGCGGACGAGAAGATGAGCCAAGCCGATGCCGAACCTCCCGAAGCCAAGGCTGAGGCGCGCACGCGCGCAGTCGGGGCTCGTCTCCGCCGCGCAGCCTGAGCGCCGCAGCCCCAACATCGAGCAGATCGACGCCGAGGGCCTGCGCTGGGTCAACATCGAGGACCCCCGCGGCCCCGAGCGTGCCTGGCTCGAGGAGCATTTCGACTTTCACGCCCTCGACCTGGAGGACGTGCTATCGCGCAACCAGCGACCGAAGATCGACAAGTACGAGGACTACCTGTTCATCGTCCTTCACTTCCCGATCTTCGACCCCTCGGTAGGGCGGCTGGGAACTGGTGAGCTCGACCTCTTCGTCGGGCCCGGCTTTCTGATCACGCTCCCCAACCAGCCCCTTCAGCCGGTCGAGTACCTGTTCGAGCGCTGCCGCTCCAAGGAGGAGTTGCGCGAGCAGCTGTTCTCGCGCGGATCTGGCTATCTGCTGTACCGAATCGTCGACGACAGCTTCGATTACTGCTTCCCGATGCTGCGCAAGATCGGAAACAAGCTCGACGCGCTTGAGGAGGAGATCTTCGAGGGGCGTTCGGAGGAAATCGTGCGCGAGATCTCCAACGCGAAGCAGGAGATCATCAACTTCCGCAAGGTGATTCGCCCGCAGCGCCCGGTCCTGCGCGATCTGGAGTCAGTCAAACAGCGCTACCTTGCCCCCGACCTCGACCTGGAGATCTACTTCGACGACATCGTCGACGCCCACGAGCGGATCTGGGACATGCTGGAGAACTACAAGGAGGTCGTCGAAGCACTCGAGGAGACCAACGAGTCGGTGATCTCGCACCGGTTCAACGACATCCTGCGCATCCTGACCGTGTTCAGCATCGTCTTCCTGCCGCTCACCCTGGTCGCAAGCATCTGGGGCATGAACGTTGGGCTGCCCGGCGGAGGCGATCCGAGCCACGCATCGACGATGAACTTCTGGATCATCGTGGCGGTCATGGTGGTGGTGCTCGCCGGCATGCTGGCCTTCTTCCGCCGCCGCGGCTGGCTTTAGCGAACGGCGCCGCAGCCGCCGCTCTAGGATCAGCCCCCTGTGGCCAACTACCGCATCTGGGCGCCCTGGCGCCTCGAGTACGTGACGGACGCCGCCAAGGACAACGAGGACGAGTGCATCTTCTGCGCCAAACCGGCTGCCGACGATGACGAGGCGAACCTGATCGTCCACCGCGGCGAGCGCTGCTTCGTGATCCTCAACCTCTTCCCGTACACAAACGGCCACCTGATGGTGGCCCCTTTCGAGCACACCGCGGCACTTCAGGACCTCGACGCCGACACGGTCGCCGAGATGATGGCCCTCGCGCAGGCAGCGATGCGGCGGCTGGAGGAGGTCTATGCCCCCCACGGCTACAACGTCGGTTTCAACCAGGGGCGGATCGCCGGGGCTGGGTTCGAGAACCACATTCACATGCACGTGGTGCCGCGCTGGGGCGGCGACACGAACTTCATGCCGGTGCTCGCCGACACCCGGGTGATGCCGCAGACACCCCAGCAGAGCTACGAGGCGCTCCGAGGCGGCTTTGACTGAGCAAGAGGTCCTCGCCCCGGCGGGGATCTTCAAGGCCTACGACATCCGCGGCCTCTACGGCACCGAGATGGACGAGACCACCGCTCACGCGATCGGCAGGGCGTTCGCGCGGGTGCTGGGGAGGCTGCGCGACAAGCCGCCCTCCGAGCTGCGGGTCGGGCTCGGCCGCGACATGCGGCTGACCTCGCCGCGGATGGCCGAGGAGCTGCGAGACGGTCTGATCTTCGAGGGTGTGAGCGTGCTCGACGCAGGGATGATCGCCACCGAGATGCTGTACGAACTGGTCGGCTCGCGCGACCTCGACGGCGGCGCGATGGTCACCGCGTCGCACAACCCGAAGCCCTACACCGGCGTGAAGCTGGTCCGCGAGGGCGCGCTGGCGCTGTCCGGCGACGCCGGCATCGGCGACGTTCAGCGCGAGATCGAGGTCGGCCTTGGCCCGGCGCCAGGGGGCGGCTCGTTCGAAGAGGTGGACATCTGGGACGAGTACCGCAAGCGGGCCGCGGCCTTCATCGACCCGGGGACCGTGAAGCCGATGCGCGTGGTCGTCGATGGCGCAAACGGCATGGCGGGACCGATGGTCGGCCCGATCCTGGAGCGACTGGGGCTCGACCTGGTGCCGCTGTACTTCGAGCCCGACGGCGAGTTCCCCGACCACGAGCCAAATCCGCTGCTGGAGAAGAACCGCCGGATGATCATCGAGCGGGTGCGCAGCGACAGCGCCGACCTCGGCATCGCCTGGGACGGGGACGCGGACCGCTGCTTCTTCATCGACGCCGATGGCGTGTTCTGCGACGGCGACTTCGTCTGCGCGCTGCTTGCGCGCGCCGCGCTGAGCAAGGAGTCGGGCGCGACGATCCTCTACGACCCTCGCTCCAGCCGGGCGGTGCCCGACACCGTCGCCGCGGCGGGCGGGCGCTCGGCGCTGAGCCGGGTCGGTCACGCCTTCTTCAAGGCCGGGATGCGTGAGGAGAAGGCCGCGTTCGGCGGCGAGGTCTCAGGCCACTACTACTTCCGCGAGTTCTGGTGCGCCGACTCGGGCACGATCCCGGCGCTTCTGATGCTCGAGCTGCTCTCGGTCGACGGCCGCGGGTTATCGGAGCTGATGGCCGAGTTTCGCTCCCGCTACTTCATCTCCGGCGAGATCAACTCCGAGGTCGCCGACCAGCAATCCAAGATGGAGGAGATCGCCGAGCGCTACTCCGACGGCGAGGTCACGCGGCTGGACGGCGTCTCGGTCGACTACCCGGATTGGCACTTCAACGTCCGCCCCTCCAACACAGAGCCATTGCTGCGGCTGAATTTGGAGTCGCTCATCTCGCGGGAAGACATGGAGAAAAAGCGGGATGAAGCGCTGGGGTTGATTCGGGCGTGATGTCATTCGTCATTCGTCATTCGTCACTCGGGTGATGAACGAGGGGCAGCTGACACCAGAGCAAGCGCTGGATCGGGCGCGCGATGCCGGAATTCACCAGCTGCGCATTCCCACGCCGTTCGCCGTCGGTCGCGTCAACTGCTACCTGATCGAGGACAAGCCGCTGACCCTGGTCGACACCGGGCCCAACTCGGGCAAGGCGCTGGACGAGCTTCAGCGCCAGCTCGCCGACCACGGCCACTCGATCGCCGATCTGGAGCTGGTGATCCTCACCCACCAGCACATCGACCACCTCGGCCTGGTCGAGATCATCGTCGAGCACTCCGGCGCCGAGGTGGCTGCGATCGACGTAGCGGTCCGGCGGCTGGCCAACTTCGGCGAGGACGCCGAGCGCGAGGACGAGGCCGCCGCGCAGCTGATGCGACGTCACGGGATTCCCGAAAACGTCGTCTACGCGCTTCAGAGCGTCTCGCGGAGCTTCCGTGGATGGGGCGCGAAGGCAAACGTCACCCGGCCGCTGCACGACGGCGAGGACCTAAAGCTGCGCGACCGGGCGCTGCAGGTGTTTCACCGCCCGGGGCACAGCCCCTCCGACACCGTGTTCTGGGACCCGGACCGCCGCATCCTGATCGCCGCCGATCATCTGATCGCCCACATCTCCTCCAATCCCCTGATCAGCCGCCCGCTCGATGACTCCGCCGAACGTACCCAGGCGCTGGTCGCCTACATCGACTCGCTCAAAAAGACCCGGGAGATGCCAGCCGAGATCGTGCTCTCCGGTCACGGCGAGCCGATCACCGATCACGTCTCGCTGATCACCGACCGCCTTGCCCTGCATGAACGGCGGGCCGAGAAGCTCTACGGCCTGGTCGCCGAGCAACCGCGGACGGGCTACGACCTGGCGCAGGCGCTGTGGGGCAACGTCGCGGTCACCCAGGCGTTCCTCACCCTCTCGGAGGTGATCGGCCACCTCGACCTGCTGGTCAACGAGGGACGGGTGCGTGAGGTCGAGGACGGAGAGGTCGTCCGCTACGAGGCGATCGGCGACGCCAGTGACGCAGTCGCCGGCGAGGGCTAGGCTCAAGATCGTGGCCTCCGTACCAACCACCGCGGCTCCCGAGGCGCCTCCGAGCGAGACCAAGCCGGCCAGCTCCCCCCTGCGCCCCAGCCCCGGTTCTGCGAAGAAGCGAATGCTGATCATCGTCAACCCCTACGCGACGACGGTCTCCGACCGGCTCAAGAACCTCGTCGTCTACGCGCTCCAGGGCCGCTACGACGTCGAGGCGGTCTCCACCGAGGCTCAGAACCACGCCACCGAGATCGGCCGCGAGGCCTGCGATGGCGGCTATGACATCGTCGTCGCCTTCGGGGGCGACGGCACCCTGAACGAGGTCGCCAACGGCCTGGTCGGGACCGACGTCCCGGTCTCGGTGCTCCCGGGCGGCTCGACCAACGTCGTCGCCCGCACACTAGGCATCCCCAACGACGTCGTCGACGCCACCGAGCACCTGCTCGGGCTGGCCGACGACTTCCGACCACGGCGCATCGACCTCGGCAACGTGAACGGCCGCCGCTTCGTCTTCTCCTGCGGCATGGGGCTCGACGCCAGCGTCACCGAGCGAGTCGACGCGCGCCCCGGCATGAAGGCCAAGGCCGGGCCCTACTACTACACGTGGGCGGCACTCTCGAGCTTCTACCTCCACTACCTGCGGAATCCCGTCGTCATGCGGGTCGAAGCCGCGGGTCACGAAGTCGAGGGCATCACCGCCCTGGTTCAGAACTCCGACCCCTATACCTACTTCGCATCGCGGCCAATCAGGGTCTGCGAGGGGGTCACGCTCGACGATGGCACCCTCTCGCTCGCGGTGCTGAAACGCGCCGCGCAGCGCGATACCCCGACTTTGATCACGCGCCTGCTCAGCGAAGGGCTCAGCGCCGCCAATCACCGTCAGATCGAGCACTTCGACGACCTGCGCGAAGCGAATGTCAGCTCGGCCTCGGTCGACTCCCACGGCGCGCCGCGGCCATTCCCGCTCCAGGTCGACGGCGACTACATCGGCCAGCAGTCCCGGGCCGAGCTTCGGGTCGAGCCCGGGGCGCTGACTGTCGTTGCCTGAAGACTGCGCCTTCTGCCGCATCGCCGCCGGCACCGAGGACGCCGCCTCCGTGGTGCTGGACGAGCCTCACGCCGTCGCCTTCCTTGACCACCGGCCGCTGTTCCCCGGCCACTGCCTGCTGATCCCCCGCCAGCATCACGAGACGCTCGCCGACCTGCCGCAGGAGCTGCTGGAGCCCTTCTTCGCCACCGTCCAACTGCTCGCGCGGGCGATACCGGATGCGATGGGCAAGCCGGGCAGCTTCGTGGCGATGAACAACGTGGTCAGCCAGAGCGTCCCCCACCTGCACGTCCACGTCGTGCCGCGCAAACCCAAGGACGGCCTTCGGGGCTTCTTCTGGCCGCGCCACAAGTACGAGTCCGACGAACAGCGCGACGCGGCGCGCGACGCGATCCGCGCGGCGCTGCGCGACCTGAGCTAGGTTCGTTTCGATGTCACAGGAGGACGTAGAGCTGGTCATCGGCGTCTTTGCGGCAGCCCTCCAAGAAGTCGGGCACGTCGAGATGCGGGCGATGATCGAGGACGACGGCGTTTGGGCCCGCAATGCGGCTCGATTCAGCCCCGACGTCAAGGTCAGGTTCGTCACCCCGCGGGCCGGTGGCGTGACGGTCATGGAGCAGGCGTTCGAGGGCATCGAGGGCCTCAGAGAGGGGTGGCGCGAGTGGTTGAAGCCCTGGGACGAGTTCCACGTCGTGATGGAGGACGTGCCCGACTCTGGGCAAGGCGACGTGTTGGTGCTGGCGCAGGCCACCGGGCGGATGCGAGGCACGGAGGCAGAGGTTCCGCAGGAGGTCGCCGCGCTCTGCCGTGTGGAGCGGAACAGGATCGTCGAGATCGGCTTCTACCTCGACCAGGGACAGGCGCGCCGCGACGCAGGTCTGGGCTAGCTCTTGATCCCCGGGCATCTGCGCTAGCTTCGACTCGGTGCCTGGAGAGGAGATTCAGATCGACGCCGAGGCGGAGATCACCTTCGTCGCCCCCCAAGGCGGCGGCGTGGGCGCCATGGGCGGACCGTTCCGGGGGATCGCTGGGATGCGCGCTGGATGGCGAGAGTGGCTCAGCCCCTGGCAGAGCTATGTGATTGCCGCTGAGGACGTGATCGACGCCGGCGGGGGAAGGGTCCTCGCCCTGGTCGGCTCGCGATGCCGGATGCACGGCTCGGGAGCCGAGGTGGCCCAAGGAGCGGCGGCGATCGTGCGGGTCGAGTCCGGCCGAATTGTCTCGATCGACTTCTACCTGGACCAGGACGAGGCCCGCCGCGACGCGGGACTCGCCTAATTGCGGCGGCTTCGCCGCCTGAATTGGCTCTGCGGCGACGCAGCGTCGCCGCATACACCGACTAGCCGGTCGGGGTCACGCGGTAAGCGTCGAACACCGAGTCGAGGTTGCGCAGCCGGGTCACGCACTGCTTCAGCTGCTGGGTGTCCCCGACCTCGACCACGAAGCGGTTCTTGACCATCGGGTGCTTGGTCGTGCAGGTGGCCTCGATGATGTTGATGCCGGCCTCCGCGAAGGTGCGCGAGAGGTCCTCGAGCAGACGGGTGCGATCGTAGGCGTCGACCTGAAGCTCGACCCGGTAGGAGGCCTCGTTCTCGCCGTCCCAACTGACGTCGACGAAGCGCTCGGGCGCCTTGCGCAGTGCCTTGACGTTCTTGCAGTCCTCGCGGTGGATCGTGATCCCGCGCCCCAGTGACACGTAGCCGACGATCTCATCGCCGGGCACCGGTCGGCAGCATTTGGCGAGCCGCACGGCGACGTCCTCGATGCCCTTGACGCGGATCCCGTAGTTGGAGGCCTCAGTGCGACGCCGCTCGTGGTCCCGGTCGCTGATCAGGTCGTCGACGGTCTGCTCCTGGTCCACCGACTCCCCCGCCTTCAGCCGCTGCATCAGCTTGTTGGCGACGGTACGCGAGGAGACCTTCCCCCCACCGAGCGCGATGTAGAAGTCGTCGGCCTTCTTGAAGCCCATCTCGCGGATCACGTCGGCGAGCAGGTCGGACGGAGCGACCTTCTGCGAGGGCAGACCGCGGTTGCGGAGCGCCTGCTGGAGCTGTTCGCGCCCGTGACGCTCGGCGTCCTCGCGCCGCTCGCGCTTGAACCAGGCGCGGATCTTGTTGCGGGCCCGGCTCGTGCGCACCAGCTTCAGCCAGTCCCGCGAGGGGCCGCGCTCCTGCTTGGAGGTCAGCACCTCGACGATGTCGCCGCTGCGCAGCGTGTAGTGCAGCGGCACGAGACGATCGTTCACCTTCGCGCCAACACAGCGGTGGCCGACGTCGGTGTGCACCGCGTAGGCGAAGTCGAGCGGCGTCGAGCCGGCGGAGAGATTCTTCACCTCGCCCTTCGGCGTGAACACGAAGACCTCGTCCTCGAACAGGTCCACCTTCAGCGAGTCGAGGAACTCGGCCGGGTCCTGTTCGCCCTCCGACTCGACCAGATGGCGCAGCCAGGCCATCTTCTCCTGCTCGGCGTCGGCGGTCGACTTGCCCTCCTTGTAGGCGACGTGAGTGGCGATCCCGTACTCGGCGATCCGGTGCATCTGCTCGGTGCGGATCTGGATCTCCAGCGGCCGTCCCTCGGGGCCGATCACCGTCGTGTGCAGCGCCTGGTACATGTTCGCCTTCGGCATCGCCACGAAGTCCTTGAAGCGGCCGGGCAGCGGCTTCCAGATCGAGTGGATGACCCCGATCGTCCCGTAGCAGTCCTTGACAGAACCGACGAGCACCCGCATCGCAGTGAGGTCGAAGATCTCGTTGAACTCCCGCCCCTTGCGCGTCATCTTCGTATGGATCGAATAGAAGTGCTTGGCGCGGCCTGCAATCTCGGCCGAGATGCCGACCTTCTCCAGCTCCGCCGACAGGAACTTGCCCGCATCCTCGACGTAGCGCTCGCGTTCCAATCGCTGCTGGGCGACCAGCTTCTTGATCTCGTCGTACTTGCGGGGGTGCAGGGTTGCGAACGCCAGGTCCTCGAGCTCCCACTTGATCGCGTGGATGCCGAGGCGGTGCGCGAGCGGGGCATAGATCTCCAGCGTCTCGCGCGCCTTGGCGATCTGCTTCTGCTTCGACAGCGCCGACAGCGTTCGCATGTTGTGCAACCGGTCGGCGAGCTTGATCAGGATCACCCTGACGTCGGTGGCGACCGCGATCATCATCTTGCGGTAGTTCTCGGCCTGGCGCTCGTCGCGGCTCTCGAAGGTGATCCCGGTCAGCTTCGTGACGCCGTCGACGAGCTGGGCGACCTCGGTGCCGAACCCGTCGTCGATCTCCTCGAGGCTGGCGCTGGTGTCCTCAACCGTGTCGTGCAGCAGCGCCGCGCACAGCGTCTCGGAGTCGAGCCGCATCCCGGCGCAGATCTGCGCCACCCCGACCGGGTGGGTGATGAACTCGTCGCCCGATTTGCGCATCTGGTCGGCGTGCCGATCGCAGGCGAAGACGAAGGCGTGTTGCACCGCATCGCGGTCGATCGGCGCAAGCGACTCGTCCTCATGCTCGCCGATCACCGCAAACAGGTCGCCGAGCAGGCCGCGCTGCTCGGCGCTGAGCCCACGGGTCAGGTCGTCGACCGGCGCCGCCGGACCGGTCTCCGCGGGGGCACCCACCTTGGTGTGGCCGTGCCGGTCCTCCGGTGCGGGCGCGCCGTTCGGCAAAGCCGGCTTGGTGGCGCGCTTCGCGGCCGGCTTGCCGTCGGCGCGGCGCTTCTTTGTTGCGCTCGCCTTGCCCGGGGCCTTGGGGCCATCGGCTGGCTGCGTGGAAGAGCGCGCCGCTGGGGCTTGCTTGCCGCCCTTTGCGGCGGCGTCGCGCTTTACGGCTGTCTCAGGCTTGCGAGGTATTTTTTGCCCTCCTCGAGGCGGGCGCTGTAGGCACGAAATGCACCCGAGCGCTCCAGAATGGTGTGTTCCGAGGATACGACGCTGGGGCTGCGTTCGCGGCTCCTTGCGTCCCAGACGATCAACTCGAGCTCATGCAGCACACGCACGCAGCGCGCCGCCAGCTCCGGGCCATGCGGGTGATCGCCGCCGCCGGTCAGGGCCTCTCGCAGCTCGCTGCCCTCCGCCGACTCGGCTCCGTGCAGGCCCCGAAACACGGCGCGAAGGGGGCGGCGCATGCCCAACTCGTCGTCCAGCACGCGCAGGGCGAACCCGCGCTCCTGCTCGCCCCAGGCCGAATGCACGAACGAAGGCCGGTCCCCCGGGCCCCGCGAGCAAAGCGCCGCGAGGTGCGGGAATGGCGGCGGATCGACAAGTACCACGTGGTCAAAGCCCAGCGCGATCTGCGGCGCCAGGGCCAGCGCGTCGAAGTCGGCCAGCGCCAGGCTCGCCTCCCGGCGGGCGCCCAGGTCACCGATCGCGTCGGCTCCACAGCGCCCGCAGGCGATCGACGCCGCGCCGCCGCCAAACCGCGCCAGGCCGGTCGCCCCGCCCGCAAGCTCGGCCCGCCGCGAGGCATCGGCGCAGAGCGCCAGCACCGACTCGCCGCTGGAGACCAGCTCGGCCATCGTCGCCACGGCTGACCGACGTCCCCGAACTGCCTGTCGCTCGCTCCCCACTCGCGCCGCACCGGCCAGGTCCGACCCGGGCCCGGCGTCGAGGGCCGCCGTCAGCTCGGCATCGAAACGGCGCCACCACTCCTGCTCCTCGCAGGAGCATCTGTGCAGGGGCTCCTCGGCTTCGCCGGGCAACTCGTAGAGCTCGCGCAAGACCACCCGCGGCTCCACCGAGCCGTTCCACTGGTTGACCTCGAGGCGTACGGCGGCATCCACCGGCTCTTTCTCGGAGACCGGCAGTGAGGACCGGCCGAAGGCGACCCCGAGCGCCCGCGCGCCGCCGCTGCGGAGGCTGAAGCGCGAGTGCTTTCCCTCTCCCATCGACGTCACGTCGCCGAGCCGCGCCGAGGGAACCAGCAACCGGACGCCCGGGTTTCCGGCCCCGAACGGGCCCAATCGCTCCAGCTCCTCGGCCAGCTCGAGCCCGAGGCCGTCGCCGCCGACCAATGCGTCGATGCACTCGGTGCGGGTGAGGTCCTCGGGACCGAGCTGCTGGGCCGCGTGGGAGATGAAGGCGTCTCGAAAGCGCTCGAACTCGGAGGCCTCAAGCTCGAGGCCGGCGGCCGCCCGGTGGCCCCCGAAACGGACCAGGTGCTCCGAGCAGGCCTCCAATCCGCCCAGCAGGTCGAAGCCCGTGATGCTGCGACCCGAGCCGCGCCCGCTAGCGCCGTCGAACGAGAGCAGGATGACCGGGCGCCAGTGGCGCTCGACCAACCGCGAGGCGACGATTCCGACCACGCCCGGGTGCCAGCCGTTGCCGGCGATCACGAGCGCCGCGGCGTCGCGCAGGTGGTCCGGAAGGTCGCGGCGCGCCGCCTCCGCGGCCGCCTCCACCTCGCGCTCGGCATGCTGGCGCTCTCGGTTGACGCGGTCGAGCTCCGATGCGATCTCCTCGGCCCGTTCGGGGTCGTCGGTGAGGAACAGCTCGACGCCGGCGTCGGCGCGATAGAGGCGCCCGGCGGCGTTGATGCGCGGGGCGAGGCGAAAGGCGAAATCGCCCTCGTCGAGGCGCTCGGCCTCGGACCCGGAAGCGGCGATCAGCGCCCGCATCCCCGGGCGCCGGGCGCGGCGGGCAACCGCCAGCCCGCGGCGCACCAGCGAGCGGTTCTCTCCCACCAGCGGCACGACATCGGCCACGGTGGCCAGCGCCACCAGGTCGAGGTCCGCCTCATCGGCCTCGTCGCCCGATGCGGCGCCAGACGCTCGCAGCGCGCACGCCAGCTTGTACGCGACCCCGGTCCCGCACAGCTCGGCAAAGGGGTAGCCCGAGAGCTCAGGATGCAGGATCGGGCAGTCGGGCAGCCGCTCGGGAGGCGAGTGATGGTCGGTGACCACGACGTCCATCCCCGCCGCCCTGGCCTGCGCCACCTCCGTCGCGCAGGTGATTCCACAGTCGGCGGTCAGCAGGACATCGGTCCCGCGCGCGGCGAGCCCTCTGACCCCGGCAACGCTGAGGCCATAGCCCTCGCCGAGGCGATCGGGGATGTACCAGTCGCACTGCGCGCCGAGGTCCCGCAGGGCGGCGACCAGGATCGCCGTCGCGCAGACGCCATCGACGTCGTAGTCGCCGTGCACCGTGATGCGCCGCCCGGCGCCCGCCGCGGAGAGCAGCACGTCGACGACGTCGGCCATCCCACTGAACTCGAGTGGATCGTGGGTCTCGTCGGCATTGAGGAAGCGGCGCGCGTCGGCGACCGTCCGGTAGCCGCGCCGCACCAGGGTCACCGCGATCGGGTCGCTGACGCCGAGCTCGTCGGCGAGCGCCCGCGCCTCGGCGTAGGAATAGGGCTCGGTCACGTATGTGCGGGCAGACTCGGCCACGCTGCGAGGCTAAGCAGGCAGATGGACGGAATCGCCCCGCTCATTAGTCGCTAGTTGCTGGTTGTTAGTCGCTCGAGCGGCGAACCACAGCTAAGCGGCACGCTCCTCGCGCAAACCGATCACGTAGACAACCGCCAGGCCGAGCGCGATCCCGGGCAGCGCATAGAGCACTGTGGCCAGGTCGGTGTCGCCGACCGTCCGCCCGGATGCAATCTGGGCCGCCCCGCCCGAGATCATCGCCCCGGCGACCGCGCCGAGAAAGGCCCCGACTATTCCCTGCCAGAAGCGATCGGGCAGGAACACGGTGAAGTGCCAGAGCGCGATACCGGTCATGAACCAGACCAACAGGGCCATCTATTTCACCGACGCCTTCCGTGCTTGCGACGCCGCCCCCGCTGGCGGCGGCGCTTGTCGCCCTGCCGGCCGCGCTCGGTCGACCCTTCACCGTCGCTGCCCGCCCCGACCACCTGATCCTCGGACAGATCGTCCGGCACTCCATCCCCGGCCCCGTCCTTCTCGCGACCGAGGCCCGCCTCGGCCAGGATCTCTGCCTGCGAGCGACGACCGGCGGCCTGCGATGCGGGCGTGAGCGCCTCCGGCGCTTCCTCCGCCTCGGCCTCCTCCTCTACCTCGTCCAGCTTCGCGACCGGGGCCTCCTCGGCGAACGGCGGCACAGTGCCCATCGCCGCCTCGATCCGCTCGCGGCGGGCGCGGAAGTCGGGCTCGCGCTCCTTCCACGCGCTCAGCACCGGGGAGGCGATGAAGATCGACGAGTACGTACCGGAGGCGATCCCGACCAGCAGCGCGAAGGCGAAGTCCTTCAGGGTCGTGCCGCCGAACAGCAGCAGCGCCAGCACCGGGAGCAGGGTCGAGAAGCTGGTCGCCAGCGATCGCGTCAGCACCTCGCTCATCGAGCGGTTGACGATCTGCGAGAACGCGGCCCGCGGCATCCGTGGCAGGTTCTCGCGGATTCGGTCGAAGACGATGATCGTGTCGTAGAGCGAGAACCCGAGGATCGTGAGGAAGGCGGCAACGGTACCGCTGGTCACCTCCCTCCCGGTCAGCGCGTAGACCCCTGCCGTGATCAGGATGTCGTGGAACAGCGCGATCAGGACTGGCAGGGCGAACTTCGGTTGGAAGCGAAGCGCGACGTAGGCGCAGATCACCAGCAGCGAGAAGATCAACGCGTTTCGGGCGCTGTTCGCCACCGTCGTCCCGAACGTCGGGCCGACGCTGGTGCTGTCGAAGCCATTCGTGCGGATGCCGAAGTCCTTCTCCAGCGTCCGCTGGAGCGTCTTTATGCGCGCCGGCTGCAGGGTCTTGCTCTGGATCAGGAACGCGTTGTCGCCCAACCCGGGGTTGCTCACCCGCTGCACCTCAGCGCTGGAGATCCCCGCCCCTCTCAGCGCGTCTCGGACCCCGTTCTCGTCGGTCGCATGCAGCAGGCTCACCTCGACCCGGGTCCCGGACTTGAAGTCGATGCCGAGGTTGAGCTGCTTGGTCGCCAGGGCGATCGAGCCGACGATCAGGATCGTCCCCGACATCGAGAAGAACCAACGGCTCGCTCCCATGAAGTCGAAGTGCCAGCGGACCCGCTGCTTACCGCCGGCGCCGAGCGCCGCGGGCGAGCGCAGCAGGCGCGAGTGGCTCATCGTGCTCAGCAGCGCCTGGGTGAAGACCACCGCGGTCAGCAGCGAGGTGATCGTCCCGAGCGCCAGGGTCAGCGCGAAGCCCTTGACCCCCGCCGTCGCTAGCACGAAGAGGACGAAGGCGGTGAGCATGGTGACGACGTTGGCGTCGACGATCGTCGCGATGCCGCGTCTGTAGCCGGCGGCGATCGCCGCGGGCATAGATCGCCCAGCCCGCACCTCCTCCTTGATGCGCTCGAAGATCACGATGTTGGAGTCGGCGGCGACCCCGATCGTGAGCACCAACCCGGCGATCCCTGGCAGGGTGAGAGTGACCGGGATCAGCTTGATCAGAGCGAAGAAGATCACCCCGTAGGCGCCCAGCGCAATGCTCGCCACGAGACCCAGGAAGCGGTAGAAGAGGAGCAGGAAGAGGGCGACGATGATCACGCCGGCGACGCCCGCCCGCAGTCCCTCGTCGAGGGCCTGCTTGCCGAGCGTCGCCGAGATCTGGCTCTGGCTGATCAGCTTCAGGTCAATCGGCAGGGCGCCGCGCTCCAGGAAGTCGGTCAGGGTCTGCGCCTCGCCGAGCTGCAAGCCGGTGATCTGGACGCCGCCGCGGCTGGGATCGATGCCCTGCGGGTTCTGGTTGAAGTCGACGATCGGCCGCGACTCGACGACGTTGTCCAGCACGATCGCGAAGCTGCCCGACAGCGCCTGCGAGCTCTGCCCGGGGATCGCGTTGGACAAGCCGCGCTCGGCGATCCTGCGGGTGACGTCCTGGAACTTCGACTGGCCGTCGCCGCTGAGGCCGAAGGTCACGTTGGGCTGATTGTTCTGAGGGTCGTACTCCTGCTTGGGGTTGGTGATCTGGGTGCCCGAGACCGCGGGGTGGTCCTTGATTGCGTACCAGCCGGGTTTGGCGTCGGGCAGCGTGACTCCGTTGGAGTCGCTTGGGTTTTGATCGACCACCAGCGTCCCCTCGGGCACCTTGACCACGATCCCCGAGCTCTCTGGGCGCTTGCGACCCGAGGGGCTGACGAAGAGGTCGCTGCGCACCGTCTCCGGCCCGTCGATCAGATGGTGCGACTTGTCCTTGCTGAAGAAGTAGTAGGTGCCGCGCTGGCTGCAGTTCTTGCAGTCCTTTACCGGCTTCTGCTGGGCGGCGAGCTGCGCCGCATCCCATTCGGTCGGCAGGGCCCCCGACCCGACCAGCTGCCGGTTGAGCGTGCTGGTGGGATCGCGGCCCCCCGCCTGCCATTGCTTGCTCAGCCTGGCAAGCGCTGCCTGGTTGGTGGTGCCGGGGGTACCGGCGACCTGGTGTTCGATCCCGATCAGGTTCGGCTCCCAGTCGTAGAAGAAGAGGCGCGCGGGCTTGGTCGCGCAGTCGGTCGCCTTGCCGACGCTGGTCGCGCCGGGTATGCCGACCTGGATCTGGTCGCCGCCGACCCGCGCAACCTCGATCTCCGAGACGCCGAGCTGGTCGCAGCCGTTGCGGATCGTGTCGACGACCCGGGTCATCGATTCGTTGTCGATCGTCGGCTGCTGGGGTGTGGGCCTCCCCTGGAGCACGAGCTGGATGCCGCCGCGAAGGTCGAGGCCGAGCCGGGTCTGCTTGGTCGCGATCACGAGCGCCGAGACGGCGATCAGCCCGCCCACGAACAGCAGCACGAACAGGTTGCGGCGGCGTCCGCCCATCGAGCCTAGGACTCAGGTGTGAGAACGATCAGCAGGCCGCCGTCCTCGTCGTAGCCGGGAAAGACATCCGCAACTGCCTCGGCTGGGAGGTCTCCTTCGGCGTTGACCGAGACGCGCTTACCGAGCGAGCGCACACCCCACTCCAGCGAGGTCTCGATCGGGTCGGTGAATCCGTCGCCGTTGGTGTCCGTCTCCTCGCCGCCATCGCCCTCCGCGAGCCAGTGGAGCCCGAGCACTTCCTTAACCGGGCGGCCCATCACCTGGTCCTCGCCCAGCCCGGTCAGCTCGAAGCTGCCCCGCCCGGCGCCGATCACGCGACCCTCCTTGTCGCAGACGAAGAAGGCCGCGTTGGGGGCCGGGTAGTAGTCGTCGAGCAGCTCGAACAGGAAGCCGAACCCGCACTTCGAGCAGCCCTTTGGCCGGCCGCTGAAGCCGGTCGTCCGATCCCCGCTCACCTCGCGGTTTCCGCAGTTGGGACAGATGAAGAACGGCATGCCTTGGACAGGCTACAAATTGCAGTCGGTTGACTCGACCGAAGGTGGAGTCCTCAGCGGACATCCGACGCCGCGGTCCGGGCCTAGAACAGGGTCGCAGCGCCTTCCGGCACCGGGATTTTGAGGTGCTCGAAGGCGCGCTGGGTGAGGACGCGTCCGCGCGGGGTCCGCTTCATCAGGCCCTGCTGGAGCAGGTAGGGCTCGAGCACGTCCTCGATCGTGTCCTCCTCCTCTCCGATCGCAACCGCGAGCGTCGAAAGGCCGACTGGCCCGCCCGAGAACTTGGTCGCGACAATCTCCAGCAGGATGCGGTCGTGGCGATCGAGGCCGGCGAGGTCGACCTCGAGCATCTCCAGCGCCGCGATCGCGACCTCTGCGGTGACCTTGCCCTCGCCCTTTACCTGGGCGAAGTCGCGGACCCGCTTCAGCAGCCGGTTGGCGACCCTTGGGGTGCCACGCGAGCGCTCTGAGATCGCCACCGCTCCCTCGCGATCGACCTCGATATCGAGGATGACTGCCGAGCGCTCGACGATCTTGGCCAGGTCGGGCGGCGAGTAGTGCTCGAGCCGATGGCCGACGCCGAAGCGGTCGCGCAATGGCGTGGTCAGCAAACCGCTGCGCGTCGTCGCCCCGATCAGCGTGAACGGGGGCAGCGGCAGTGTCACGGTTCGCGCCCCGGCGCCCTGGCCCAGCACGACCGGAAGCTGCGAGTCCTCCATGGCCGGGTAGAGGGTCTCCTCCACGGCGCGGCCGAGACGGTGGATCTCGTCGATGAAGAACACGCTGCCGGGCTCCAATGCGGTGAGGAAGGCCGCCACGTCGGCCTTTCGCTCCAGCGCCGGCCCCGCGGTCTGCACGAGCGGCACGCCCATCTCGGCGGCCACGATGCAGGCGAGCGACGTCTTGCCGAGGCCCGGTGGGCCGGCCAGCAGCACGTGGTCGAGCGGCTCGCCGCGACGTTTGGCCGCCTCGATGAAGATCGAGAGCTGCTCGGTGACCTGCTCCTGGTTTACGAAGTCGGCGAGGGTCGAGGGGCGCAGCGAGCGGTCCAGCTCCTCGTCGCCGCCGCCGCCGGCGCGGGCATCGTGCACCCGGACCTCGGCGTCGTCGGGGGGCAGGGAGTCGGCTCCCGGGGTACGGATCCTCGGGCCGCTGATGTCGGGCGCCTCGCTCACGCCGTCGACCTCGCCTCCCCGGCCCGGCGCAAAGCCTCCGCGATCAGCTCCTCGGGCTGCTCGCTGTCGGCGTCGCCGAGCAACTCCTCGGCCTCAGACGGCGAGTAGCCGAGGTTGACGAGGCCGTCGCGGGCAAGCGACCGCGGATCGCCACCCCGTTCGGCTCCTACCGCGATTGCCTCCTCGAGCTTTCCGGCCACCTTCTCGCGCAGCTCGACGATGATCCGCTCCGCGGTCCGCTTGCCGATCCCCGGCACGGCCTGGAAGCGCTTCGCGTCGCCGGCCGCGATCGCGCGCAGAAGATCGCGCGAGGTGCCGCCCCCGAGCACCGCGATCGCCACCTTGGGACCGACCCCGCTCACAGAGATCAGCTCGCGGAACAGGTCGCGTTCCTCCTCGGAGGCAAAGCCGTACAGCGCCAGCGAGTCGTCGCGGGCGATCAGCTCCGCGTGCAGGAACCCCTCGCGGCCGGTGGCCGGCACGGACTTCAGCGTCTCGGCGGAGACCGTGAGCCGGTAGCCGACGCCGCCAGCGTCGATGACCACGTGGTCCGGGCGTCGGACCAGGACCTCGCCCCGCACCGCGGCGATCATCCGCTCAAGTTCTCCGCACTGGCAGCAGGCCTGCGCGGCTCGCCGGCGTGCGACATGCGCCTCACCGAGATCTCATCCTTCAAAGCACCACCGCCCGCGTGGCAGATCGCCACCGCAAGCGCGTCGGCGGCGTGCTCGGACATCGGTGGCTCGGGGAGGCCAAGCAGCGTCCCGACCATCCGCTGAACCTGCTTCTTGCCGGCGGCGCCGCTGCCGCAAACGGCCATCTTGATCGCCTGCGGCGTGTAGGCGAAGCAGCCCACGCCGCGCTGACCGGCGGCCAGCAGCGCCACGCCGCAGGCCTGGCCAACCGTCATCGCAGAGCGAACGTTGCGCCCGAAGTAGAGGTCCTCAAGGGCCAGCGCCTTCGGGTCGTGCCACTCGATCAGCTCCGAGAGCGCCTTGTGGATGCGCGCCAGCCGCCGCTCAGGCGGCTCATCGGGGGTGGTCTCAATCACCCCACCGTCCAGCGCAACCATGTGGGCGCCCTCGATCCGTACGACGCCGAACCCGAGGTTGGCCGCGCC
>JBBPIN010000008.1:0-85424 GCA_038040285.1 Actinomycetota bacterium
GAGCCCGGGGTACGCGGCCTCGGTCTCTGAGCACGACGCGCTCCCGCAATGCGCAAGGAGCAGGAGCGCTCGCCACGCTGCTGCTGTCCATACGTTGCATCGACGGCGCTAGCCGAGCGCAGCTCGTCGCGCGCTCTCGTGGGCGGCGGTCTCGAGCGAGTCGTCGAGCGGCGCGAGCTCCGGTTCGGACCCCTCTCGCCGCGCTAGCGCCAGCTGGATCAGGCGGTCGGCAAGCCAGGCGTTCTTGGGCAGTAGCGGGCCGTGCAGGTAGGTGCCGATCAGATTGCCGCGGCGCACGCCCTCGAATCGGTCGCGGCCGTTGTTGCCGAACCCCTTGACCACTTTGCCCAGGGGCTTGGCCCGGTCTCCAAGATAGGTGCGCCCGCCATGGTTCTCGAACCCGGCGATTAGCTGCGGACCCGTCCCGAGATCGGCCTCGATGGCGACGTTGCCGATCAGCCGCTCACCGGGCTCGCGGACCGTCTCCAGGTCGGCCAACCCGAGGCCGGGGATTCGCTCCTCGCCGAGCTGGTAGCTGTGGCCGAGCAGCTGATAACCGCCGCAGACCGCGAGCAGCACGGCGCCGTCGTCTACGGCCGCAGCGAGGTCATCGCCCTTGCTCGCCACCATGTCGCCGGCAACCATCCGCTGGTCACGGTCCTGACCGCCGCCGATGTAGATCAGATCGTGGGCGCCGGGGTCGAATCGCTCGCCGGGGCCGGCGGCGGCGTAGGAGAAGGAGATGCCGCGCCACTCGCAGCGGTGGCGCAGGAAGAGGATGTTGCCGCGGTCGGCGTAGATATTCATCTGCTCCGGATACAGGGCCAGCAGGCGAAGCTCCATCTCAGGCCCCCAAGAGGACAACGGTCGAGCCGACGTGGGCGTCGGTGGCATATATGCGACGGCACCCTGCGGGAGTGAGGCCCGCCGCGCGCCCTTCCCGTTCCACAGAAGCGGTGGAGAGCATCCGCAAGCGAACGGCATTGTGGCTCTCCTCCAGGTGACCGTCGGGATCGACGGTCTGGCGCAATCGCTCGACCAGCAGCGAGTCGCCCTCCCGGATCACACCGAGCGGCATGCTCGAGTAGACCCAGCCGTCGCGCTCGCGGACGTCGGGCAGGGCGGGGGAGGGGGGTATCCCGGTTTGGGCTTCGGCGACGATTGCGAGCGCAAGGCAACCGCCTGACGCAAGGTGGTCGGCGGCCGCGCTGAGACATTCGCGTCGCGAGTCGGCGCCCGGCAGAAGCTGGACCAGCTGCATCGGCGCGACGATCAGCCCGAAGCGCTCGTCGAGCGAGAATGCCGCTGCGTCGGCCTGCTCGACACCAACCGTCAGCCCCTCGCCGGCGGCCCGTTCGCGCAGCTCGGCGACCAGCTCGGCGTCGCTGTCGATGCCGACCACCGTGTGACCGCGCCGCGCCAGGTGCAGCGCCACCCGACCAGTCCCGCAGCCGAGCTCGAGCACCGGCCCGTCGGCCGCCTCGGCAAGCTCCTCCCAGAGCGGCAGATCGGCCGTGTAGGCGCCGCATTCGGCGTCGTGCCAGACGACCGTTCCTCGTTCCTCGTTTCTCGTTCCTCGTGCTGGGGAGCTCATTCCCAATAATCCTTTGCCAAACCCCGATCGGCGAGCAGCGTCCGCAGCTCCAGTAGAGCCGTGTAGGTGGGAAGCGCGAACAGGCGACCGTCGGCCTGGGCGACGGCGTGCTCCAGCGAGCCAGCGATCTCCTCCTCGACCGCGATCGTCTCGGGTGCCCAACCGGCGTACTTGAGCCGCAGCGCCATCTCCGGCGCCCGGGTGCCGGAACAGGTGACGCGTCGCGCGGCCCCGGCGAGCAGCTCGAAGTCGGCGTCCCAGACCCATGAGACGTCGCGGCCGTCGGCGATTCCGTCGTTGAGCGCAATCCAGAGGTCAAGGTCCCCGCCGTCGCTTTCCAGCCGCAGCGTGCGCAGCACCTCGTTGGCGCCGGCCGGGTTCTTGATCAGCAGGATCGAGACCGGCTTGCCGTCCACCTCTATCGTCTCCACGCGGCCGAACACGGCGCGAACCGACTCCAGGCCGGAGCGCACCGAGTCCAACCCGGCACCCAGGTCCAACGCGGCGGCGATCGCTGCCAGAGCGTTGTAGGCGTTATAGAGGCCCGGCAGAGGCAGCTTCAGCTTCAGGTCGCCCTTGGGGGTGCGAACCGAAAGCTGTGAACCCTCCATTCCCAGAAGGTCGATCTCGGTTGCGGCGACGTCCGGTGTCGGGCGCTGCGCGCCGCATGACGGGCACGAGTAATGACCGAGGTGCCCGACGAATGCGCGCTCGTACGCGTACGGTTGCCCGCAGCGGCGGCAGTGCTTGGCGTCGTGCGCGTGCTGGAGCTCGGGCAGCGCGTGGCGCTGGTCCTCGATCCCGAAGTAGGTGACGCCCGGACGGGGACGCTCCTCGCGGTCGCGTCCGAGGTCGGCGATCAGAGGGTCGTCGGCATTGAGCACGAATCGCGTGTGCCCAGCCCGCGCCTCGACCAGCTTCGCCCACTCGTCGGCGAGCGTCTCCAGCTCTCCGTAGCGATCGAGCTGGTCGCGGAATAGGTTGCCGAGCACGATCAACCCCGGATCGAGCTGCGCCGTCACCTTCGGCAGCCAGGCCTCGTCGACCTCGAACAAGCCTTCGGTGCCGTGCTGCTCGAGCAGCGCCGTCGCGACGCCCCAGGTCATGTTCGATCCGGCACGGTTGTGGACCGGCGTGCGTCCTTCGGCGGCCAGGGCGGCGGAGATCATCCCCGCGGTGGTCGTCTTTCCGTTCGTCGCGCTGACGATCGTGCTGCGAGAGAGCCTGCTGCCGAGCTTGGCGATCGCATCCGGCGAGAGACGCAACAGCACGCGCCCCGGAAGCGTCGTGCCCCCGCCACGGCCGCTTGTGCGGCTTGCCGCACCGATCGCACGCGCGAGCGCGACCTTCGCGCCGAAGACCGGGCTGCTCAAGCCGGGGCGGGTGGCGCCACCACCGAGAGGGCCCGCGGGAGCACGCGCAGCGACGCCGGCAGGTCGGTGAGATGCTCACCGTCGGCGTAGACGGCGAACGGGCGGCTGGCGCTCAGCTCGAGACGGGCGGCACGCAGAACCCGCACCTCCTCGTTGTCCACGTGCGTGCCCTTGAACACCTTCGGCAGGTTACTCAGGTAGCGGAACTTCCCCACCTCGCTGACCAGCACGATGTCGAACTGGCCGTCGTCCAACGAAGCGTCGGGTGCGAGGAGCATCCCGCCGCCGTAGGCACTGCTGTTGGCCGCGGCGGCCGAGTAGCCGGTGAAACGCAGGGTCTCGTCCCCGACCTTCAAGGTGAACCGTGCCGGCTTCCAGGCGGCCAGGGCCCGCAGCGCGGCGTAGGCGTAGACGAGCCTGCCGCGGATCAACCTGGTGTTGTTGGCGATCCGGTTCGCGTCGGAATCGAAGCCGACACTGGCGATGCCGAGGAAGCGCTGTCCGTTGGCCTCGCCGACGTCGATCGTCCGCGTCTCGCCGGCCGCCAGCACCTGGACCGCCCCGTCCGGTTCCGAAGGAATGCCGAGCACCCGCGCGAGATCGTTTCCCCGACCGCCCGGAACGATGCCCAGTGGGACCTCCGTTCCTGCGAGCGCCCCGCCCACGATGCCGATCAACCCGTCGCCGCTCATCACCACCGGAACCTCGCCGACGTCGGCGGCGCGCAGCGCCTGGTCGACCGCATGCTCCGCGCTGCGAGTTCGTTCGACCCGAAAGTCGATGTGGCGCTTGTCGAGCTCGTCCTCAACTCGCGGCAGGAGCGCCTCGCAGCGTCCACCGCCCGACGATGGATTGACCAGCAACGCAAGCGGGCGCTCGGCGATCTCCATCTGGTCAGCCTATGCTCCGCAAGGTGATCCAAGCCGGCGAGACGTTCGAGAATTCCCGCACCGGCACCCGTTTGGAGGCCCGCGAGTCGACTCCCGAACGGGTCGTCTTCGACCGACGCTATCCACCGAACACCGGCCGCGCCGACCCACACGTCCACTTCGACATCACCCAGAGCTGGGAGGTTCTCTCCGGCGAGGCCAGGGTCGTCGTCGACGGCGAGACGCGCGCGGTCAAGGCCGGCCAGACAGTCGAGATCCCGACAGGCGTTCCCCACCAGGACATCCACAACCCCCACACAAGCGATCTATCGGTGCGCTGGACGGTCGCGCCCGTGAATGACTTCGTCGAAGCGTTCGCCGACTGCTACACGCACTATCTGACGCGCGACGAGCTCGATGAGCAGGACGAGTACTCCATTGCAGCTGTTCCCGATCTTCCGTGCCACCCGGGCTCAGAGTTGGATCACCCGGATCCCGATTCCGGTCCAGAAGCTGGTGATCCCAATTGGCGCCTGGCTCGGACGGCTGCGCGGCTACCAGCCTCGATACGACGAGAACTGACGATGCCGAGCGGCTAGCTAGGCCGCCGGGCGACGAAGTAGGTGCCTGGGCCGGCCTCGCCGGCGATGACCGTTTCGAGGCCGTGCTTGCGAAATCCGCGCTCGAGCACGTTCGGGGGGGTGTAGAACGGTGTTCGGTCGCCCCAGCTGGATGCGACGATCGCGTAGCCACCGGGGCGCAGCACGCGGGCCATCTCGGCGAAGAACGGCGGCATGTTCAACTGCGCCACGAGGTCGAAGGAATCCTCGTCGTACGGAAGATTGGAGGCGTCGGCGACCTTGAAGGCGATCCGGCCCTCGGGGTCGAGGCCGACCTTCGCCTGTGCGATTCGGACCATCTCCTCCGAGATGTCGATTCCCCGCACCCGGGCGCTGGGGAACTCGCGGGCGAGGAAGAGGGTTGCTTCACCGGTGCCGCAACCGATGTCGAGCGCCCGCTCGGGCGCTTCCCCGACATGGGTCGCGGCGGCGGCGAATGCTGCCAGGTGCTCGGGCGATCCCGCCCCTGTGCGCTCGTCCCAGCCTTGCGCGAGCGACCCGAAAAAGCGGCGCATCGGCGCTCGCACCAGCGGCCAGAGCATCGGCGCCCGGGCGACCAGCACGTTGAGAGCCCGCCCCACAAGGTGGTGTCGGCGGGGGGGACCCGAGTCGCGATCCGCCACGGAGTGATCATCGCAAGCAAGTACGCTGCGCTGCCGATGCGAGCCGCCGTGATCCGCATCGCCGCCCTCATGGCGCTGACCGGTCTGTTGCTTGCCGGGTGCGGTGGGGGTGGGGGTGGGAAGCAGCAAGCCTCGGCGCCGGGCTGCGAGAGGGTCAGTCCGCCGGCCCTTCGAAACGTCCACCTCCAGGCACCCAAGCAGACCGTGCGCCCGGGTGAGAGGCTGACCGCGGTCGTGAAGACAAGCTGTGGGACCTTCGACATCGCCCTCGACACGCAGCGCGCCCCGAAGACCGTCAATTCGTTCGTCTACCTGGCCCGCAAGGGCTTCTACGACGGCCTTGCCTTCTGGCGCGTCGCTCCTAGCTACGTGATCCAGGGCGGCGATCCGCTCGGCAACGGGACCGGAGGGCCGGGATATCACGTCGACGAGAAGCCACCTCCCAACCTCGCCTACACGAAGGGAGTGGTGGCGATGGCCAAGACGGCGGTCGAGCCCCCGGGGCGCTCGGGGAGCCAGTTCTTCGTCGTCACGGCAGCCGATGCTGGACTCAGCCCCGACTCTGCGTTGGTCGGCCGAGTCGACAAGGGCATCGACGTGGTCGAGCGGATCGGGAGCCTCGGCATGCCTTCCGGACACCCGACCCAGACCGTGCTGATCAAGCGGATCACGATCGAGCATGGCTAACCTCGACGGCATCGACGCCGTCCTGCTCGATCTCGACGGCGTGCTGTATGTGGAGGGGGAACTGCTGCCCGGTGCGGACGAGGCAGTCAAGCGGCTGCGCGGGGCGAGCATGGCGCTTCGCTTCGTCACCAACACGACCGCCAATTCGCGCGCGCAGACGCTCGACAAGCTCCGCGGCTTCGGGATCGAGATGGACGAAGACGAGTTAGTCACGCCGGCGGCGCTAGCAAGGCGACACTGCGAGGACGCCGGCCACAGGATCGTGGCGCTGATCATGAACGACGACGTGAAGGCCGACTTCGAGGGCCTGGAGGAGGGCGACACGGACGTCGACGCGGTGATCATGGGCGACCTCGGCGAGCAGTTCGGGTTTCGCATCCTCAACCAGGCCTTCCGCTTGGTGATGGACGGTGCCGAGCTGGTCGCGCTGCAGAAGAACCGCTTTTGGCTCACCGCAGACGGTCTGTCGCTCGACGCCGGGCCGTTCGTGGCGGCGATCGAGTACGCGACCGGAAAGGACGCGTTCGTGGTCGGCAAGCCCTCGGCGGGCTTCTTCGACATCGTGCTGGCCGACCTCGGCGCCGACCGCGATTCGGTCGCGATGGTCGGCGACGACGTCGAGACCGACATCGGCGGCGCGCTGGACGCCGGGATCGCCGCGGTGCTGGTGCGAACCGGCAAATACCGCGAGGACTTCGTTCGAGACTCGGGGGTCGAGCCGACGGCGACGATCGACTCGGTTGCCGAGCTCCCGGAGTTGCTCGGATCATGAGATCGGAGAATCTGGAGCCGCAGCCGTTCGAGGTCGATGGTCGGCTGAGAGGTGAGACGATGGGGGAGGGACCGCCGGTCGTCCTCTGCCACGGGATCACGGCGACCCGCCGCCAGGTCGTGCACGGCTCCAACGTGCTGGCGCGCGAGGGCTACCGGATGGTCCAGTGCGACGCCCGCGGCCACGGCGAATCGGAGCCGGCGCCTGACGGGACCGGTTATGGATCTCCCCAGAACGTCGCCGACCTGCGGCTGGTGATCGAGGAGCAGGTCGGCGATCGGCAGTTCGTTCTTGGCGGGCACTCGATGGGATCTCACACGGCGGTCGCCTACGCGCTGGAGTCGCCCGAACAGATCGCCGGCTTGGTCGTGATCGGGCCGGCCTACGCGGGACCGATCGCCGACCCCGAGGAGAGGCAGAGAGGGCTTGCGCGATGGGACGCGCTCGCGGACGGTCTCGAACAGGGCGGGGTGGAGGGCTTTCTTGAGGTCATGGACGGCCAGGGCCTGGACCCCGCATGGCGCGAGACGATCCTGGGCTTCACCCGTGAGCGAATGGAGACCCACCGCTATCCCGACGCGGTGGCACAGGCGATGCGCGAGGTACCGCGCTCGAAGCCGTTCGAGTCGATGGACGAGCTGGAGTTCCTCGACCTGCCGGCGCTCGTTGTCGCCAGCCACGACGTCGCCGACCCCGGACACCCGTATGCGATGGCCGAGGCCTACGCAGCCCGGCTCCCTCGGGCCCGCATGATCAGCGAGGCGGAGGGCGAGTCGCCGCTGGCCTGGCAGGGTGGCCGCCTCTCGCACGAGATCGCCGCCTTCAGCAGCGAGCCGGCGGTCGCGAATATCCTTGGCGCGTGATCGACGACGGACAAGCGATCCACTACACCGCGGTTCCGCGCGGAACGCCGGTCTACAGCTCCGACGAGGTCGAGGTGGGTGTTGTGGAGGCGATGCTCGACAACTACCGCGAGCACATCTTCGACGGCGTCGTGTTCAAGGACCCGGACGGCGTCCTGCGGTTCGCCGACGCCCCTGAGGTCAGCCGCACCGCCGAACGAGGGGTGACCCTCTCGATCGACGCCGAGCAGGCGATGCAGCTCCCGCCGCCCGACGAGAGCAACCCCAGCTACCGACCCCGCGTTCCCCGCGGCCGGATCGGGCGGATGTTCGGCGGAAGCTGGAAGCGGCAGTAGGGGGTCCGGCAATGGCGCGGTTGCCCTACCCGGACGCCGAAGCTGCCTCGCCGCGGGTCCGCGAGGTCCTGGACCAGATTCCACCGCTAAACATCTTCCGAATGATGGCCAACGCGGACAGCGCCTTCGTGCCCTGGTTGCGCTGGGGCGTTGCGCTGCTGACCGATCTCGAGTTGCCCGCGGATCTGCGCGAGATCGCGATTCTGCGGGTGGCACGTCTGACTCCTGGTGCGGACTACGAGTGGGTCCAGCACGAGGCGATCGCCCGCTCGGTGGGCGTCAGCGAGGCGCAGGTTGCCGCCCTGGCCCGCGACAAGCCCGAGGACGCCTGTTTCAAAGAGCGCGAGAAGATCGTTCTGCGCTTCACCTCGGAGGTCGTGACCGACGCCCGCCCATCTGCGCAGGTGCTCGAGCAGGCCAAGGATGAGCTGTCAGCCCGGCAGTTGGTCGAGCTTCTGATGGTGATCGGCCAGTACATGCTCGTCGGCCGCGTCATGGCCACAACCGAGATCGAGATGGACGAGCCGGTCGCCCAAGGCTGGACCGGCTAGCGCCGAACCGCCGGCACCGAGTCGCCCGGGTGCCAGCTTAGGCAACCCTAATCAGGGTGATCCACGCCATGGGCGGCGACGACGTGATCTACGCGGGCACTGGGAACGACCGTGTCGTGGCCGGAGCCGGCCAGGACGTCATCTACGGCGGTCCGTAGAGGAGCGGAGCCATTTCGCGTTGTTTCGGGGGGCAGGCGCCGTCGTAGCACAGCTAGGGGGCAGCGGACCCGCTCGCGTCTCCTGCGCTCGATAATCAGCGTTATGTGAAGTCAGGCGAGAGAGCTGAGCCCCGACGCCTGATTAGGCGTGATTACGCTGCCACCCAGGCTTTCGCCTCGTCGAGCTGCTCGGGGGCAAGCAGCTTCAGCTCCCCAGGCGCGATCCAGCCCAGGAGCTGCATTGTGCGACGCATCCAGTCCAGATCGGTGACTATCGCTGGGCACTTCCAGGCCAAACGCTCGAATACCTCGAACTTGATGTCGGCCTTGATGTCCTCCCATATCGCGCCCCCCGTGAGGCCCTCAAAGTCCCTCAGGCATGTCGGTGAATTCCTCGACCACGGCACTCGCCTCCTCGTTCGCTGGAAGGTGGGTTAACGACGCCGCCCGCCTCTGAAGCGAAGTTAGCGCGTTATGCCTGCTCGGCGGGGAGCCGGCCGTCGATCACCCAGTCGGCGCGGCCCGACTCGAGCCAGCGCGAGAGCTGAGCCCCGTGTGCGGGGTCGTCGATGAGCACCCGACCCTGGATGCAGCGGCCGACCTCGACCAACGCCGCCTCGGAGACCAATCGGGTCTGCGGCCTCTCCCCTTCCAACAGCTCGTCGTCCTCGGCGACGTGGCGGCGCGCCGCCTCGGCGACCCAGGTGCTCCAGACCTCGGGCCTCGGCTCCACATACGGCGTCGATTCGACGTCGATCGCGACCATGCCGCCGTCCTGCGGGGTGCCCACGATCGCGGACCCGGTCCGGATGCCCTCGATGCCGCCGATCCGGAACCGGCGCGGCACGTACACGCTCGGCGTGCGGCTCCTGGTCGCCTCGAAGCTCCTGGTCGCCAACTTGACGGCGGACTTGGGGATCGCTCCCTGACTTTCTTGCAGCATTGGGGAAGTTTCGCCCTTTCATGGCGCGGGCTGAAGGGCTCTGGACGGATTACCGAAAAATTGGTAGGCGACGTGCATTGTTAGGGGACCGACCTCCGGCTTCTAATCTGATCGGGTGTCCTCAGCCGAGCCAACGCCGCACGGGCACTCTCACGGTCTAGTCGACGCCAGCATCAAGCGCTCTCGAGCCGGTCTGCGCGCGGTCGCGCTCTCGCTCTGTGTTCTCGGCTTGGCCGCCGCTGTACAGGTGCTGATCTTTGTCTCAACCGGCAGCATCGCGCTGCTCGCCGATCTGATCCACAATTTCGGCGACGCGCTGACTGCGATTCCGCTCGGGATCGCCTTTCTGTTGCGCTCGGACCGGGCTGAGCGCTACGCCGGCCTGTTTGTCGTCGCCGTGATCTTCATCAGCGCATGCGTGGCAGGCTACGAAGCCGTTGACCGCCTGCTGCACCCGAGCGCACCCGATCACCTGCCGGCGCTGGCACTGGCGGGTGCGGTGGGATTCGCGGGCAACTGGGTCGCCGCGATCCTTCGTTTGCACGCCGGGCGACGGCTGGACAGCCCGGCGCTGATCGCGGACGGCAATCACGCGCGCGCCGATGCCTACGTCAGCCTCGCAGTGATTGGAACGGCCATCTTCGTGGCCCTCGGCGCCTCGGTCGCCGACCCGCTGATCGGCCTTGCGATCACCGCCGTGATCCTGCGGATCACCTGGCAGTCGTGGCGGACGGTGCGTCGGCCCCTTCACCCCCACTAGCCGTGTGAGGCCTGTAGCGCGCCGGCTCGGCCTCGTATGCGTGCAGGCAGTGCTCTGAGCAGAAGTAGAGGGTCTCCCCTGCGACCTCCTTGCGGACCGCCTTCTGCCGATCGACCCTCATCCCGCAGACGGGGTCGGTTGCGCCCCGCCGTCTGGTCATCCAGAAGAGCGCCGCGAAGACGATCAGGCCGAAGACGTTGAGAAAGAGCTTGTAGTCGATCTCGACCGATCCGAAGATGTCGTCGCGGCTCGGCCGTGTGGTTGGGATGACGTCCGCGGCGCTGAACATTCCGTCGACGATCAGGGCGGCGATCACCATGGTCACGAACATCAGCGCCGAGATCCGCAGCGCGAAGGCCCATCCGTAGTACTTGCGGTAGGCAAGCACGATCGGCAGCACGATCAGGTCGGCGAAGATGAAGGCCATCACGCCGGCGAAGCTGATCCCGCCGGACCACAGCACCGCCGCCAGGGGCACGTTGCCGATCGAGCAGACGAAGCTGAGCACGGCGATCAGGGGGCCGACGATCACGTTCTCGATCGTCTCCAGCGCCGGCGGCGCGTCATGGACGAATAGCCCGTTGAAGAAGTCGTTTCCCAGCAGGCCGATGAACCCGGCCAGAAAGAAGCCGATCGAGATCTCCTTCCAGAGCATCTGCCAATCGCCGCGGAAGTTGTGGGCGACGTCGGACCAGGCGGATGCCGACGTCAGCCGCGCGCGCCAACCCATCCGCTCGCCGGCCGTGTGGTGCTGATGGCCGGTGTCCGCCTCCCGCGCGTGCTCGCGAGCCTGCTCCTCGAGTCGCCGCGAGACGAAAACCCGCAGCATCGCGACCATCAAGACGATCATCACGATGCCGCCGACGTACTCGGCGAGCGTGAACTGCCAGCCGATCAGCACCCACAGCACCAGCCCGAGCTCCCAGACCAGATTCGTCGATGCGAACTGGAAGGCCAGCGCCGAGGCGGCCGAGGCGCCCTTCTGAAACAGGGACTTGGCGATCGCGATCGCCGCGTAGGAACACGATGAAGACGCGGCGCCCAGCCCGGTAGCCCAAGCGATCGGCCGTGGTCCCGATCCCGACAGCGCCGACTCGATCCGCCCACGCGGCACCCAGGCCTGCACGATCGCCGAGATGGCGAACCCCAACACCAGCGCCCACCAGACTTCGTAGGCCATCAGGAGAGACTGCTTAAAACCCTCCCCCACCGTGCTGAGAACGTCACCCATGACGTAGGCCCTTCCTAGTTGACGTGGATACCCTACCAGGGTATCCTAGCGGCATGAACGTAACTCCCGGATACAAAGCATCGAAGACCCAGCTGCTTCAGCGCCTCGCCCGCGTTGAAGGGCAAGTGCGCGGCGTGACCCGAATGGTCGAGCAAGACCGCTACTGCATCGACGTCATCACTCAGATCCAAGCCGCTCAGGCGGCGCTCGACAAGATCGCCCTTGGGCTGCTCGACGATCATGCTCGGAACTGCATGAGCGGGCGGGTCAGCAGCTCGAAGCGCGACGAGCAGGTCGAAGAACTGATGGGCGCTGTCGGACGGCTCGTGTCCCGCTAGCGCATCTCCGAGCCGTTCAGCCGTCCGGAATAGAACGTGCCTAACTCGATAGGGGCAAACTCAGACAAGGCTCGGGCCAAGTACCGGCGGCTCGCGCGCACCTACGACCTTCGCCTCACGGTGGGGCGCGGCCTGCACCGCGCTGTTGTTCGATTGGCTCCCCGGCCGGGCGAAACCGTAGTCGACGTTGGCTGCGGAACGGGACTCTCCTTTGAACTGCTCGCGCGCGGGGTCGGCGCCGAGGGTCGGGTCGTCGGTGTGGAGCTGAGCCCCGAGATGCTCCGTCAGGCAGAGTTGCGGGTGCAGCGCGAGGGGTGGGGCAACATCACGTTGATCAACGCTTCGGCTCAAGAGGCGGAGTTGCCCGCCGAGTGCGATGCCGCCCTGTTCGTTCTCACCCACGACATGATGCGCTCCAGGGAGGCGCTGGTCAATGTGCTCGGGGCAATGAAACCCGGAGGACGGGTGGTTGCGGCCGGTAGCAGGCGCCCGCCCTCGTGGACAGGGCCGCTGCGCGCCTATGTGTGGCTGAAGGCGCGGCGCTACGTGACGACGTTCGAGGGGTTCGCTGCACCCTGGAGTCTGCTCGCGGAGTTGGTGCCGAACCTCGACGTGCAGCCCATACTCCTCGGTGCGGCCTACGTCGCCAGTGGGACCCTGGACCCGATTCCGCGAGGATCGTGAACGGTTGAAGTGGCGGCCGGCCGCACGAACGACCGATCCGACCAGCCGCACATCCGTGCTGCTTATGCAAGGCAGGCCCGCCTTCGCATCTACGACCCCTTGCTCCGACTCGGCCTCCTCGGCAGCCGCTCCCAGACACGGCGCCGCATGGTGGATCACCTCGGGCTTGCTGCGGGTGATCGGGTGCTCGACATCGGCTGTGGAACCGGGCTGAACTTCGAGGCTCTGGAGGCGGCAGTCGGCCCCGGCGGGGAGGTCGTCGGGCTCGACGCAACTCCCGAGATGCTCGAACTCGCACAGGCGCGCTAGGACCGCCGCGGGTGGCGGAACGTTCATCTGGTCGAGGACGATGCCGCCGCGCTGCCCTTCGACGATCGGAGCTTCGCGGCAGCCTGCAGCACGCTCGCGCTTTCCGGCGTCCCGGAGTGGCGTAACGCGCTCAGTGAGGCGTGGAGGGTGACAATGCCCGGTGGCCGCCTTGCGTTCATCGAAGTCTCCCGGCTGCGCGGGCCCTGGAGGCTTACGGCCTTGCATCCGCTGTACAGGTGGTTGTACGCATGGCAGCCACCAGGGCCCGACGTCGGCGAGGCGCTCGCGCAGCTGACACACCCAGTGGGCGCAGAAACCGCGCTAGGCGGCATCTGGACGATCCTCTGGGTCGGAAAGGACTAGACCGGAACGCGATCCCGCTTGCGGCGGCTGACCTCTTCCCAGTAGCGGCGCTCGAACTCGCCCCAGTCGATCGGGAACGGCGATGGATCGCCGCCGGAGGGCGGCGGCCCGTCGTCGTCGATCTCCTCGCCCCCGTCGTCGGGGTCGGATCGACTGTGCAGCAGCATCGCGCAGGAGCTTGTCGCCATCACCGCCAGCGCGTAGGCGGAGCCCTTGGCAAGCTCCGCGGCGGTCTCGATCGCCCAGACGAGCGCTGGCACGAATGCAACCGCGCAGACGCACGCGACTGTGACGATTGCGGGGCGGTCAGACTCGCGGCAGCCCCAAGCCCAGCCCCCTAGTACGAACAGCGGAGGAAAGACGTAGAGCACGGCTCCAGCTTAGCGCTGGATCTGGCGTTTCGGCGGCTCGGCGCCGAGGCCGCCGGAGCGGGTCAGGCGGAGGAGAGCTCCTCGACGATTTGCGCCGCGTAGTAGTCCTCCCACTTCCCCTCCGGACTCTCGGCCGTGTAGTCCTTGTCGAGCTTGACCAGCATGTAGACCAGCTCGCTGCGCACCGGTGGGGCACCAAGCAGGTCGGGCAGCTCGGACAACTTGATCAGCCAGTCCGCGTACCAGGAGGCCCAGTCATCGTCGGCGCCGTCGGTGATCCTGAACACCTGGTGGTGGGTCTCACCGGCCTCGTGGAGAAGGTCGCTGACTTTCTTGGCGTTGTCGTTCATCGTCAGACCTCCAGTTTGTCCAGGGCTTCCTTGCGTCTACGGCAGAACTCGAGCGCCGCGGCCAATTGGTCATCCGCCCCAACCAGCTCTGAGTAGTCCAGCTCCGCGCCTGTGAAGCCTTTGCCGTTCCACAGCTCGCCTTCGGGTTTCGCGGTCCAGGGCCCGACGTAGAGATAGGGCTCCTCGTGGTCGTCGTCCCCGGGCGAGAGGCCATAGTTGGCGCGCTTGCCGGCCTCCTCGGCGCCCATCTCGATCGCGATGTCGAAATGCTCGGGCCAAAGGGTTGGTGGGGTTGCGGCGTCGTCTGCGCCCGCCTCGCCGCGCAGCGCCTCCAGGAGCGGGTCGCCGAACCCGTACCAGCGCCCCAGTGCGCTGGAGGACTCCGGGTCGATGCTCAGGGACTCCGCGTCAAGCTCGAGGTCGTCGGGCAGCAGGTCGACGGCGAGCTCGGCGGCGGCGCGCAGCGTCGTGATCGGTTCGCGGCGCTCCTCCCCGCCCACCACGACGACCAGGTCTGCGCCCTCGACCCGGACCTGGGCGTCGTCGGGTCCGAATGCGGGGGTGCCGAACCCACCCGGAGTTGCGATCAGCGAGAACTCGCCGCTGACGTGCTCGCGGGTCAGCTTGATGACCTGCTCGGCAAGCCTGTGAAGGCCCTGCATGGTTTGTGCAAAGGACGCCGGGAGCGGCTGAAGTTCCGGGGCCATCGAAGGATCGTCCGTTGAGGTCGCCGATCGTTACAGCCAACGTAACGAATCAAGGGCAATGCGCGACTGGATGCAATGAGCTCACTGGCCGCCACGTTGCGCCTGGGAGGCCTGGGGCGCGAATATAGGCCCGGCATGTCGTGGCTGAAGGAGCGCCTGGGACGCGGGGACACGGAGACTGAGCTGGTCGAGCGGTTGCGCGACGGCGACGAGCAGGCGTTCTCGGATCTCGTCGACGAACACGGCGCGACGATGCTTTCGGGTCACGCGCCTTTACGTGCGCGACCGAGCGGTTGCCGAGGAGGTCGTGCAGGAGACCTGGCTCGCGGTGCTGAACGGGATCGACTCCTTCGAGGGCCGCTCGACGCTGAAAACCTGGATCTTTCGCATCCTCGCCAACCGTGCCAAGACCCGGGCCGAGCGCGAGGGCCGCAGCGTCCCGCTCTCGGCGATCCTGGCAACCGACGCGGCCACGGGCGAGCCATCGCTCGACCCGGACCGCTTCTTTGGCCTCGACCATTCCCAACGGCCGTTCCACTGGGCGGCGCCACCCCGCGATTGGCCGCACGACCGGGTGTTGGAGCGCGAGACCCTGGAGCTGGTCCGATCGACGATCGACACGCTCCCCGACACCCAGCGCGAGGTGATCCGCCTGCGCGACGTCGAGGGCTGGGACCCCGAGGAGGTGGCGGAGGCGCTGGAGATCAGCGACGGCAACCAGCGGGTGCTGCTGCACCGCGCCCGCAGCAAGGTCCGCGCCGCCCTCGAGAGCTACCTCGATCCGGAGCTGAGCCCTTCATGACCCAGGTCCTCGACGACATCACCTGTCGCGAGCTGGTCGAGCTGATCACCGACTATCTCGAGGGCGCGCTCTCGGACGCCGACCGGACACGTTTCGCCGTGCACCTCGAGATCTGTGGCGCCTGCCGCACCTACATCGAGCAGATGCGGCTGACGATCGAGGCCAGCGGACGGGCTCACGGAGCAGGCCCTGGAGCCCTCCGCCCGCGAAGCGTTGATGGACGCCTTCCGCGACTGGAACCGCAGCCGCCCAAACCCAAGGCTCTAGCGACCAGCGCCTAGCGACTAGCCGACATGGGCCATGTGCTCCCAGCCCTCTACGGTGTTGCCCTCTGGCGGAATCGGGTTCTCCTTCAGGATTCGCGCCAGGTGGACGACGTTGTGGGCCATCCAGGTCGAGGTCTTCTGGGTGTAGGCATGGTCCTGCCCATTCGCCTCCAGGAACGACGGGCCCGGACCGGCGTCGCCGACCCAGTAGGTGTCCGCGTTGGGCGGGATCGTGAAACCGAGGTGGGTCAGGTTGAAGAGCGTGGTCTCCGAGCACGCGTGCGCGCCATCCTCGTTTCCGGTCACCACCACGCCACCGACCTTGTTGTACATCGGGTACTGGCCGGCCTCGTTGGTCTCCGCGTAGATTCCGTCGAGTCGCTCGATCACCAGCTGGGCGACACTCGAGCGCACGCCGAACCAGATCGACATCGCCATGATCAGGATGTCGGCGGCCTTGATCTTGTCGAGGATCTCGGGCCACTGGTCGCCCTCCCCCATGTCCGACACAACCCCGAAAGGGATGTTGTAGTCGACCGGGCGAATCACCTCCGACTCCACGCCCAGCTCGTCGAAGTGGGCGCGGACCATCTTGATCAGCCCCTCGGTGTTGGACTCCTCGGGGGACTTCTTCAGGGTGCAGTTGAGAAACAGCGCATTGAGTTTCATGGCGCCTAGTCCTATCAGTGGACCGGCCGTTACAGAGTCCGCGCCGTAACAGCGGCACGAACGGCAAGACTGTTGCGGCATGCAGGAGGTCCACTTCGTCAACCTGCTGATCGTCACGGCGGTTGCCTTTGCAGCACCGCTTGCGCTTGGGTTCGCACCGGCGCTGCGCCTGCCGGCGGTGGTGTTCGAGATCGTCGCTGGAATTATCGTCGGGCCGTCGGGCCTGGGCTGGGTGGAGGTCGACCTGCCGGTCGACGTGCTCTCGGTTATCGGGCTCGCTTTCCTGCTGTTCCTGGCCGGGCTGGAGATAGATCCGCGCCGGCTGCGCGGCAGGACGCTGCGGGTCACCGCGACCGGCTTCGCGCTCTCCTTCGTGGTCGGGATCGTCGCCGGGCTTGGGCTGGACGCGGCCGGCTTCGTCAAGGACCCGATGTTCGCGGCGATCGTCCTCGTCTCGACCTCGCTCGGCGTCGTCGTTCCCGTGCTCAAGGACTCCGACCAGATCGGCTCGGACTTCGGGCAGCTCGTCATCGCCGCCGCCTCGATCGCCGACTTCGGGGCGATCATCCTGCTCACCCTCTTCTTCTCCGGCGAGGCCTCGACCGGCACCTCGACGAAGCTGATCCTGCTCGGGGGATTCGGGCTGACCGTGGCGGCGCTTGCCCTCGCCCTGACCCGCGCTGAGCACTCGATGCGAATCTCGAAGGTGCTGGTCCGCCTCCAGGACACGACGGCACAGATCCGCGTGCGGGGCGCCTTCGTGCTGCTGATCGGATTTGCCGCCCTGGCCGAGCAGCTGGGCCTGGAGACGATCCTCGGCGCCTTCGCCGCCGGCGCGCTGCTGTCGCTGATCGATCGCGACGAGGGCATGACGCATCCGCAGTTCCGCCTCAAGCTGGAGGCGGCGGGATTCGGGATCTTCATTCCGATCTTCTTCGTGACGAGCGGGGTGCGCTTCGACCTCGACGCGCTGTTCTCCAGCGCCGACACGGTGCTGCGCGTGCCCGTCTTCCTGCTCGCGCTGCTGGCGGTGCGCGGCCTGCCCGCCTTGCTCTACCGCGGCGCGATCGGAAGCCGCAAGACCGTTGTCGCGGCGCTGCTGCAGGCGACGTCGCTGCCGTTCATCGTCGCGGCGACGATGATCGGCCAGGACCTCGGTGTGATCTCCGGGGCGTCCTCGGCCGCGTTCATCGCCGCGGGTCTGCTCTCGGTCGTCCTCTTCCCGGTGATCGGGCTGGGGCTGTTGCGTCGCGACGGCGACGCGCCCCAATCCGCGATGCCGACTCCGGCGACCGCCGTGCTGAGCGTCGAGGACCGGGCCGCCTGCCGAACGCCCGGATAGCAACGGCCACCGCCACGTGCGCGCGAATTGGGCGGCCGGCGAGCGGCCGCCCCGACTAGCATGCCGCCGCATGCGCGCAGCGATCAGACGGGCCCTGGCCTCGCCGCCCCCACGCGGCGCGGTGGCGGTAGTGGTCGTCGGGCTGCTTGTCACCGTCGCCGCGGTGCTGCTTTCTCGCAACCCGGGGCAAGCTGGCGCCGACGTCCCGTACCAGACCCAGACCAAGTTCCCCGAGTCCCCGCCGGTGGCGTTCGGGCCGGGCGGCAACACGCAGATCGTCGACGGCATGATCTCGGCGACGGCGCCGAACGAAGTCGGCGACCGCCTGTTCACGATCGAGACGTCGCTGCGCGCCAAGGCTCCGGCGGGCGCCAAGATCGACTCGGTGCGCTGCCAGCTTCGGCTCCCGAAGGGCGTTCACATGGGCCAGAGCGAAGGCCGCCGCGCCGCCTTCCCGCGTCCGCTCGCGAACACGGCCGACGATGCGATCAAGGACGGCGTGCCGGTCGACTTCACCAACGGCAGCGAGGAGCAGGCCGGCGTTACGGTGCGAAACGTCTTCTTCAAGTACGTCGTCGGGGGCGATCCCTCGGTCGAATGGCCCAATCTGAACGAGGGCCAGCACACATGGCTGTGGCGCTACCCGAAGCCGGTCACGAGGACGAGGGACAACTTCGCCGTGATCCTGGTCGCGCGGGGCGGCGAGACGGTGCCATTGGCGTGTACGCCCGAGGCCAAGGCGGGCACAGTCACCCAGCACGCCACCGCCCGCACATCGGTGAAGCTGCCCTGAGGCAGCGGGGCGATCGGTAGTCGGGCTGCGCTAGCTTCGAGGCAAGATGTCCACCGATCCGGCAGCAGGAGTGGGCGTGCTCGCGGCACTTGCCGCCGGTGTCGTCTCCTTCCTCTCCCCCTGCGTGCTGCCACTGGTGCCCGGCTACCTGTCGGCGGTGACCGGTGTCTCGGCCGCGGACCTCGAGGACGCTGGCTGGAGGCGCGTGCTGGTGCCGAGCCTGTTCTTCGTCGCCAGCTTCTCGGCGGTCTTCATCGTCCTCGGGCTGACCGCCACTGGATTGGGCTCCACGCTGAGCGAGCACCGCGACCTGCTCAACAAGATCTCGGCGGGGCTGATCATCGCGATGGGGGTGGTCTTCGTCGCCGCTCCCTTTACGCCGATGCTGAGCCGCGAGTGGCACGTCGGCGCCCTGATGAGCCGCGCCGGCAAGGGCGGCCCGGTGATCGCCGGTACGGCCTTCGCAATTGCCTGGACCCCCTGCATCGGCCCGACCCTGGGGTCGATCCTCTCCGCCGCCGCGCTCACCGGTTCCGCCGGCCGCGGCGCGTTCCTGCTCGCCGTCTACTCGGCTGGCCTGGCGATTCCCTTCCTGCTCACCGCCGTCGCCTTCTCTCGCATGACCGCCGCCTTCGACACGGTCAAACGCCACTATCCGGTGATCATCGCCACCGGAGGCGTGATCCTGATCGCGATGGGGGTGCTGATCTGGACCGGCGAGTTCTTCCGACTCAACGTCGAGGCGCAGAAGTTGCTGAGCCGGCTGGGGCTGGACTTCTGGACCAGCGTCTGAGGAAGGAACACAATTGCGGCGGCTTCGCCGCCTGACATGCCAGTGCCGCGGCGCAACGCCGCGGCAAACATCAGTTAGCGGTCGCCGAGCCGGAAGCCGCCCTTGTGGCGACGCTCGGAGCCGATGATCCGAACCGGAGGCGTGGAGACCTGAATCGGACTCTCGTCGGAGGCGGCGCTGGGCCGCTGGCGCCTGCGGGTGCTGTGCTGGTGTCCGGTTCGCATCTCTCTAGGTGCCATAACCCTTCGTTCGGCAGCAGGTACCGCGTCCCTAAGGGCTAACCACCAGGAAGATCGAGTAGCGCCGAGCCGCGGCGCCGAGAAATGAGTAGCGGTTAGTGCTCGACCTCGAGCGGCACGCCGACCGCCTCGGTCTCTTCGAGCTCCGCGCCGTCGCCCTCGCGTGAGCAGACGATCCGAAACCGGCCGGTGCCGAGCTCAGGATCGGCGATCAGCGGCAGTCCGCGGATCTCCTCCCAGCCGAGGCGCTCGAGCTCGAACGGGTTCATCCGCACCTCCGAGGCCGGGAACGGGCAATTGGCGTTGTGCTGGTCGATCGCCCGCGAGATCGCCTCGAGGTTCTTGGCCTCGTTGGAGCTCATGGCAGAGAAGTATGCCGGTGCTTTAGCGCCGGCACTGGCGTGTCAGGCGGCGAAGCCGCCGCAATTGTTTTAGGCCGGCTACTGTCCCCCACGCTCCTTAGGGTTGGACACATGAGTCGGGTCATCGCGCATATCGACATGGACGCGTTCTTCGTCTCGGTCGAACTGCTGCGCCGGCCCGACCTGCAGGGTCGTCCGGTCGTCGTAGGCACCGGTACCGATCCGAGCGCCCGTGGTGTGGTGATGGCGGCCAGTTACGAAGCGCGGCGGTTTGGCGTCCACTCGGCTCTGCCGCTGGCCACCGCCCACCGCCGATGCCCTCAGATGGTGTTGGTCCCGCGCGACATGACCCGCTACCGCGACGTCTCGCGCGGTGTCATGGAGGTTCTTCGTCGCTACAGCGATGCGGTCGAGGTTGCCGGCCTCGACGAGGCCTACCTGGACCTCTCCGACTCGCCAGCGCCGAAGGCGCGCGCCCGCCGCCTGAAGGCCGAGATGATCGAGGGAACGGGGCTGGTCTGCTCGGTCGGGATCGGGCCCAACAAGCTGGTCGCCAAGATCGCCTCCGACCTCGACAAGCCCGACGGTTTTTGCGTGCTCAACTCCAAGATGATGCTGGAGGCGGTCGGCGATCGGCCGGCCAGCCTCATCCCGGGGGTCGGGCCGAAGACCTACGAGCGCCTGCAGCGAGGTGGGATCCGCACGGTCGCCGAGTTGGCCGCCGCCGAGCCGGCGGTCCTGCAAGCTGCGCTGGGGCGAGGCGGGTTGGACCTGCGGCAACGGGCGCGGGGGATCGACGAGCGCCCGCTCGAGACCAGCCGCCGGCGCAAGTCCGAAAGTCGCGAGACGACGTTCGCCACCGACGTCTCCGACGCCGCGACGCTGCGCGAGACGCTCGAGCGGCTCTCTCGCGACGTCTGCGACGGACTCGTGCGGGAGGACATCAGCGGGCGCACGATCACGGTGAAGCTGCGTCTGGCCCCGTTCAGAACTCGCACCCGGTCACAGACGCTTCCGCAGGCGACGCGCGACCCCGATTCTGTCTCCGCGATCGCCCGCGAGTTGCTGGATCGCTTCGAGCTCGACTCGCCGGTGCGCCTCGTTGGCGTCGGAATCAGCTCGCTGGAGCGCGAGGCCGGCAGCCCGGCAGAGGAATCGCCGGCGGAGCTCGCGCTCCCGATTTGACGGCCCGTAAGTGGCAGTCGGCACCCGCAAAATGAGATGATCCCTGGCGATGGGAGACGATCGGCTCAGCGGACTGGACACGTCGTTCCTTCACTTGGAGCGCGACGGTGCGCACATGCATGTCGCCTCGACGACGATCTTCGAGGGCCCGGCGCCCAGCCACGAGGAGTTTCGCGACCACATCGAGTCGCGGCTGCACCTGGTGCCGCGCTTTCGCCAGAAGGTGCGCTTCGTCCCCTTCGGTCAGGGCCGGCCGGTCTGGGTTGACGACCCGCATCTGAACCTCGAGTACCACGTCCGCCGCACAGCCCTCCCGCCCCCCGGCTCCGAGGAGCAGCTTCGCAATCTCGCGGCCCGCATCTTCTCCCAGCAGCTCGACCGCTCGAAGCCGCTCTGGGAGATGTGGTTGGCGGAGGGCCTGGAGGGCGACCGCTTCGCGATCATCGGCAAGACGCATCATGCCTTGGTCGACGGAGTCTCGGGGGTTGACATAACCCACGTCCTCTACGACGCCGCCCGCGAGCCGACCGGCTCGCCGGACTCCGGTCCGGAGTGGCTGCCCCGCCCCGAGCCCAACGGGGCCAAGCTGCTCGCCGACGCGCTGCTGGAGCGGGCGACGAGCCCGCGCGAGATCGTCCGCGGAGCGCGCGCCGTGCTGCGCGGCCCGCGGCGCATCGCCTCACAGCTACGGGACGGGCTCGCGGCGACCGGCAAGATGGTCGGCGCCGGGCTCTCGGCTCCCCGCTCCCCGCTCAACGTGGAGATCGGGGGGCACCGACGCTTTGCCTGGGTGACCTCAGACCTGGGCGAGTTCAAGCGGATCAAGAACGAGCTCGGTGGAACCGTCAACGACGTCGTCCTGGCGGCCGTGACCGGGGCGCTCGCGCGGTACATGCGAGCCCGTGGCTTCGACACCAACGAGCTGGAGCTGAGGGCGATGGTGCCGGTCAGTGTGCGCGCCGACGAGGAGCACGGCGCGCTCGGCAACCGCGTCGCCGCGATCATGGCGCCGCTGCCGGTCTGGTCCGAGGACCCCGTCGAGACCCTCCACCTGATCAACGACACGATGGGCGACCTGAAGGGCTCCGGGCAGGCGGTCGGCGCCGAGATCCTCACCGGCCTCGCCGACTTCGCGCCGCCGACGATCGCCTCTCAGGCAGCGCGGCTGCAATCGGCGCAGCGCTTCTTCAACCTCGTCGTCACGAACATCCCCGGGCCGCAGTTCCCGCTCTACGTCCTCGGCCGCGAGATGCAGGCGCTCTACCCGATGGTGCCGCTTGCCCAAAAACAGGCGGTATGCGTGGGGATCATGTCCTACAACGGCCAGATCCACTTCGGGCTGATCGGCGACTACGACGCGATGGCCCACCTCGACAGCCTGGCGCTCGACCTCGAGGCCGCGATCGACGACCTCTCGGCCGCCGCCCCGAAGCGCCAGCGCCGCGGCAGAGCGCGCAAGGCGCCAAAGAAGGTCACAGCGCCGCGGAAGACCGTGGGCACTGAAGCTGCCAAGGACGGCGCCGGCGCCGAGGGCGGCTCCGCGAAGGCCCCGACGAAGGGTTAGCTTCCGCCCCGCTCCGGGCCGCCAGGGACCCGGGCGCGCGCCGCGAGCGCGCTGCGATGGGTCGTTCGGGCTGCGGCAAGCGACCCTTCCTCGGCGAGGCGCAGGAGGAGATTGAGGTCCTCCTCTCTGCCGCGGTCATAGCCGGAGCCGCAATCGGGATCGCGATGGCCCGGGTGGACGACCCACTCTGTGGCTCCCTCGGGCAGGGTGCCGCCTTGTAACGCCTCGGCCAACAGCCGCGGCAGTACGGGTTCACCCTCGTGCAGCCGCCCAATGAGGCGATCCGGGCAGGGCACCCCAAGCTCTTGAAGGCGGTAGCGATGGTCCTCCCCCACGCTGCGAACCGGCACTCGCAGCTGCATCGCCAGCTCCTCAACCGCGCTGGCGAGCGGAAGCGCGGCATGGCAGTGATGGTGGCCGTCGATGTAGTCCGGCGGGGCTCCGAAGAGGCGCTCGAAGGCCTCGGCCTGGCGGCGGGGCGCCAACAAGGCCTCGTCGTGTCCTGCACCCTCCGGCAGCTCCAGGTGCAGCCCGATCTCGACCCCGGCCTCGAGCAGGGGCGCGGGTTCACAGGCCGGGCGCAGCACCAGGACGCTGACCGCGTCCACCGCTCCCGCTCTGGCCGCCTCCTCGATCCCTGCGTTGTAACCCGGCGAGTAGCCCCAGTCGTCGGCGGTGATGATCAGCTGCCCGGCTTGGTCTGAGGGCTCGGTCATCGGCCCTCCGGATTGTCCTCGTTCGATGGGCTGTCAGGCAATCCCCGAAAAAAGAAAGCGCCAATCGCCGGTCGCGAGTTTCCCCCTCTAGGCTGCGCGAAATGATCCGTCCTGCGCAACCAAACGACGCCGAGGCGATCGCGGCGATCTACAACCAGGGGATCGAGGAGCGCCAGGCGACCTTCCAGACGCGGCCCCACGACCCCGGCGAGCTGGAGCTGAAGACCGAGCAGCTCGGCGGGCAGCTGCTCGTCGCCGAGCGCGACGGCCGTGTGGTCGGTTGGGCGGGTTGGAGCGGATACGACGATCGCGCCGACTACTACGCCGGGATAGCCGAGTGCGCCGTGTACGTCGGTCGTGACACTCGCAGGCAGGGTGTCGGGGCGGCCCTACTCAACGGCCTGGCCGACGAGGCGTCGAAGTTCGGTGTCCACAAGCTGGTCGCCAAGATCTTCACCACCAACGAGCCGAGCGTCGTCCTGTTTCGTCGCTGCGGCTTTCGAGAGGTCGGAACGCACATGCGCCACGGCCAACTCGATGGCCAGTGGAAGGACGTGCTGGTCATGGAGCGGTCACTTCCCAACGCCTGAAAGAGTGCGCCGATGATCGAGGCGGTCGCCTTCGACCTCGACGGCACCCTGATCGAGTCCGAACGGCGCTGGGAAGCGGCGCGGCAGGACGTGACCGAGAGCGCCGGTGGACGCTGGCGCGACGACGCCCAGCCCTCGATGATGGGCCTCAGCACGCCGGAATGGATCGCCTACATGCAGGAAGAGCTCGGCGTGGCCCTGGAAGCGGATGAGATCCGCCAGCGGGTTCTCGAGCGGATCAAGGCGTCCTACTGCGAGCAACTGCCGCTGGTCGAAGGCGCAGAGGAATCGGTACGCCGGCTGGCGGGGCGCTGGCCGCTAGCCGTGGCCTCCTCCTCACCGCGCGAGCTGATCGAGCTGGTGCTGGAGCTGGCTGGGCTCGGGGAACGCTTTGACGTGGTGATCTCGTCTGAGGAGGTCCCGCGGGGAAAGCCCGCCCCCGCCGTCTACCTGAGGGCCTGCGAGCTGCTCGGGTCGGGGCCGTCCCACACGGCCGCAATCGAGGACTCGGAGGCCGGGGTGCGCTCCGCCGTCGCGGCGGGGATGCCGGTGGTGCTGATCCCGGGCACCGAGTTCCCGCCCGACCCGGCGGTGCTCGAGGAGGCCGACCTCGTCCTCGCCTCGATCACGGCGCTCGACGTCGATGCGGTCGCGGCGCTGGGCGCCTAGGCGTCGGCCTGGCTAGTGCCGAACGACCAGGGTCGCGGCGAAGGGTTCGTGGTCGTGCGTGTACAGCCAGTCGCCGAAGGCGAAGCCCCCCTGCCTGGGGTCGGCGTTGATCAGCGCCGCGGTGATGCGGCTGCAGTTGCCGGGATGGCGCAGCGTCACCCCGCGCACACCACCGTGCTCGGCAAACCGCATCTTGATCCGGACCTTGCCCGTCTCCACGGGGCCCTCGCGGCAGACCAGCGCGAAGGCCGATTGTGTCCCGCGCTGCCCTCCGGCGAGCAGGCGCAGCGCGCCGACGTTGCGCGGCTTTACGTCAAAGAAGAGGTACCCCGTATGGCTGAGGCGGCGGACGATGAAGCGGCCGGGATGCAGTGTTCCTCGACGCTGCACGTCGTCCCATAGCGGCCCATCGACGTAGGGGAAATCGCCCGGCGTGCGCCATTCGGCCGTCGCGGCGGCGAAGCGCGCGAACTCGTGCGGAAAGTCATTGCCGCGCGCCCCCCTGCCCTTCTTGCGCGCCACCGTCCTGATCGCCGCGTTGTAGGCGTTGATCGAGAACCCCGACGGCCTTACCTTGCGGGCTCGCTCCCAGGCAGTTCGCACGATCTCGTTTCCGTAGTTGCCGGCGAGCCAGTGATTCCAGACCGCGGACCCGTAGATCTTGATGCTGTTGCCGGTGATCGGAAGCTTTGAGCGCGCTACCCAGCGCTTGATGTAGCGCAGGTAGTCGTTGCTGTTCGGGTAGACGTGGTCCTCCATCCAGACCGCGGTCGCCTCGTAGAACCAGAGGTCCTGGTTGACGTCGTAGCCGAACTGGAGGACGTGGTTGTACTCGTGGGCGAGGGTGACGTCGAGGTCGTTGATCGGAGTGGTGCCGGGGAACTCGGCCGGGCTGTAGTCGTTGTCGACGACGAGATAGGCGTACTGGGTGTGGCCTCTCTGCCTGACGTCGGGGGCCGAGTAGCCAAACAGCTGGCCCCACAGCTGGACCAGGTAGATGTCGGTCCGCGAGTCGCCTCCGCGCGTGCCGTCGGGCTTTGGCGCCTTCCAGCCGAGGGCCCCGTTCTCGACCGCGTAGACCTCCTCCCCTACCGCCCCGACCTGCTCGACGTAGTCGGGCACCCCGTTTGCGTTGGCATCGGTCAGGTCGGGTGCGTCGATGCCGCTGCCGACGTAATGGACGCAGAAGTGCGCGGTGCAGTAGGGCGGCTGCTCGGGGACCATATAGGCGTGGCCGTCCGGGTCCCCGGGATTGGTCGGACGCGCGAGCAGGGTCTCGGCGTGACGGCGCTCGACCGGCCCAAGGGTCCCCAGCGAGCGCGAGAGCGCCAGCAGAGTCGTGGTCAGGTCCTTCGCCGGCGCGTGGCGCACCCGGTGGTGTTTTGCCGAGCTAAGCAGGCGGGTCGCCCGGTGAAGCGCTCGCGAGGCCTTGCGCGGAGACAATTTCACGCCCATTGGGGCGGCGGAGGCGCTCACGGCTCCCGCGACGCCGAGCAATACGGTCACCAGCAGGAGCGAGGTCCCGATCTGCCGGCGGACTCGCATGCGACGGGCAACTATAGGGCCGTCCGGGACCGGGTCTGCAGACCGTTGATCAGGCGGGCAATACTCCATATGTGGGGAAAACACCGCAAATCCGCCTGGGGCTCGCCCAGATCGACCCGACCGTCGGCGACATCGACGGTAATACGAGCAAGATTCGGGAGTGGATCGGCCGCGCCCGCGACGCCGGAGTCGATCTGGTGGTGTTCCCGGAGCTCTGCGTTCCCGGCTACCCGGCCGAGGACCTCTACCTGAAGCGGCACTTCGTCGAGGCCAACCGCCGCGCCGTCGATGAGCTTGCCGCCGACGTGACCGGGATCGCCGCCGTGGTCGGCTTCGCCGAGGCCGGGGAGGGCACGACCGACGGCCGGCCGGTGGTCCACAACTCGATCGCCCTGCTTGCCGATGGGGCGGTCCAGGCCGTCTATCGCAAGCAGCGCCTGCCCAACTATGCGGTCTTCGACGAGCAGCGCTACTTCACCCCGGGCAACGAGCAGGTGACCGTGGAGTTGGCGGGGACGAAGGTCGGCCTGACGATCTGCGAGGACTGCTGGGTCGAGGGCCCACCCGCTTCGCTGGAGGCCCAGGAGGGAGCACAGCTGATCGTCAACCCGTCCGGCTCCCCCTATCACCGGGGCAAGGGAGCCGAGCGAGAGCAGATGTTCGTCGATCGCGCCCGCGCCTACGGGGCCGCCTTTGCCTTCTGCAACCTCGTCGGCGGCCAGGACGAGCTGGTCTTCGACGGCCACAGCCTGATCTTCGACGCCGAGGGCAACCTGCTCGCGCGGAGTCGCCAGTTCACCGAGGAGCTGCTGGTCTGCGAGCTGGGATCGGGCGAGCCCTGCCCCCGCGCCGAGCCCCTTCCCGACCTCGACGAGGTCTACGCGGCGCTAGTGCTGGGGCTTGGGGACTACGTTCGCAAGAACGGCTTTCGTCGCGTCGCCCTGGCGCTGTCGGGGGGCATCGACTCGGCGCTCGTGGCGCTGATCGCGGTCGACGCCCTTGGGCCCGAGGCGGTGACCTGCGTGGTGATGCCCTCCCCCCACTCCAGCTCCGAGACTCAGGAAGACGCGCGCCGGATCGCCACCAACCTGGGCGCCGAGCTGATCGAGATCCCGATCGAATCGATGATGAGCGACTACGCGAAAGCGCTGGGCGGAAGCGTGGACGGTGCGGGGCCGGTTCCGGGCCCAGGAGATCCCACCCGCGCGGCCGGCCCGGGTCTGGACCAGGAAAAGGCACAGCAGCTGACCGAGGAAAACCTGCAGGCACGGATCCGCGGCAACCTGATGATGGCGCTGTCCAATCGCCATGGCTGGCTGGTGCTGACGACCGGCAACAAGAGCGAGATGTCGGTCGGCTACGCGACCCTCTACGGGGACATGGCCGGGGGCTTCGCGGTGATCAAGGACGTGCCGAAGACGTTGGTCTACGAATTGGTTCGCCGCCGCAACGAGGCCGCCGGGCGCGAGCTTGTGCCCGCGTCGGTGCTCGAGCGTCCGCCGTCGGCGGAGCTGCGCCCTGGCCAGCTCGACACCGATTCGCTGCCCCCCTACGCGGTGCTCGACCGCATCCTCGAGGCGTATGTCGAGCAGGACGCGGGGCGCGAGCAGATCGTTGCCGCGGGAGTGCCGGCCGACGTCGTCGATGAGGTGATCCGGATGGTCGATCGCTCCGAATACAAGCGGCGCCAGGCGGCGCCCGGAATCCGCATAACGCCGCGCGCCTTCGGCAGGGACCGGCGCCTACCGATCACCAACCGGTTCGGCGGTTAGCGCCCGAGTGGTGGGCGGTGCCCTAGCCGGGCGCTTCGAACGGTCGCACGGCGACCGTCACCTTTGCAAGCGCGCATAGGCGCCCCTGATCGTCGCTCGCCTCCGCGTCCCAGACCCAGGTCGTCTTGCCGCGATGGCGCGCGCGAGCGGTCACGGTGACGCTGCCCTCGGTGACCGATCGGACGAGCGAGATATCGATTGACTGACCCAGCGCCACCATCCCGTCCATGATCACCTGGATCACGGTGGAGCGCGAGCACAGCTCGTCGATCATCGTCATGATCACGCCGCCGTGGAGGTAGCCGTAGGGTTGCTTCAGTTCGTCGCGGACCTCGATCCGCGCCTGTGCCCCGTCCGGGTCGTTGCTGAGCCACTCGACTCCGATCAGACCGCTGAACGGAGATACGTCTGGCTGGTCCGTGGACATCGCCGGCAGGCTACTGACGACTCGCCCGGCCGGCCGTGAGACTCAGCAGCGCGGGTGCAATGAGCGCCTGCACGATCAGCAGCTCGAGGACCAGTCCGGCCGCCATTCCGAGCCCGAACTCCTTGACGAAGCTGCGCGAGCCGAAGCCGAGCGCGACCCCGGCAATTGCCCCGGCGAGGCAGGCGGCCGCGGCGGGCGGCCCGCAGCGCGCCATCGCCTCCCGCACCCGCTCGACGCCGCTGACACCGTCGTCGACCTGCTGGGCGGCCCAGGCCAATGCCACCGCCTGGGAGGCGCACAGCGCCGCCACAACCGAGACCGCGGCCCCGATCGACCCGAGCTGCAAGGCCCCGCTCGAGGTGTAGTCGAGGAAGCCCTCCAGCCGCCCCTCCTGGAACGTGACCACCAGAAGACCGACGGCACCGACGGCGGGAATCGCCGCCGCCACGGCGGCCAGGATCGCCAGCCCGGCGCGTCGGCCGATTGCCCAGCCGAGGGCGACGGTGATCACGACCGCGGCGCCAATCGCGCCCCCGAGCTCCGGTCGACTGATCGTCGGAGCCAGCACTGCGCTTATCGCCGCTGCTGCGAGGCGTTGCGCCGGCACCGCGACGATCGCCAGCACGACTAAGGCGAGCATCGCGATCACGGCCCCGATTACGCGGCTCCAGCCGACCAGCCCGCCGATTCCGCGCCACGGTCTCGAAGCGCCGTCGCCCTCTGGGGGTTCGAGGGCACCCACCGCCCCCATCGCTCCCTGCGCAGCGGGCACCGCGAGCAGCGAGCCGAGGGCGCCGCCGAGCCCAAGCGAGGCGAGGTAGCCGACGCCCAGTATCGCCGCCGCGCCGAAGGTCGCAGCGGCCGCCAACCCCGACGCCCACAGGGCCGCCGGACCCGCCCCCGACCTGGCCATGGCGCAGAGCTGAAGCGCCAGCAGCGTGCCGCCAGCCGCCGCTCCGACGAGGGCGAGCCAGGAGACGTCGATCGGCCCCCCCAGAAGCTCGCAGGCAAGCGAGGAAAGAGCGGAGGTCGCGCCGGCGGCGAGCAGGGCGGCGCCGGCGGGGCGAACGCCAAGCGGCCCGACCGCGATCAGCGCCACGAACGGCAGAGCGAGCAGGAGCAAGAAGAGGTCGTCGACGGCGTCGTCCTTCGCGATCCGAACTGTCACCACGGGGCCTTTGAAGGCGAGTGTCAGAGGTCCCGGATCGAGGTTGCGCTCGATTCGCCCGATCGCCGCGTCGCGCCTGTGCCCTTCGACGTCGAGGCGAACCAGCAGCAGGATCGAGTTGGTGCCGCGCTTTCGCCGCTGCTCGCGCACCGCCGCAACCGCGGGATCGGCGAACAGCTGGGCCCGCATCGTCCTCGCCGCGACCCGGAAGGTCGCGGAGCGTGCCGGAAGAGCACCCCGTACCTGGACATGCAGGGCGGCGCCCTTCGATTCCGCCGTGGAGAGCGCCAGACGGTCGGTCCACCCGGCCGCCAGAGCTGCACCGAGCACGGCCACGGCTGCGAGCACCCCGAGCGCGCGTCCGGGGTGCTGGGCGGCCGTCGTGCGTAGTCGCTCGCCCACGCGCGCAACATATCCGCCGTTCCCGTCGTCGCGGGCGGTTACCTGCGCGGCCAGGGCCAACGAGTGCGTAGGCTTTTTTCCATGCCGCTGACCGATGACCAACGCGCGATGCTCCAATTGCTGCTGCAGCGCGGCCAGAGCTACGCCGACATCGGCTCGCTGCTCGGCCTCGACGTCGAGGGGGTGCAATCGCGGGCGCGCGCGGCGCTGACCGAGATCGGGGGCCAGGATCCCGACCGTGACGTCAGCCTCACCGACTACCTACTCGGGCAGGCGGACCCGATCGGCCGTGCCGACGCCGCCCGCCAGCTACAGGCAGACGGCGAGGCCCGCGACCTCGCCGAGCGCCTGGTCATTCAATTACGTGTGCTCGCCCCGGGGGCTGACCTTCCTGATCTGCCCGGCGCCGACTCGGGCTCGGCAAAGCGCCAGGACGCCCCAGCGCCGGCTTCGCAACCGTTCGGGGAAGCCGCTGCCACCGCCCCAAAGCGCCGCCCGTTCGGCGAGCTCGCCTCGACTCTGAGCCGTGGACAGCGCCAGGCGATCGCGGGCTTGTTCGGAGCCGGGATCCTGATCGTGGTGGGAGTGCTGGCCCTTGCCGGGGTGTTCGACAGCGGTGGAGGCGGGTCGTCCAACGCAACGGATTCCGGAGGAACAACAACCGCGCGCTCCGGGGGTACCGCTTCGAATCAGGGGACTGTGGCACAGGCCGCGCTGACGCCACAGAGTGGGACAAAGGCGGCAGGGAAGGCAGTTCTGAGTTTCGTTCGTCAGGGGGGCCAGGATGTTCCGGCTATTCAGGTCATTGCGGTTGGCCTGAAGCGGTCACCTCCTGGCCAGTCGTACTACGTGTGGCTGTACCGCAATAACAGCGTCGCCCTACGGCTGGCGACCCAGAACGTCGGAAGGGACGGCCGACTCAGCGGGTTGGCAACAATCCCGACAGCGGCATACCAAGCCCTGCGCAATGGAACATTCGACACAATTGACGTCTCCCTAACGTCCAACAAGGACTACTTGCAAGTGGTTCGCCAGGCGCAACAGGCAAATCAATTGCCGCCCTATACGGGAGAGAGCGTCTTGCGCGGTCCGATCACAGTGGGATCCCGAGGAAGCCAGTCGGGCCAGGGCAACGGCTAGCCGAGCAGCTTCCCGGGATTGAGGATCCCGGCCGGGTCGAAGCGCTCCTTGGCTGTGCGCAAGAGGTCGAGCCCCAGCTCGCCGACCTCGGCCTTCATGTACGGCGCATGGTCGCGGCCGACCGCGTGGTGATGGGTGATCGTGCCCGCGGCCCCTACGATCGCCTCGCAGGCGGCGGCCTTGACCCTTCTCCATTGCTCGACCTCTTCGCCGGGCCGGCGCCGGGCGATGAAGGTGTAGTACAGCGAGGCGCCGTCGGGGTAGGCGTGGGAGAGGTGGCAGAGGACGATCCCGGGCGTGCCCTGCGCCGTCATCGCCTCGCCGAGCGCATCTCCCACCGCGCGGTACAGTTCCTCGAGGCGCGACCAGGTATGCGAGGTCTCCAGCGTCTCGACCATTGCTCCGGCGTCGATCAGCGAGTCGCGCAGGTAGGGGCCTTCATAGCGGCCCCGCTTCCAGGCACGGCCGCCGGCCTGGCCCAGGTACACGGCTCCAGCGGCGCGTAGGCGACGGGCGACCAGCGTGCGACGCCTGGCCACCGTTTCGGGCTCGCCCTCGATCCCGACCACGATCAGGCAGCCGGCGGCCCGTCCGCGCAGCGACAGGTAGCTCTTGAACAGGGCGCCGGCGGGGCCGCTGGGGCCCGAGAGCGCCAGCGAGAAGCGGGTCTCCTGCTCGTCGGATAGGCGGATCACGTCGGGCAGCACCTCCTCCTGGGCCAGGCTTCGCACCGCCGCGCAGCCAGCCTCCCAGCTCTCCGCCATCCAGGTCTCGTAGCGCTCGCTCGCGGGACTCGGCCGCACCCGGACGCTGACCTCCGGGATCACCCCGAGCACGCCCTCGGAGCCGATCGCCAGCTCGCGCAGCGACGGACCCGCTGCCGTGTGTGGCGTCTCCAGCGTCCGCAGCTCACCCGCCGGGGCGAGCATCCGAATGCTGGTGACCATCTCGTCGAAGCGCCCATAGCCGCTCGAGGCCTGACCGGCGGAGCGGGTCGCCGCGAATCCGCCGATCGTCGCGTACTCGAACGACTGCGGAAAGTGGCCGAGGGTGAGCCCGTGGCCCCGCAGCGCTTGCTCGGCCTCGGGGCCGCGGAGTCCCGCTCCCAGCGTCGCGGTGAGCGAGGTGCGGTCGACCGCCACGCCCCGCATGCGGGCGAGGTCGAGGCTGATCAGCCGGCCGTGATCGCCGCGCAGCGGCTCCACTCCGCCGACCACACTGGTGCCGCCCCCGAACGGCACGACCGCGATCCCATCGCGGGTGCAGATCTCCAACACCGCAGCCAGCTCCTCGGCATCGCCGGGAAGCACCACCGCGTCCGGCGCCTCGGCCAGCCGGCCGGAGCGCAACCGCGCCAGGTCCACGTACCCGCTGCCGGTCGCGTGGCGGATGCGGTCCTCGTGGTCTGAGAGGACGTTTGGGGCGCCAACTGCCTCCGAGATCGCCTCTGGCAGCGGCTCGGAGGCGGGAATCTCGACAGCGTCGATCGAGTCCGGTCTGCTCCAGGGCGCAAGCTCGCCCAATTCAGCGCCCAGCAACGACAGCGAATCGGCGTCGATCGACGCCTCGTGGGCTTCGGCGCCCCATCCCCACCACTTCGAGTCACGGCGCGCCGGCTCCGAGGTCACCGTCCCTCGCCCTCAGGGTCGGCGACCAGCGCCCGCTCGATGCCGTTCAGGGCTTCCACGAGGCTGTTCGCGGTGGCACGGCGCATCATCGGGGAGCCCAGCCGCGACATCCCGCGCAGGACCTGGCGACTGGTCAACCGCACCTGTGTCCCGCCGTCCGCTGGCTCCAGCTCGATCTCGAGGACTGAGCTGCGCAGAATGCGATCGAACGGCGTATCGCCCAGTTGCTGCTCCCAGACATAGTGCTTTCCCTGCGCAGAGCTCAGGCAGCGGTAGTCGGCTCGCACCCCACGGCCCTCGGCCGTCTCGAGCACCTTGGTCCACTGGCTGCGCTTGCCGGCCGCTGTTTGCTCGACGTTCTCGACCCGCGTCGTGCGCGGCCACCAGCGGGGCAGGTTGTAGGGGTCGGAGACGAGCGACCAGACAACGTCTCCAGGCGCGTCGATCGTGCGGCGGCGGCTTATCCGCGGCACCTAGCCCGTGAGGCGACGTAGGTCTCGGATCAGCAACAGATGTTTTAGGTGGCTGACCGTTGCGGCGAGGTTCTCGAGGCTCTCCACCGCATCCTTGCGCCGCTGCGGATTACGGGAGCGAAGCGACGCCCCGAGCAGCGTCTCAAGCAGGTTGGCCTCGCGATCGGCCGAGGAGCGGAAGACGCGCAGGTTGCGGGCCGCGACCCCGAACCGCGCAAGCTCATTGGCGGTGCGAACGATCTCGCGATCGGTCTCGTCAAAGACCGCGGCGCCGTCGCGCTGCTCTGGGACGATCACCCCGAACTCCTCCAGCTCGCGGACCAGCTCCTCCCGCGCCCCGGTCTCCTCGATCAGCTCGTCGACGGTCAGATAGGCATTGGAGCTGTTGACCAGGATCGCCCTGCGCACCGCGCTGCCCGTCGGCCGATCGCCGCTGAGGTCAACGTCGCGCCCGGCCGCCAGCTCCTGACGGATCACCCTCAGGGGCAAGAACTCGTCGCGTTGCATGCGCAGGATGGTGCGCAGACGCTCGACGTCGGACTGGCTGTAGAGGCGGTACCCACCCGCGGTGCGGCGCGGTGAAAGCAGCTTCTGGTTCTCCAGATAGCGGATCTTCGAGATCGAGATGTCGTCGAACTCGCTCTGAAGGATCTTGCAGACGGCGCCGATCGTGAGCGCCTTGCGCGGGCGGCTCGCCGAGTCGGGAACCCGGCCGCCGCGATCTGAATCGCCTTGCACCCTTTGCCTGGTCGCCATCTATTTCTCCAGGTAGCTGAGCTTGTACTTGCCGATCTGAATCTCGTCACCGTCCTCGAGCCGGTGCGACTCGATCCGGCGCCGGTTCACGTAGGTCCCGTTGAGCGAGCCGAGGTCGTCGATGTAGAGGCCGTCGCGACGCCTGACCAGCAACGCATGGTTGCGGGAGACGGTCACGTCGTCCAGGAACACGCCAGCGTCGGGGCTGCGGCCGATGCTGACCCGGTCGTCCTCGATCGTGAAGCTCTCGCCGGCCCGGCCGCCGCCGGCCCGGATCACCAACGCGGCCCCGGCGCGCTCCACCACCTCGTCGATGTCCACCGGCTGCATCTCGCCGGTGTCGTCGACCGTGTAGGTCATCGTGGTCGGCTCCTCGCCGCCCTCCGGGCGGGCGCTCAGGTACGCCCCACATTTCTGGCAGTAGTTGGCGCCCTCGGGATTGACGAAGCCGCATTCGGGGCAGTGGACGGCCACTGGCCTCCCCCGGCTCTAGGAGGCGTCCTTGGGCTCGCCCGTGCTCTGGGTCTTGCCCGCGAGGATCTCGGTGAGCTGGCGCACGTCATCGCCTGAGATAAGCGAATCGCCGCGCTCCCGCTTCTGGCGCAGCCTGTTGACCAGCTCGGCGCGCAAAATGTCGATCTTGCCGTGCAGCACGCGGCGCCTGTAGGAGATCTCCTGCTCTTCCTCTGTGAGGCTCTCGATTAGGTCCTTCAGCTCGCTGTCGTCGAGCGCGCCGAGGTCCGGAAATGTTTCCTCCATGTCGGCCAGTATATGCGCGATCTCTGAAGCTTCAAGTGAGGGTTGAAGGTTTATGGAGAATGGGCGGGCGGTTGCGAAACGTCGCCTGGCCCCCGCAGGTCGTGAAACCCCATTCGCGCGTACATCGCCGTCGCCAGCAAACTGGCGATCAGCCCGACGATCAGCAGCGCCTTCGGGACCCATCCGGCGAACACCATGGCGAAGAACATTGAGCCCATGACCGGGAACACCGCGGCTCGCCCCAGCCAGTTGATCTCGAGCTCGATCCCGCGCCGCAGAGCCAGCTGGGCGAGCGCCAGGGTGACCAGCTCGCGCCCCGCCAGCACCGCCAGCGCCCAGCGTGGCAGCAGGTGAAAATGCCAGCAGACCGCAGCGCCGGAGAGGATCGTCAGCCGGTCGACGACGGGGTCCAGCAGCGCTCCCATGCGGCTGTACTGTCCGGTCACCCGGGCGAGCAGGCCGTCGAGGTAGTCGCCGGCGGCGATCAGCCAGAACAGGATCGCGGCCGGGGCGCTACGGCCATCGCCCGAGTCGAATGCGAGGTACAGGAACACCGGGATGCTGGCCAGCCTCACGTAGCCGACCAGGTTGGGAATCGTGAACGGGTTCAACGGCTGGCCGGAACGGGTGGCGCGCGGCGCCGGTGCGGTGCGGTCCAGCCCGAGCAGGCTTCGCAAGCGCCCCTTGCCGAAGGGAGCCCGCTCGCTCACTCCAGGCTCTCGAGAATCTCGCGCGCGCCGGCGGCCGCTTCGCCGACCGCGAGCTTGTGCTCGGCGCCGCTTCGCCGCACCTGCGCTTCGATCATCCCCTCCGCCAGCCCGCGCCGGCCGACGACGAGGCGCAAGGGGCAGCCCAGTAGCTCGGCGTCGGTCAGCTTCTCCCCTGGCCCCGCATCGCGGTCGTCGTAGATCACCTCGGCACCGACATCGCGCAGCTCCTCGTAGAGGCGATCGGCCGCCCCCCTCTCGGGCTCGTCGGCCTTCGCCAGCGAGACGAGATGAATGCTCCACGGCGAGATCACACGCGGCCAGACGATCCCGCTCTCGTCGGCGCCCTGCTCGACCGCCGCGGCGATCACCCGCGCCGGTCCGATCCCGTAGCTACCCATGACGATCGGTTGCTCGCGTCCTTCCTCGTCGAGATAGGTGGCGCCGAGGGGTTCGGAGTAGCGGGTTCCGAGCTTGAAGATGCCGGCGACCTCAATCGCGCGCTCGATCTCGATCGGATGCCCACCGGGGGCGAGGTCGCCCGCCTCGACCTGGCGGATGTCGGCCTCCTCGAAGGGGAAGTCACGTCCGGGCGCGACGCCGGTCAGATGGGCGTCGGCCTTGTTCGCTCCGCAGACGTAGCCCTCGGCCTGGATCGCAGCGTCCTTGATCACCGGAAGCTTGGCGCCGACCGGGCCCACGAAGCCAGCCGGCCCCAGCTCGGCCGCGATCTCCTCCGGATGGGCGGGACGGAAGTCGGCGCCGAGGACGCTGCGCAGCTTCAGCTCGTTGAGGCGGTGGTCCCCGCGCACGAGCGCCAGCACCATGCCGCGTTCCTTCACCACCACCGGCATCGCCTTCAGCAGAGCGCCGGGCAGCACCCCGAGCGCGTTGGAGACCTCCTCCACCGTGGTCAAGCCGGGGGTGCCCACCTCCTTGGGTTCCTCGAGCGCCGCGGGCAATTGCACCGGTTGCGGATCGGCGCTGGCAACTTCGATGTCGGCCGCATAGCCGGGCGCCAGGGCAACCTCGTTCTCGCCCGCCGCACACGGCGCCATGTAGTCGTGGGCGCCGAGGCCTCCCATCATCCCGACGTCGGACTCGACCCGGTACCAGCGCAGCCCGCAGCGATCGAAGATGCGGTCGTAGGCCTCGATGTGGCGCGCATAGCTGCGCTCCAATCCCTCGACGTCGCGGTCGAAGCTGTAGGAGTCCTTCATCAGGAACTCGCGCGTGCGCAGGACTCCCGCGCGCGGCCGCGGCTCGTCGCGCTCCTTGGTTTGAAAGTGGTAGAGGATCTTCGGCAGCTCGCGGTAGGAACGGACCTCGTTGGCGACATGGAAGGTCACGCTCTCCTCATGTGTCATCGCCAGAACCAGCTCTGAGCCCTTGCGATCCTCCAGCTTCAGCAGCTCCTCGATCTCGTAGCGCCCGGTGCGCTTCCAGATCTCGGCCGGCTGCAGGACCGGCATCAGCATCTCCTGGCCCCCGATCGCGTCGATCTCCTCACGGATGATCCCTTCGACCTTGCGGTGCGCTCGCCAACCGGCCGGCAGGAAGGTCCACAGGCCCGCCGCGACCTGGCGGATAAGCCCGGCCCGCACCAACAGCTTGTGCGAGGTCGCCTCGGCGTCGGCGGGCGCCTCCTTGAGGGTGGGCCAGAACAGCTCCGTGGCGCGCGACATGGCGTCGTACGGTAACTGCCAGGGCCGCCGCCGAGCAGCGCGTGCTAGACATCACGGCGCGCAGGGCCCGCGACCGGCGGCGGCGCAGCCGAAGCGTTTCGTTTGCGGACGGGTTTTAGCCTCGATGAGCGCACAGCAAGGGCAGACGACCACGGCGGCAATCCGCATCGTTTCCCTCGCCGCAACGCTGGCCGTTGCGCTGGCGATGATCGCGGCCCCACCGAGGGCGGCGGCTTCGAGCGACCAGTTCACCGTCCTCGACCCCACCCCCTCGCTTCTGAACGGTGAGAGCGCTGCTCGGCGCTCGGACATCCTCGACCGCTTGCAGGCATTGGGCGTCGACTCGGTGCGGATCCAGGTTCAGTGGCGCGTCCTCGCCCCCGCCCCCGAGAGCTCGACCAAGCCGGCGGACTTCGACGGCTCCGACCCGGGCGATTATCCAAACCGCGCGTTCGACGTTCTCGACAGCATCGTGCGTGGCGTCCAGGCCCGCGGCATGGACGCGCTGCTTGTGCCGACCGGTCCGATCCCCGACTGGGCGAGCTCGACCGGCCGCGGGAGTCTCTTCGATCCCGACCCCGACGAGTTCGAGCAGTTCGTGCAGGCGCTCGGCCAGCGCTACGACGGGACCTGCGTGCCGCCCAATTGCGCGGGCGGGCCCGACGGCGATCCGCTGCCGCGAGTCGACCAATGGTCTGTCTACAACGAGCCCAACCTGAAAACGTTTCTGCGCCCCCAACGGGCATCCGACGGCCGCACCGTCTCGGGTCTCATCTACCGCCGATTGTTCCTGGCGGCGCAGCGCGCCCTCGCCGACACCGGACACAGGAAGGACCTCCTGCTGATCGGGGAGACCGCCCCGAGCAGGGGGAGCGCCTCGACAGCGCCGCTGAAGTTCCTGCGCCAGGTCTTCTGCCTCTCCCGCGACTACCGCCTCGTCCGCGGCTGCCAGCCGATCGAGGCCGATGGCTGGGCCCACCATCCATACAACCCGCACATTCCGCCCTGGGAGGTTCCGAAGCAGGTCCATCGCTCGATCATCTCGATCGGCTCCATGGACCGACTGGTCCACGCATTGCGCTTGGCGGCTCGAGCCGGCGCGACCGTGCAGCGGCTTCCCGTCTATGTGACCGAATACGGGATCGAGAGCTATCCGCAGGGCGGCTTCGGGGTCAGCCCTCAGAGACAGGCCGAGTACCTGGGCATCGCCGAGTACCTGCTCTACCGCAACCCGTGGGTGAGCTCGTTCGCCCAGTACCTGCTCGACGACGACCGCAACCCGAGCCAGCTGCTCTCTTTCCAGACCGGGCTGCGGTTCGCCAACGGCTTTCCGAAGCCGTCTTATGACGCCTTTCCGATCGCCCTTGTGGCGCGCCAGCGCAAGAACGTGTGGGACGAAATCTGGGGCCACGTGCGGCCCGGTGAGGGGCCCTATTCGGTGCAGATCGAGTACCGGGATGGCGACACGGGCCCTGTCCGCCGGTTCACCGAGGTCCCCACCGACCGCAACGGCTACTTCCGCTTCAACACGCCCTCCCGGCGCGGGCGTCAGTGGCGCGCGACCTGCCCGCTGCCCGGCGGCGCCGAGCTCCAAGGGCCTTTCGTGCGCTCTTACCGCTTTTGACTAGGCGCCGATAGCGGCCCGGTGACACTCCCGCCCGGGAGGTTTGCTAGAAAGCCCGATCCGCCCGCGGGTCCCCATTCGGCGCAGGCCGTAGCCGGGGGCCGAAACTTCTCGGCGACTGACAGGTTCTTTCTGCGATGCGCACAGACACTTCGCAACGAATTCGAACGTCCCGAAGGCCAATCGTCGGCCGTCACCGGCTGCACGCGTTGGCGGCCACCGTCGCGCTTGCTGCGTCGCTCGCGACCGTGCCAGCGGCTTCGGCCTCACGCAGCGAGACGACGCTTTTCGATCTCGGCGGTGCGGCGCTGGATGTTTCCGCCGAGGGGCGGGCCAAGCAGCTCGACGAGCTGCAGGACCTTGGTGTCGACACGGTGCGCGTGATCGTCGCCTGGCGACAGATCGCACCTGAGCCCAATTCCCCGACCAAGCCGACCTTCGATGCGACGGATCCGGCGGCATACCCCCAGCAGTGGGACGCCCTCGACGATCTCGTCCGGGGCGCCCGGTCCCGCGGCCTGAGTGTCCTGCTTACCCCCGGCACCCCGGTCCCCGACTGGGCCAGCTCTGCGCACGAGCAGTTCACCGACCCCAATCCGTCCGACTTTCAGCAGTTCGTGCAGGCGCTCGGCACCCGCTACAGCGGCAACTACTCCCCGCCCCCCATCCTGCCGACAGACCCGCCGAATCCGGTCCTGCCGCGGGTCGACCACTGGTCGGTCCTCAACGAGGCAAACCTGACCCTGTTCCTGAAGCCGCAGTTGCGGCACGGCAAGTCGGTCTCCGGAAGGATCTATCGCGAGCTCTTCCTCGCCGCCCAGCGCGGCCTCCAGGCCAGCGGCCACACAAACGACACGCTGCTGATCGGCGAGGCCTCTCCGGGCCCCGGGCGCAAGGGCACCGATCCGATCACCTTCCTGCGCGGCGTCTTCTGCCTCAACGCCAAGTTCAAGCGCAAGGGCGGCTGCGCGCCGATCAACGCCGATGGGTGGGCACAGCATCCCTACGACCCGTTCGACGCTCCCTTCGAGTCCTCCCACAACCTGATCAACCTCGACACGATCGACGAGCTGGCCACGGCGCTGAAAAAGGCCCGCGCCGCCGGTGCTACTACGCGCAAGCTGCCGATCTACGTTACCGAGTACGGCATCGAGAGCGTTCCCGACCGCAGGTACGGGGTCAGCCAGCTCCAGCAGGCCGAGTACATCGCGATCTCGGAGTACCTGATGTACCGCAACCCCACGATCCGCAGCTTCGGGCAGTACCTGATGCAGGACGACGTCGGCAATGCCCAGGTGAACTTCCAGACCGGGCTTCGCTTCTCCGACGGCCGCAAGAAGATCTCCTACGACGCCTTCCCGATCGCCCTGGTGGCGCAGCGTCCCAGCGAGAAGCGCAACAAGGTCACGATCTGGGGGCATGTACGGCCCAAGGGCGGTCCGTTCACGGTGACCGTCAAGGCGAGGGGGCCCGGTGCCGCCCACAGGCTGAAGACGATTCACACCAGCGCCAACGGCTACTTCCAATTCCGCACCACCTTCCACCAAGGGCGCCGGTACAGTGCCTCGACCCGTCTCCCGGACGGAACCGAGCTGACCGGTCCATTCGTGCGCGTCTACGTCTTCAAGTGACATGCGTCGCCCCTGGCTGTTAGCCGCGGCCCTTGCCGTGGTCGCGGTGGGGGTCGCCGCCGTGGCGCTGATCCACGACCGCTCGCCCGCCGAGGCGAACCCGCCCGGCTTCCCGGACAACCCGCAGGGGCGAAAGCCGTTGATCTTCGACGTCGGGCTGGTCGCCAATACCGATCCGAGAATGGCGCTGGCGCAGGCGCACTCGCTTGGAGCCGACGCGATTCGTGTTCTCGTGTCCTGGAACCTGGTCGCTCCGACGCAGCGACCAGGAGATTTCCACCCGGCCGACCCGGCCGACCACAACTACAACTTCGGCTACTTCGACTCCGCCCTGCGGGAGATTCACCGCCTCGGGATGAAGGTCCTGCTGTCACCGACCGGGCCAGCGCCGGCGTGGGCGGCGAAGCCGGGCAGCGCCGGCTTGGTCGACCCGGACCCGGGGCAATTCGGACAGTTCGTATCCGCGCTGGCGAAGCGTTACGACGGGCGATTCCGTGGCTCGGGGAAAGCATCCCCCCTGCCGAAGGCGGACCTCTGGGCGATCTGGAACGAGCCCAACCTGTCGATCTTCCTACAACCTCAGAATCGCAACGGCCGGCCATACTCGCCGCTGCTGTACCGCAAGCTCTACCTGGCGGCGCAAACGGCGATCCACGACCAGCAACCGTCGGCGCCGATCTTGATCGGCGAGACCGCGCCCACCGGCGGCGAGGATTCGACCGACCCGCTCACCTTCACGCGCCAGACGCTCTGCCTCAACGGCGACTTCGAGCCGTTGCCCAACTGTCCGCAGCCGGACGAGAAGGTCGATGCGGTCGGCTGGTCCACGCACCCCTATCCGCTGGCCGGTCAGGCGCCGTTCGAGCCGGTCACGAACCCCCGCTTCGTGACCATGAGCTCGCTGAGCGCGCTCGAGGTGACGCTGGACGGGGCTGCGCGCGCAGGGGCGATCCCGTCCGACTTTCCCCTCTACATCACCGAGTTCGGGGTTCAGAGCTACCCCGACCCCAACGCGGTGAGCCTCCAGCAGCAGGCCGCCGACATCGGGATCGCCGAGAACTTCGCCTACCAGGACCCCCGCGTCGCCACCTTCGCCCAGTACCTGTTGAGCGACGACAGCCCCGGGGCGGTCCCCGGTCAGGTCTACGGCGGGTTCGAGTCGGGATTGCGGTTCTTCGCCGGGCGCAAGAAGCCGTCCTACGACGCGTTCCGCCTGCCACTCGCGGTGCAGAGGCTCGGCGACAGCGTCTCGTTCTGGGGCATCGTGCAGCCCCATCCGCACCCCACGACGGTGACGATTCGCTACCGCAACCCTGGCCGGCCGCCCAGGGAGCTGCAGAAGGTAGACACCGACTCAGCCGGCGTCTACACGACCACCTACGGCGACACCTCGGGCCGCAGATGGCAGGTCGTGTGGCGCTCGCCAGTCGACCACCACACGTACCACAGCCCCTGGATTCGCTCCTACGAGTACGCGGCGCCGGCGACGGGCTAGGCCCGAGTGAAGCGGCGTCCGGCGGTCGGCGAGGCTTCCTCGTCGAGCAGCACCCGGTCGGACTCGCCCTGCTCGGCCGCCTCGGCCTCCATCTTGGCGATCCGCTCCGGAGTCAACTCGTCGGCGTTCTCCTCCTCGATGCGCGCCAGCCACTCGGCGCCCTCCTGCGCCTCGGTCTCGTCAGCCTCGACCTTGCCGCGGTGCAGCGAGCGGTCGATCTCGTCGAAGAGCGCATCGACGAGCTGCGCCTGCGGGACCTTCCGCAGCGGCTTGCCTTGCGAGAAGATCAGCCCCTCGTCCTTTGCTCCGGTGATGCCGAAGTCGGCGTGTGAGGCCTCGCCGATCCCGTTCACCGCGCAGCCCAAAACAGCGACCTCGATCGGCTCCGTATAGGCCTCCAGTCGCTGCTCGATCTCGGCGACAACCGTGTCCATGTCGAACTGAAGCCGCCCGCAGGTCGGGCAGGCGATCAGCACCGGGCCGCGCTGGCGCAGGTGCAGCGCCTTGAGGATCTCCCAGGCGACCTTGACCTCCTCCTCGGCGTGGAAGGTGGAGAGGCTGATCCGGATCGTGTCCCCCACCCCGTCGGCCAGCAGTGTCCCGAGCCCGACCGCCGACTTCAGCGAGCCCGACCACTTGGTACCCGCCTCGGTGATCCCGAGATGGATCGGATAGGGGATCTTCTCGGCCAGAAGCCGGTTCGCGGCGATCGTGTTCGGCACGTTGGTCGACTTGATCGAGACCTTGAAGTTCTCGAAGTCGAGGCCCTCCATGAGCTCGACGAACTCGACCGCCGCCGCGACGAGTGCCTCGACTGGCTCCGACCGTTCCAGCTCGTGCAGGTGCTTGGGCAGCGAGCCGGAGTTGACGCCGATTCGCATCGGCACCCCGGCCTTGGTCGCCTTTGCGGCCACCTCGGCGACCTTGTCGCGACCGCCGATGTTGCCGGGGTTGAGCCGGATGCAGTCGGCACCGGCGTCGATTGCCTTCAGCGCCAGGGTGTGGTTGAAGTGGATGTCGGCGATGACCGGGATCGGCGACTCCTTGACGATCGTCTTCAGCGCCTCGACGTCCTTGTCGCGCGGCACCGCGACCCGCACGATGTCGGCGCCCGCCTCGGCGACGGTGCGGATCTGCTCCATCGTCGCCTCGAGGTTGGCGGTCTCGGTTTTGGTCATCGTCTGCACGACGACCGGCGCGCCACCGCCGATCGGCACGTCACGCACGAATATCTGGCGCTTTGAGGCCATAGGTCAAGGGTACCTGGGGTGCCTCACGCCCCTTGTGAACTCGTGCAGACGCGATACGAATACCCGAGCAAGGGATGTCGCGAACTCGGACAAGGACGCTGGTTGCGCTGGTGGCATGCGTTACATGCGGCGTGTTCGCGGCGCCCGCCCAGGCGACGTTTCACCTGATGAAGATCGGCGAGGGTGCACGAAGGTGGGGGCACGAGCGCTGACTACGTTGTCTTGCAGATGTACGCCGAAGGCCAGAACTTCGTCTCCGCGCACTATCTCGTCACATACGACGGCGTCAACGCATTCACGACGTATCAGTTTCCGAGCAACGTTCCCAACGGGCAGAACCAGCGCAGCATCCTGATCGCCGACATGAACCCGATCGGCGTCACGCCCGACTTCGTCGTTCCCACCACCAATCTGTTCCCCGCCCCAACGGGCCATGTGTGCTACATCGACACGCTTCCGTCGACCGGGATCGACTGCGTGGCGATCGGAACCCAGGCCACTCCAACCGGCAACCCTCACCGGCAGGCAACCCTGTTCTCTTCCCGGGCGGAATTGCAGCGGGCCAATCGATTGTGCGGACGATCTCCCGTGGCTGCCCCACGGCGTTGGATGCGGCGGACGACACCAATGACAGCGCCGCCGACTTCGCGCTCGGAACACCCTCGCCGCGCAACAACGCCAGCGCGCCGACCGAGAAGGCCTGCGGCGGCAGCAGCGGGGGCCCCAACACGAAGATCAAGAAGCGGCCGAGGAACCGGAGCCACGACACCACGCCGACCTACAGATTCAAGGCCACCGAAGCCGGCTCGACCTTCAAGTGCAAGATCGATCACAAGAAATTCCACAAGTGCAAGTCGCCGAAGACCTACCACGGGCTCGACCGCGGCAAGCACACGTTCAAGGTCGAAGCGATCGACGCGGCGGGGAACGTCGACCCCACCCCCGCCAAGGACAAGTTCAAGATCCTGCCCTAGACCGCCTGGACATCGCGGCTAGGGCGAGAGCTGCTCGATCGACCAGCCGTCGCCGTCGCGCCGGTAGCGGAAGCGGTCGTGCAGCCGCGCCTCTCCCTGCTGCCAGAACTCGATCTGGTCCGGAACCACGCGGAAGCCGCCCCAGTGCGGAGGGCGCTCGACGTCTCGGCCCTTGAAGCGCTGCGTCGCCTCCTCGACCCGCCGCGTCAGCTGGGCGCGGTCGGAGAGTGGGGAGCTCTGCTCCGACGCCCAGGCGCCGATCTGCGCCTCGCGGGGGCGGGTGCGGAAGTAGGCGTCCGACTCCGCGGCGTCGATGCGTGTGACCGACCCGGAGATCCGCACTTGGCGGCCCAGCTGCTGCCACCAGATGGCAAGCGCGGCGCGCCCGTTGGCCCCCAGCTGCTCGGCCTTATCGCTGCGGTAATCGGTGTAGAAGTCGAATCCGTCCTCGCCCACCCCCTTGAGCAGGACGAAGCGCACGGCAGGCAAACCGCTGGCGTCGACGGTGGCCAGGGCCATCGCCTCGGCGAGGGGCACGGACGGGGCCGCCTCCGCGAACCAGGCCGCGAACTGCTCGATCGGGTCGGCGGCGAGGTCGTCGCGGCGCAGCGACCCCTCGAAGTCGGCCATCAACCCCCGCCGGTGCGGGCGAGCTCCTCACGCCCCGACCAGGCCTCCAGCAGCCACCCGAGGTGGTAGGGGCGCATTGCCCGGTTCACCTCCAGCTCCTCGGGGTCGGCGAGCCGTGGCGACGCATGCAGGTAGGTGGCGGCCGCATTGCGAGCCTGGCGCGCGCGGGCGAAGCGAGGCTTGCGGCGGATCGATCGGTAGATCATCTCCGCCTCGCGATCGAGCATCTGGACGCCGAGCTCGTTGTTGCCGTAGTTCCAGTCGAGGCTTCGCACCGCGACGTCGCGGTACCGCGGCTCGCCGGTCGCCTCGGTGAGGCCGTGCATCCCGATCATCGCCATCGAGTCCTGATGGACCGAGTAGAGCTCGTATGGCTCGACCACGGTGCCCCTGACCGGGTCGTAGATCCAGGGCCAGGCGCCGTTCGGCATCTGGTTGCGCAGCAGCAGGTCGCCGATCGAGCGGGCCGCGTCGCGAGCCGCACCGTCGTCGCGGATCCGCGCCAGCTGGCTGAGCGCGAGGACCGAGTAGATCTGGTCGGCGAAGTGCGGCAGGCGCTTGCGGCGGCCACGCAGCACGTGGGTGACCAGCCCGCCCCGGGGTCGGCGCTTTTCGATCAGTTGCTCACGGCACTCGGCGAGGAGCGGCTCCCCCGCTCCCAGGGCGCCCCGCGCGCCCGCCTCGGTGAGCCCGGTGGCGATCCAGGCAACCTCCATGCTGAGCAGGCCGTCGAGGTCGCTTTCGGTGAGCTTCGCCTTCAACGCTCCGACCAACTCGCCTACCGCGTCTCCTTCGCTTCGTGACTCGGCCCACAGCGCGAGTCCGAGGTCTCCCGGCGTCAGCTCGGGGGAGTTGAGCTCGGAGAGCACGCGGCTGCGCAGGGCGCCGAGGTGGAACGGATTCTCGAGGCCGTGCTCCTCGGCGCGCAGAAGGCCGAGCAGGACGATCAGCGTGTAGCGCAGCGAGCGTCCCTCGGGCCTGCCTCCTTCCGCCCTCAGCTCGTGGCAGAAGACGCCGTCGGCGCGCTGCATCGAGGGGAGTCTGCGCAACGCGAAGCGCTCCAGCTCGCGCACCTGCTCGACGCGGTCGGTCCTCGCCGTCTCCACCTCGTCGCTCATGCGACCCTCGCCTCGGCCAGCAGCTCGGGCGGGTAGATAGTCGACCCTTCGCCCAGCATCTGCTCGAACTGGGCCAGCAGCTCGGGAAGCGTCTGAGCGAGCACCTCCCCGCGCCCCAGGGTCACCGAGCGCATCCCGCCGCTGATCAGCCTCTCCCGCACCTGCGCCTCCAGCGGGGGGTTGTTGTCGATTCGCTCGACCGTCACGCGCGGATCGTGGATCAGGGTGTGGACGACGACCGCCTCGCCATTCGCGTCGACGCAGCGGGCCCCGATTCGCTGTGGCCAGAAGACCTCGATCGGGTAGGGAGGCTCGCGCAGGCACTCGTAGGCGTGGTACATGGTGATCGCTCCCACCCCGGAGCCGAAGTAGACCTGATGGGCGCCGCGCTCGATCAGCCTCGCAAACGGGGTTCCGGCGCCAAACGGCGTCTGGGCCAGCTCGTGGCCCGCCACGACCTCCTCGGCGCCCGGTCCGCGGGCACAGACCGAATGGGTCGGGTGCAGGCTGCGCACGACTCCATCCGAGGTTCGGAATCGCTCGCTGATCGCCCCCATCCTCGATGGCGTTTCGAGCAGATCGAAGACCGGGCCCTCGCGCAGATACTCAAGCGCCGGACGGTCGAGCGGGAATGCGGGCATCACGATCAGGCCACCCGGGCCGAGCACCTGGGCGAATGACTCGATCACCGCGTCGGGTCCGCCCTCGATCGTCCCGAACGAGGACATCCCCGCCTGCACGAAGACTGCGTCGCCCTGCCCCAGGCCCGCCTCACGGAGGGCCGCCTCGATCTGAGGGCCCTCGATCCTCACCGGGTGCAGTCGCTCACGAGCCCGGTAGCGGACGCTGCGGTAGCGCTTGCGGGCCGCCCGCAAGGAGGCGAGCACGGGTTGAGGGAGGCGCCTCAGGAGCTTCCTCATGCCCCGAAGGCTAAAGACCGGGCGGGCGGTTGCTCAGTTCTCGACTTCAGCCGCCGCGGCGGGCTCGACATCGCGAGGCTCGTCGAGATCGATCTCGCGCGGGCGGCCGATGAAGAAGCCCTGGGCGTAGTCGACGCCGAGTCGCTTGAGGATCTCCAACGTCAATCCGTCCTCGACTCCAACCGCGGCCGTCTTGCGGCCCAGCTTTGCGGCCAGGTCGACGATGCTGCCCATCACGTGGTAGTCGTCGAGGCTGCGCGGGAGGTCGCCCACGAACTCGCGGCTGACCTTGATCAACTGCGCCGGCAGGTGCTTGAGGAACTGCAGCGAGGAGTAGCCGACGCCGAACTCGTCGATCGCGAGGTCGCACCCGATCTGGGTCAGGCGGATCGCCAGCGCCTTCGCGGCCTCGAGATCGGTGCCGGCGCTGTTCTCGGAGATCTCGAAGGTGAGGTTGCGTGGGTCCAATCCGTCATGGACCGCCGTCTCGACCCGCTCGGTGAGCCCCGGATCGGTGAGCGAATGGGCGGAGAGGTTCACCGCCACCCGCCTGCCGCGACTCGCCATGTCGATCCCCTTGCCGACCATCATCGAGTCGATCTCCAGCGAGAGGCCGAACGCCTCCGCGGTGGGCAGGAAGGCGAACGGCGCGACCAGCTGACCGTCGGGCATCTTCACCCGGGCCAGCAGCTCCTCGCTGGCGACGGCGCCGGTCCTCAGGTCCTGGATCGGCTGCGAGAAGACGACGAAGCGATCGTGCTCGATCGCCGAGCGGACCTGCTCGACCGAGAGGGTATGGGGCTCGTCGCGGTCGACCGCGGGCGCGGCCTCAAGCTCAGCGGACTCGCCGCCGGATTTGGCGTGGACCTCCATGTGTGCGATTTATCGTCAGCCTGCACGCACCAGGCAAGCAGGGGGAGCGGACGCCCAGGACGTGGGTAACCCGTGCTTGGACGGATGTATCAGCCGGAGCCCTGAACTAGCGTGGGGTCGCGTACAGGCCCTCGATCTGGGCCTCGTATTTCTCGACGATCGGCCTACGCTTTAACTTCATCGTCGGGGTCAGTTCGTCGCCCCCGGGCAGCCACTCGCCGGGCAGGACCTCGAACTTCTTGATCTGCTCGACCCGCGACATCTTCGAGTTGGCCTCGTCGACGCCCTCCTGGAGCGCCGCGATCGTCTTCGGATCCTGGGCCAGCTTCTCCAGCGAGGACCCCTCTAGTCCGTTGTTTGCCGCCCAGCTAGGCGCATAGTCGGGGTCGAGCACTATCAACGCCACGTTGTAGGGGCGGGCGTCGCCGATCGCGATGCACTGACCGACCAGGGGGGTCGCCGCCTTCAGCTTTGACTCGATGTTGACCGGCGACATGTTCTTGCCGGCCGCGTTGATGATGAGCTCCTTCTTGCGGTCGATGATCTTCAGGTAGCCATCCTCGTCGAGCTCGCCGATGTCGCCGGTCAGCAGCCAGCCCTCGGCGTCGATCGTCTCGGCGGTCTTCTCGGGCATGTTGCGATAGCCGGGCATCACCGAGTCGCCTCGGACCAGCACCTCGCCGTCAGCAGCCAGCTTGATCTCGACCCCCGGCAGGGGCGGCCCGACCGTGCCCAGCTTGATCCGATCCGGTGGGTTGCAGGTCGCCGTGCCGCAGGTCTCCGACATCCCCCAAAGCTCGCCGATCGGGATCCCGATCGCGTGGAAGAACTCGAGCACCTCGAGCGATGTCGGGGCGGCGCCGACGTTTACCGCCACCGCCTCGTCGAGGCCGAGGGCCGCGCGCAGGTTGGAGAACATCTCCCGATCCGCCTTCTCGACGGCGGCTGTCAACACCGCCGAGACGTCCTCGCCTGCCTGCTCGGCCGCCAGCTTGGCGTGCGCCGCCTCGAGGCCCTTTTCGGCGGCGGCGCGCTGCTCGTCGGGGAGCTTGGCGAAGTTTGCCTCCAGGCCAGCTTTGAGCTTCTCCCAGATCCGCGGTACGGCGAAAAACCAGGTCGGGCGCACCTGCGGCAGGAACTCGATGATCTTGCGGGGGTCGGGACAGATCTCGACCATAAGACCTCGAATCACGGGCAGGTAGTAGTGGGCGCCGCGCTCGGCGATGTGGGCGGCGGGAAGCCAGGAGATGATCTTGCCGCCGGTCTCCGGGAACGGCACGATGCTGTCGACCGAGGCGGTGAGGCTCATCAGGTTGCGGTGGCTGAGCTGGACGCCCTTCGGCGGCCCGGTGGTCCCCGAGGTGTAGATCAGGGTCAGCAGGTCGTCGAGGCCGACCTGGGCAGCCGCGTGGGCCGGGTCGAAGTCCGGCTCGGCGGACTCGATCTGCTCCAGTGTCGTCGTGCCTCCGTCCCCGTCGACCACGATCAGGTGCTCGAGCTGCGGCAGGTCCTTGCGCGCCGCCTCGAACTGCTCCAGGAACGTGGTTTCGACTATCCCGACCCTGGCGTCGGCGTCGCCCGCCGCGTAGGCGATCTGTTCCGGCGAGGAGGTCGGATAGATCGAGAACGGGACCGCGCCCAGCGCCACGGCGCCGAGGTCGCAGGGGATGAACTCGGGGCGGTTGTTGAGCATGATCGCCACGGTGTCGCCCTTGCCGACCCCCAAGCCGGCCAGCCCGCCGGCGATCGCGTCGACGCGGCTGCGAAGGTCGTTCCAGCTGATCGAGTAGTCGTCAGGGGCCACGATCGCCGTGTCGTCGCCCAAGCGCTCGACCGTGGCCAGAAACGCCTCGTAGAGGTTTCTCGCCGGCGGCTCCGTTAGAGGGCCGCCGCTCGCGTAGCGTTCAGCGGTGGTTACTTCCACTTCTCTCCTCCGGCGCGAACGCTACCGCACGGATCGCGAATCGGCGGGCGCTCAGAGCCCAGGAAGCAGGGCACTCAGCGGACGTGGAAACCCCCATGGGTGAGGCGGTGGATGTCGTTGGTGAAGCCGATCACGAAGAGCATGATCACCAGCAGGAAGCCGACCACACCCGCCCGCTCCATGACGCTGAACGGGACCGGCGAGCCTCGCACCTTCTCGACCAGGCTCCAGAAGATGTGGCCGCCGTCGAGGGGCAGAAAGGGGAACAGGTTGATGAGGCCGAGCGAGAGGCTGACAATGGCCAGGAGTGTCAGCGCTTCGCGGGCGCCAAAGCCAATCGCCTGCTGGGTGACGTCGGTGGTACCGACGATGCCCGAGACCTGCTTGCGCTGCTCGGGCTCGAATATCCGCGCGATTGCACTCACGGTCCTCGAAGTGACGAACCACATGTCGTCGGCGGCGCTTCGCGCGGCCCCTGCGACGCTGAGATTCGCCGGTGTCGATCCGTAGGCAAAGCCGATCCGCGTCCGCTTCACGTCCGGGTCATACCTGGGCGTGATGAACAGGGTGTGGACCTGCCCATCGCGCGAGATCGTCAGCTTCACCGGCGTTTTCGCCCCGCACCCGTCGGTCTGCTTGCCGGGGCACTGGTGGCTGGCGACGATATGACCGAAGCGGGTCAGTCGGGTATCGGTCGCGACTCCCGGAAAGCGCTTGCCGTCGATCGCGATGATCGTGTCGCCGGGCTTCAGATTCGCCGCGGCGGGGCTGCCGGGATCGATCTGGCCGACGCTGTTGGTGATGTCGCTGGTGCTGAAGGCGAGCACGAAGAAGATCAGGAAGGCGAGCGCGATGTTGACCGCGGGACCTGCGCCGATCACGAGGATCCGCTTCCAGACCGGCTGGTGGTAGTAGCCCCGCGGGGCTACGTCGGGGGGCAGCTCCTCGTCGGGGTTCATGCCGGTGATCTTCACGAACCCCCCCGCGGGGATGGCCCCGATTCCGTACTCGGTCTCGCCGCGCTTGATCGAAACCAGTTTCGGCGGGAAGAAAAGGAAGAAGCGCTCGACCCGCATCCCGACCGATTTCGCGGCCACGAAGTGACCGGCCTCGTGGAGAACGATCAATAGGGTGAAGCCGAGGATCGCGAGCACCCAGCTCATGCGACCGCCATCTCCTCGATCAGGTCGGCGGAGCGCCGGCGGGCCTCCTCGTCGACCGCGAACAGCTGCTCGAAGTGCGAGACCGGTTCGGCCGGCATCTCGTCCAGCATCCGCTCGACGACCTCGGCGATGGCGGTGAAGCGCAGGCGACCGTCCAGGAATGCGGCGACGGCGACTTCGTCGACCGCGTTGAGCACACAGGGGGCAGTGCCACCGGCCTCCCCCGCCTCGCGCGCGAGCCGCAGACACGGGAACGAGTCGAGATCAGGCGGCTCGAAGGTCAGCTCGCCGGCTGTCGCCAGGTCCAGCGCCGGCACTTCGGTGTCGGCGCGCTGCGGGAAGTGCAGCGCGTAGGAGATCGGCACCCGCATGTCGGGGTACCCCAGGTGGGCGAGCGAGGCGCCGTCGTTGAGGTGGACAAGTGAGTGGACGATCGATTGCGGGTGCACGACGACGTCGATCTGCTCGTAAGGGACCCCGAACAAATGGTGCGCCTCGATCGTCTCGAATCCCTTGTTCATCAGGGTGGCGGAGTCGACCGTGATCCTTCCCCCCATGTCCCATGTCGGGTGGTCGAGCGCCTCCTCACGGGTCACCGCGTCGAGGTCGGTGCGTCCCCGGAACGGCCCGCCCGACGCCGTGATCACCAGCCGCTCCACCGTTCCCGGCGGCTCGGCGCCGATCAGCTGGAACAGAGCCGAGTGCTCGGAGTCGACCGGCAACAGCCTCGCGCCGGTCCCCTCGGCAAGCGCGGTGACAAGCTCGCCGCCGATCACCAGGCTCTCCTTGTTCGCCAGCGCGACGTCGATGCCCTCGGAGAGCGCCACTATGGTCGGGCCGAGGCCCGCGGCGCCGACGATGCCGTTGAGCACCAGGTCGGCGCCAGATGTCGCGATCAGCTCGCGAATCCCGTCCTCGCCGGCCAGGACCTTGCCGTTCCAGGCCTGCTTTGCCTGGGTGGCGGCTTCGGGGTCAACCAGGGCGACCGCGGGGACGCCGTGCTCGCGCGCCTGCCCGAGCGCCTGTCCCCAGCTCGACTCGGCGGCCAAGCCGACGACACCAAGATCGTCACTTCGAGCGACGATCTCCAGGGCCTGGGTGCCGATCGACCCCGTGCAGCCGAGGATCACGACCTTGTTCATGTCAAGAAGGGTAGGGAGCGACGCGCCCGGGGCCGTTCAGGCCGCAGTGTCGAGGGCAAGCTGTTGCGGGTGCAGGCCACCCCACGGTGTTGTGGAGAGCGTCCGACGCCGCCGCTCGAGCGTCTCGGCGTAGGTGCCGTGGGTCGAGCCCCGAGCCGGCGTGTCGGTGATCCCGTACGCCTGGCGCATTGCCTCCTTCAGCGTCCGCCGGAAGAGCTGTCCGTGCCAGCTCCGACCGTGGCGGCCAACCGCGATGTGGACCAGCTCGTGGAGCAGCGTCTCCTGCGCGTCGCCTGGCCTAATCTCCGGGTACGCAGTCACCGAGATGCGCCGCTCGGCAGGCACCGCGAACCCGAGGTTGCGGCGGGGGCGCGCAGATGCGCGACGCACGGCCAGCGTCGGGAGGCTTCGCGCCAGCGAGCCCCGGCTGCCGCCGAAGACCGGGAGAGTGCAAAGCCATCGCATCTCCCGATCAAGGTCTAGCCCGGCAACTTGGTAATAGGTCGCCGGGCGCCGCGGCCTTGCGCGCTTTGAGGCTCGCATCGCGCTCTTGATCCTGCCGGCTGGAGCGGCGTCAATACACGAACGCGACCGACAGGTAGTAGCCGATCACGACCGTGAACAGCACCGCGTCGAGGCGGTCGAGCAGGCCGCCGTGGGGACCGAAGATGCTGCCCGTGTCCTTGATCCCGAGGTCGCGCTTGACCATCGACTCGAAGAGGTCGCCGACCGGCGCCAGCGCCGCGACGCAGGCACCCATGATCAGTGCGTCGGTTCCGTTGAGCCAATCCTGGTAGAGCCCGGCGAACCAGAACGCCATCGTGCCGATCACGAAGCCGCCGATCAGTCCCTCCAGCGTCTTGTTCGGCGACAGGCGCGGAGCAATGCGCCGCCTGCCGAACAGGCGGCCGGTCGCATAGGCGGCGGTATCGGTGGCGAAGGTCCCGACCAGGACGTCGATCAGCAGCGCCCCGCCGTGGCTCGGGAGGTCGCGCAGCAGCACGGCGTGAACGAGCGGCAATCCGATCCAGACGATCCCTAGCAGCGTCACCGCCATCGAGACGGTCACGCCCTCGCGGTGATCGCGATTGGCGCCGAAAAGGAACAGGAGCGGGAACGAGGCGACGGCGACCATCAGCACCTGGAAGGAATTGCCGTAGTGCGCGGCGACGATCATCGCCGGCACGGCCGCAAAGCCCGCCACCTGCACCGGGCGCATCGACCGCGCCATCAGGAAGTACTCGCGAAGCCCGATCACCCCCAGCATCACCATCGCGGCCATGAACACGACGCCGCCCAGCGCCGTGATCGCGATCGCGAAGACGATCCACGGGATCGCCACGAGGATCCGCTTGACGGTCTCCCCGCTGGGCCCACGGCGTCGTCGTCGCTCGGGCTGTGCCTCCGGCGGCGCCTCCGGTGCGAACGGCTCCATCTCCAGCGATTCGGGGTCGTCGCCGAAGATCGGCTCCACCGAGCGGCTGTCGTCGCCGAAGATCCGGTCGGCATCTTCGAGGAAGCGCCCACGCTTGCGTCCTTCTTGTTCGCCGGACTCCATCGGCCTTACCTCGCGCCGAAGCGCCGCTGACGCGCGTCGAACTCCTCCACACAGGCGGCAAACGCCTCACGGTCGAAGTCCGGCCACAGCTCGTCGCGGAACACGAGCTCGGAATAGGCGCACTGCCAGAGCAGATAGTTGGAGAACCGTTGTTCGCCGCTGGTCCTTATGAGCAGGTCGGGGTCGTGCATGTCGGGGGCGTAGAGATGACCCCGGAACTCCTCTTCGGTTGCGCCCTGAAAGCTTCGTGCCGCGTCGACGATCTCCGCCCTGCCGCCGTAGTTGAAGGCGACGAACAGGGTGATCCGATCATTCTCCTCGGTCTCATTCTGCGCCCAATCCATGCGCTCGATCAGCTCAGACGAGATTCCGTCCCGGCGCCCGATGAAGCGCATCCGCACACCCTCGTTGTCGAGCTCGGGGGTCTCACGGTCGATCCGCTTGCCGAACATCTGCATCAGGCCGTCGACCTCCTGCGACGAGCGCGACCAGTTCTCGGTCGAGAACGAGAACACGGTCAGCTCCTTGATCCCGAACTCGACCGCGTCCCGTAGCCGTGCCTTGACGTTGTCCGCCCCGGCCTCGTGGCCCTCGTTGACCGCCAGGCCGCGTTGTTGCGCCCAGCGGCCATTGCCGTCGGTGATGATGGCGACGTAGCGCGCCGCGGACGCCTCTCCGCCGGCGCCCGTCTCAGACCTCAAGGATTTCTTCTTCTTTTCCCTTGAGGAGGCCATCGATCTCGCCGATCGCCTCGTCGGTGAGCTTCTGAAGCTCACTTTCCGCCCTGTGCTCGTCGTCCGAGCCGGCCTCACCCTCCTTCTTCAGCTCGCGCAGGTCGGCCATCACGTCGCGGCGGATGTTGCGCACCGCGACACGGCCCTCCTCGGCGACCCCATGCACGACCTTGACCATCTCCTTGCGCCGCTCCTCGGTCAGCTCGGGGATCTGGAGGCGGATCACGTTGCCGTCGTTGTTCGGCGTCAGGCCGACGTCGGACTCCAGGATCGACTTCTCGATCGAAGCGATCGCCGACTTGTCGAAGGGCGTCAGGGTCAGGAGGCGCGCGTCGGTCGTCGTGATGCTCGCCAGCTGCCGCAGGTCGGTCTGGGCGCCGTAGTAGTCGACCATGATCCGGTCCAGCAGGTGCGGAGAGGCGCGCCCTGTACGCACCGTCGCCAGCTCGCCGCGGGTCGACTCGACCGACTTGTGCATGCGCTCTTTGGCGTCAGCGAGGAACTCGTCGATCATCTCGGCCACAGGTACTCCTCGGTCAATCGGCCGGTCGACTGGAGACCAGCGTGCCGACCCTCTCACCGGAAACGATCCTATCTATGTTGTGCTCGTCGGCCATGTTGAAAACGTAGATCGGCAAGTCGTTGTCCATGCAGAGCGAGAGCGCCGTCGAATCCATGACCTTCAGACCCTTCTCGATCGCCTCCCGGTGGGTGAGCTCGGGGATGAAGCGGGCGTCGGGGTTGGACGCCGGATCGGCGTCGTAGACGCCCTCGACCCGGTTTTTGGCCATCAGGATCGCCTCGGCGCGAATCTCGAGGGCACGCAGAGCGGCCGCCGTGTCGGTGGTGAAGAACGGGTTGCCGGTCCCGGCCGCGAAGATCACGATGCGGCCCTTCTCTAGGTGGCGCATCGCGCGGCGGCGGATGTAGGTCTCGGCGACCTCCTTGACGTCGATCGCCGAGAGCACGCGGGTGTGCTCGCCGACCTTCTCCAGCGCGTCCTGAAGGGTGAGCGCGTTCAGCACCGTGGCCAGCATGCCCATGTAGTCGCCGGTCGCCCGGTCCATCCCCCGAGCCGCCGCCTGGAGGCCGCGGTAGATGTTGCCGGCGCCGACCACGACCGCGACCTCGACTCCACGCGCCCGAGTCGTGCGCAGCTGCTCGGCGATCCGCTTCACCTGCTCGGCGTCTGTGCCGTACTCGAGGTCCCCCATCAGAGCCTCCCCGGATAGCTTCAGGAGGATGCGGCGGAATTGCGGCTCAGAAGATGCCATCGCGCTCGCCGCTCGCGTCGGCCGGCCTAGTCCTCGCCGACCCGGAAGTAGGCGAAGCGGGCGATCCGCACGTTTTCCCCCGTCTTCGCCGCGATCTGGAGCCTCAGCTCCTCGATCGTCTTGCTTTCGTGCTTGTCGACGTTGACGTGATCCTGGTCAAGCAGCGCAAGCTCCTTCGCCCGCTTGGCCAGCTGACCCTCGACGATCTGGGGCACCTTGTCGTCGGGCTTTCCCTCCTCGCGTGCCTTCTCCTCGAGCACGCGGCGCTCGGCCTCCAGCTCGGCCTCCGGGATGTCGTCGGTCGTTACGTAGCGCGGCCCTGTGGCCGCGATGTGAAGGGCGACCTCGTAGGCAAATGCCTTGAAGTCCTCGTTGCGGGCCACGAAGTCGGTCTCGCACTGCACCTCGACCATCGCGCCGACCTTGTCGTTGGCGTGAATGTAGGCGCTGACCACGCCCTCATCGGTGCCGCGACCCTCGCGCTTGGCCGCCGAGGCCTGGCCCTTCACGCGCAGGATCTCGATCGCGCGGTCCATGTCGCCCTCGGCCTCCGCAAGCGCCGCCTTGCAATCCATCATTCCGGCCCCCGTGCGGTCGCGCAGGGTCTTCACCTCGGCGCTGGAGACCGTCACTTCGAGTCCCCGCCCTCCGGCGTTGCCTGCGCCGGAGCTGGCTCGGCCGGCGGCTTGGGAGCCTGCTGCTGCCCGGAACCCGATTCCGCAGGCGGCGCGCTGGCCTGACCCTGCTCAGCTGCAGTCTGCGCGGGCTGCGAGGGCTGCGCGGGCTGCGAGGACTGCGCGGGCTGGGCGGCGGCCTGCTGCTCCCCACCCGCCGCCTGAGCCGCGGCGGCCTGTGCGGCGGCCGCCTCCTCGGCCTCCTTGCGGGCCTTCTCCTCCTCTTCGCGCTTGCGACGCTGCTCTTCTTCGCGCTGGCGCGCGGCCTCCTCCTCGGCGCGCCGCTGCTCCTCAGCGGTGCGCCAGGCGGAGGAGCCCTCCTCGATCGCCTCGCCGACAGCGCGGATCACAAGCCCACATGAGCGGATCGCGTCGTCGTTGCCGGGGATCACGTAGTCGATCGGCTCCGGGTCGCAGTTGGTGTCCACCAGGCCGATGAGCGGGATGCGCAGGCGCGCCGCCTCACGCACCGCGATCTCCTCGGTCTTCAGGTCGATGACGAACACGGCGTCGGGCGGGCGCTCCATGTCCCGCACGCCGCCGAGGTTGTACTCGAGCTTCGCCAGCTCGGCCTGCATGCCCATCCGCTCCTTGGTCGGTAGCAGCTCGAGGCGCCCTTGCTCCTGTAGCTCGGTCAGCTCGTGCAGGCGGGCAATCCGCGCCGATATCGTGTTGAAGTTGGTCAGCAGACCGCCCAGCCAGCGAAGGTTGACGAACGGCATCTTGGAGCGATCGGCCCATTCCTGCACCGCGTCGCGCGCCTGCTTCTTCGTCCCTGCGAACAGAACCGTCCCGCCGCCGCGGGTCAGCTCGGCGGCGAACTCCTGCGTTTCTTTGAGCAGCTGCTCGGTCTGGAGCAGATCGATGATGTGGATCCCGTCGCGCTCGCCATGGATATAGCGGCGCATCTTCGGGTTCCAGCGGCGCGTCTGATGGCCGAAATGGACTCCGGCCTCCAGCAGCTCCTTGATGCCTACTTCGGCCATCCGGGTGCTTCCTTTCCTTGCGTTTTGCTGCGTCTCCGCCGTTTCCACGGGACCGGAGTCTCTTCAGTTGGAGCGCTCCGGCAGGACCCGCTTGCGGCGACGGGGATTGGTTAACGGTCGGGCGGCAGTGTAAAGAAGCGGAGATCAGGCGGGCATCACGCCCAGTTGCTGGAGAAGGCCCGCCACGTCGACGGCGCTCGAGCCCGTATGGATTAACGTCGGCGCGCCCGCTCGAGTGCCGCGTCGAGGTCCGACGGAAGCGCCGACGTGAACTCGAGCCGCTCGCCGCTGGTCGGGTGTGCGAAGGCCAGACGGTGCGCGTGCAGGAACTGGCGCCCGAGCCCGTAGGCTTGACCGGTGCCATAGGTCGGATCGCCGACCAGTGGGTGAGCGATGGCCGCGAAGTGGGCGCGGATCTGGTGTGTGCGTCCGGTCTCCAGGCTGACCTCGACGTAGCTGTCGGCCGGCAGAAGCTCCAGGACCGTGAAGTGGGTGCGAGCCTCGCGGGCGCCGGCGCCCGACACCGCCATCCGCGTGCGGGTGCGGCGTTCGCGCCCGATTGGCGCGTCGATGGTCCCGGTTCTCGACTCCAGGTGCCCGCGGGCAAGAGCCAGGTAGACGCGATCGACCTCGCGGGCGGCGACCTGTGCGGCCAGCGCCCGCTGCGCCTCCTCGGTGCGTGCGACGACCAGCAGGCCCGAGGTGTCCTTGTCGAGACGGTGCACGATCCCGGGTCGCTCGGGATCGCCGCCGCCGAGCAGGTCGGCGAGCTGGTCGACCAGCGTCGGGCCGCGATGCGAAGGCGCCGGATGGACGACGAGGCCGGCGGGTTTGTCGATGACCGCGAGGGACTCGTCGAGATGGACGATCTCCGCCGCTGGGGCACCGTTCACCCGAACACCCGTGTTCGCGCTCGGCCCCACATCAATCTCCCCAACTGAGCCTCGCGCTCACTGCGACTCCTCCATGAATACGAGCGCCAGCCCGGCGACGCCGAGGATGATCGCGACGTCGGCCAGGTTGAACGACGGCCACAGCGGAAGGTCGATCCAATCGGTCACCGAGTCGATCCGCACCCGATCGGCGAGGTTGCCGAATGCACCGCCGGCGAGCAGCCCCACCGGCACCCAGAGACCGGGGCGCGTGGCGTTGCGCGCGAACAAAACCAGGATCAGGCCCAGGGCGGCGAGGGTGAGGACGATCAGACCGGCGCCCCCTCCTCCCGCAAGCCCGAAGGCGATGCCCTTGTTGTGGACGTCGGTCAGGTGCAGGCCCGGGAACACTGCGACCTGCTGCCCGGGCACCAGCGCCGACTGGATCGCAGCTTTGCTGCCCTGGTCGACGGCGACCACGACGCCGCACAGTGCCAGCGCCAGACGCCAGGCACGAGCCCGTCCCCCTGCCAGGTTCACGGGTTGATGATCGCGCTGATGATGATGGTCCTGACCACGATCAGCACGATGATCGCCAGGATCGGGCTGATGTCAATCGCCATGCCGCCGGCGCCGATCGGGTTCAACAGACGCCGGAAGACGTTCAGGTAGGGATCTGTGGTCTGGGTGATGAAGTCGAGCACTGGGCGCAGGGTCGCGCTGCGGGGAATCCGCGGTATCCACGACATCAGGATGTTGCAGAAGATCAGGATCATGTAGACGAGGAACAACGCGTTGACGTAGTTGGCGACGTCGTCGCTGGTCAGGGCCACGGGAATCGTCATCTCAGCCCCGCATCCTCGCAAGTGAGGCCCGCATTGCCTCGGTGAACGCATCTGCGACCCCTTCCCTGTCCAGCACATCGAGGCCAGCCTCAGTGCTGCCGCCCGGCGAGGCGACGGCATCGCGAAGGTCGGCTGGGTGGCGCTCGCGCAGCAGCTCGACAGTGCCGGCCGCCGCGTCCACGACCAGCGAGTGCGCCAGCTGCTGATCGAGGCCGTCGGCCGCTCCGGCCTCGGCGATCGCCTCCATCGCCAGCGCCAGGTAGGCCGGGGAGCAGCCCATCACCGCGGTGGCGGCGTCGAACAGCCCGTCGTCGATCTCGACCAGGCGGCCGAGCAGCTCCAGGGATCCCCTCACCTCGGCGACCAACTGGTCCCCCGCGCCCTGACCGGCGGCGAAGCAGAGCACACCATGGCGCAGCTCGACCCCGAGGTTCGGCATCACCCTGAACGCGGTCGCATCCGGGAAGGCGTCCGCCACCCGGTCCAGCGGGGTCGCGGCGAGTAGCGACAGCACCGCCGGCGCGCCCTGAGCCTCCGCTGCCACCCCCTCCAGGGCGTTCGCTTTCACCGCGAGCACGAGCAGGCCGGCGCGCTCGGCAAGCTCCGCGTTGGAGTCCAGCGCCTCGCCGCCGACCTCCTCGGCAAGCGCAGCCGCGCGCCCGGAGCCGGAGTCGGTGAACAGCATCTGCTCGGGACCGTCGTCGCCGGCCGCCCAGCCGCGTGCCATCGCGGCGGCGATGTTGCCGGAGCCTGCGAACCCGACGATCATGCGGCGCAGGGTATTCCCAGCCGCTCCGCGACGCCGAATGACTTGCGGCGCCTTCGGCGCCTGACATGCCAGTGCCGGCGCGTTGCGCGCCGGCAAACCTAGGATTGGTTGAAGAAGCCCTTGTCGATCAACCGCGCCTTCTCCTCGGCCGAGACCTCGACATTGCGCGGGGTGAGCAGGAAGACCTTCTCGGCGATTCGCTGCATGCCGCCGTCGAGCGCGTAGGTGAGGCCGGAGGCGAAGTCGATTAGGCGCTTGGAGAGCTCGTGGTCGGTGGTCTGGAGGTTGAGGATCACGGGCACTGCACGCTTGTACTGGTCCGCGACCTGCTGGGCATCGTTGAAGTTACGGGGGATCACCAGGTGGACCTGGACGTCGGAGCCGCCGTTGCCGACCGGGCGCAGGACGCCGGTTCGGCTGCCGCCCATCGGCTCGTCCTCGGCGAAGATGTCGTCGATCTCGTCGCGTCGGCGACGGGCGGTGGGAAGGCGGCGCACCGGTGCCGGCTCGCGCCGCCCGGAGTCGAACACCTCCTCGGCGCCGGTCTCCGGCTCGTCGCCCTCGTCGTAGTCGGGGCCGTAGTCGTGGTCTTCGGCGAGGCCGAAATAGACCAGCGCGCGATGCCATGTGTCTCTAAGAGCCATGTCTGGGCGTGTTCGGCTTCCGAACGCCTATTCCTGCCCCCATTATGGCCCGCGCGAGGCCCGCGGCGCTACGCATAGAGCACCGTGCCGAGGCGGATGATCGTGGCCCCCTCCTCGACCGCGACCGCCCAATCCTGGCTCGTGCCCATGGAAAGGCGCTCCAGATCGTGCTCGGATGCAAGCTCGGCCAGGCGTGCGAAGTGCGGTCGCGAGGCTTCCGGGTCCTCGCTGAACGGCGGCATCGTCATCAGACCGCCGACCCGCACCGAGCAGCGCTCGATGAAGGCACCAAGCTCCGCCGGCGCCACCCCGCCCTTGCCCTCCTCCTCGGCGACGTTGACCTCTATCAGCACCTCGCTGGAGGGGTCTGCGTGACGGCGAAGCTGCTCCAGCACCGAGTCGGTGGCCACCGAGTGGATCAGCCGGCAGATCGGCAGCAGCGCCTTCACCTTGCGGCTCTGAAGATTGCCGATGAAGTCCCACTGGAAGGCATCGGCCCAGCGCTCGCGCTTCGCCTCGAGGTCCTGGAGGCGGTTCTCGCCCACCAGATCGATTCCGGCCTCGGCCAGGACTCCCATCTCTTCGACCGGCAGGTACTTGGTCGCCGCCAGCACCTCGACCGCGCTGCCTGCCTTCTCCCGCACCCGCTCCAGGTTGGCACGGACCAGTTGCGCATCCAGCCCGTGGATCTGACCCGGCATCAACCCCCCTCCCGCAGATAGACCAAGCCGGCCTGGCGTCCGCTGCGCTCTCCGTCGCGGCGATGCGAAAAGAAGAGCTCCGGCTCGCAGCTCGTGCAGATCTCGGCGCTCTCGATGCGCTCGACGCCGGCAGCGCGAAGTTGGCGCCGCGCCACCTCGGCGAGATCGAGCATCCGCCCGTCGGCGACGCCATCGCCGAGCTCAGCAAACCGCTCTAGGACCTCGGGCCCGACCTCGTAGCAGCAGGGGCCGATCCCGGGCCCGATCGCCGCCCGCTCGGCTCCGACCGCCGCGGCCCCGCGGGCGACGATCCCCGCCGCCAGCCCCCGCCATCCACAGTGCAGCATCGCGACGCGGCCCGGCCCGGATAGCGCCACGGGCAGGCAGTCTGCGACCAACACCAGCGGCGCCAGCCCCGGTGTGGCGGTGAGGTGGCCGTCGACTTCGGCCAGCGGGCTACCGGGGTGCGCGAAGGGGCTGGGGTCCTGCGCCGAGCGGTGCTCGAGTAGCTCCGACCCGTGCACCTGCAGGCCCATCAGGACGCGATCGGGCTGTAGCCCGAGCGCCGCGGCGAGTCGGGCGCGGTTCTCGAGCACCGCCGCGCGTTCGTCACCGGTCAGGATCCCCAGGTTCAGGGTCACGAAGGGCGCCTCGCTGACTCCGCCCAGGCGAGTCGAAAAGGCGGCTCTGGCCCCCGGCAGCTCGGCCTCCAGCCAGCGCACGCCGTCCTGCTCTTGCCACTCCATCGCCCCGGTTCTACTCCTCGCCGGTGGCGGCGCGCATGGCGACCTCCAGCTCCTGCTCACGGCCCGAGATCTCGCCGTCGAGCTTGCGTCGCAGGGCCTCGTCCAGGCCGCGGCCCACCGCGGGGCCCTCCGGCACCCCGGCGGAAATCAGATCGGAGCCGTCGATTTCCAGCGCCACTCCGCGCCACTCCCGGACGTAGTCGTCCAGCCAGGCGCCGCCCATCGCCCGAGCCAGCACCAGCTCCTCGGGGCGCGCGCCACGAGCCAGCTCGACCCCTTCGGAGGGGCGCGATGGCCCCGCCGTCGCCAGCTCGGCCTCGCGGCCGGCGGGACCGAGCGCCGCGACCAGCATCGCGCGCGGGCGGGCGGCGACCTCGTCCCAGGGCGGCTGCGCGAGCAGGGCATCGACCGCGGGTAACAGCTCGGCGGCTCCGTGGCGGGGGCGCACCAGCCCCCACTCCGCGGCCAACTGGAGGCCGCGCGCCGCCGCGGGCTCCGAGGCGAGCTTGAGAAGCTCGGCCGCGCGGCGCTCCGCGGACACCGAGCCCAGGTCCGTCGCCCGCAGCAGACCGGCGGTCTGCGGTTCGAGCTCGAGGCCAAGGCGCGCCGCGTAGCGCGCCGCACGCAACGCCCGGGTCGGGTCGTCGACGAAGGAGCGCTCGTACAAGACCCGAAGCAGACCCGACTCAAGGTCGGATTGCCCCGAGTGGGGGTCGATCAGCTGCGGCTCGCCCTGAAGCGGCCAGGCGATCGCGTTGACAGTGAAGTCGCGCCGCGCCAGGTCTTCTGCGAGCGAAGCAGGCTTGACCTCCGGTAGCGCCCCCGGCGCCGGGTAGGACTCGGTGCGGGTGCTCGTCAGGTCGATCTCCATTGCGCCCAGCGTCGTCTCGGCGGTCGAGAAGCGCTCGTGCTCGACGACGTCGTCGCCCAGGCGCCGCGCCACCGCCACGGCGTCTCCTTCGACCGCCACGTCCAGGTTCTCGGGCGCCCGACCCAGGACCAGGTCGCGGACGGCGCCGCCGACCAGATAGAGCGGCGCACCGGCGGCGGCCTCGCGGAGGCGATCCAGCTCCGGTATCGCACTGGAGACCGCGTTTCCCAGATCAGTCTCGATTCGCCTTGACGTGGGCATCAACCCCTTTCCGTACCATGATCGGCTCGCCGGATGCCCGACAAGCCTCCCTCAAACCCGTGGCGAAGCGCCCGCGACAGCATCGCCAGCCGCCGCACGCGACTGGTCGCCTTCGTACGGCGAAACCGGGTGCCGGTCGCGATCGGGTCCGCGCTTGCTGTGATCGTGCTCGCGATCGGCGCCTACGCCGCGTACAAGGCGCTGAGGCGCCCCCCTGACGTGCACAACGCGAACGCGGCCTTCAAGCCCAAGGAGGTGAAGCCGAAGCGCACGACGGTGAACTGGCCCCTTTACGGATACAACGCGCAGCGCACCCGCTACCTGCCGGCCAAGGGGATCAATCCGCCATTCCGAAAGCTTTGGTCCTACGGCGGCAAGCCGCTGCTCGAGTTCCCGCCGATCTATGTCGACGGCACGCTTTACGGAATCGACAACAACGGGCACGTGTTCGCGCTCAACGCCGACACCGGCAAGGTTCTCTGGAAGCGGCGCGTCGCCCAGCTCAACGCCTCGGCGCCGACCTACTCGCATCACCGCCTCTACGTCGTCAATCTGGTCCCGGGCCAGGTCCTCAGTCTCGACCCGAAGGACGGCCATACGGTGTGGAAGAAAACCCTGGGGTCGCGCTCCGAGTCCTCGCCGCTTGTGGTTGGAAACCGCGTCTTCTTCGGCGATGAAGCCGGGGCCATCTATGCGGTCGACCGGCGCAACGGTCACACGATCTGGACGGCGCAGGTATGCGGGGCGGTCAAGGCGGCGCCGGCGTACCAGGACGGCATTCTCTATGCCGGGGACTATGGCGGCTGTATGAATGCGGTCAACTCACACGGCGGCAAGATCAAGTGGCAGTCGAGCTCGCAGGGCCTCGGCCTCGGCACGACCGGTGCGTTCTACTCGACTCCCGCGGTTGCGTTCGGGCGCGTGTACAGCGGCAACAACGATCATCGCGTCTACAGCTTCTCGGCCAAGGACGGGACCCTGGCCTGGAGCCACTCGACCGGCAGCTACGTCTACTCGGGCCCGACCGTCGCCGACACCCCCAGCACCCCGCCGACCGTATACATCGGCTCGATCGACACCAACATCTACGCCCTCGACGCGAAGACGGGCGACACGCGCTGGAGTCACTCTGCCGGTGGGCCGGTGATCGGCTCGCTGAGCGCGGTCGGAGACATCGTCTACGTCGCCAGCTTTTCGCCCAAGCAGACGAACGGCTTCGCGATGAAGGACGGCCACCAGGTCTTCCACTATGGAACCGGCGCCTACACGCCGGTGATCTCCGACGGCCGCCGCATCTATCTGACCGGCTACTCGAGCATCACAGCGCTCCAACCGCTGACCAAGAAGCAGATCAAGGCGAGAGCCGAGGCGAAGAAGCAGAAGGCGGCGCACAAGCGACGACGGCAGGCCGAACGCAGAAAGCGCCAGGCTCAAGCCAGGCAGCGAGCATCGAAGGCAAACAAGAAGGCGCAACGGGGCAAGCCCGGGACAGGCGGGCAGCATGGAGGGAACGGTCCCTGATCGCGGCCCGGCGCGAGGCCCCTATTCGCCTGGCACGAGAACTGAGGCGACGCGGCCGCCCCCGACGAGGCGGCCCTGATGCAGGATGCGCAGCGGCACGGCAACAGGCCTGCGAGCCCGAAATCGGGTCAGCGTGAAGTTCCAGGAGACCGGCTTTGACTCGACCCTTTGAAACTGGCGCGGCAACAGCGACCGCGCGTATCGGTCGGCGTTGCTCTTCGACCCGACCAGATCGATCTCGCTCAGCGGTGCCAGTGACCCGCTGGCACGGTGAGCGTCGAGGTAGTACATAAGCGGCAAGTCACCAAAGTTGTCGACGGTGACGACCGCACGCTGGCCGTGCGCAGGTCCGATCGCCGCGGCTGCATTGGCGAGGTTCTCACGCTGATATTTCTGCAGTCGATCGATCTGAATCGTGAACGCGAGTCCGAGAAGGCAGAACGCTGCGGCCAGCGCGAGGCCCGCGAGACCGGCTCTCCTGACCCCAAAGCCGGCGGCGATGATCACGATCAGGGGCACGAAAACCGGCAGTATGTTGCGACCAACCAGGTAGTCGGAGCCGGCCAGCGCAAGGAGCAGAGGCACCCCCACCCCGGCGGCCGCCACCCACAGCGCTGGGACCAACCTCCGCCGCTCGTCATTCCCGGCGAGCAAGCCGATCAGGCACCCGGCGGCGATCGCTAGCCCGGCGGGAAGGGCGAGCGGGAACGGGCCCGCCAGCCGGGTCCCGTGCTCATCGCCGTTGTCGTCGCCGACCAGCTTCGCCGCCGAACGCTCGAGGCGCTGGCCGAGCGGCTCGCGAGCGATCCACTGCGCACGCTGGTGCGACGCTTGCTGAAGGGCGATTGGCAAAAGCAGCGCTGCGACCGCCGCCACGCAGGCGCAGGCGATGACAACCTGCCGGCGCCGAACGGTCCGCCACAGCATCAGGGCTGCCTCGGGTGCCACCACGAAGATGGCGAAGTAGTGGGTTGCGAGCGCCAGGGCCGAGAACAGCGCCCAGCCCGCCAGCACGCCTCGACTGGGTCCTTGCTCGGCGGCTCGCAGTGCCCGCGCGAAGAACAGAAACGACAGGCAGGTCAGCAGGAAGACGAGCGAGTACGCGCGAGCGTCCTGCGAGAACCAGATCAGCACAGGGTTGACGGCGACGATCGCTGCTGCGATCAGGCCGACTCGCCGCGTCGTGAGTGTCGACGCCGCGAGGTAGATGACGATGATCGAAGCCGTACCGGCGAGCGCCGAAAGCGAACGGAGGCCGACCTCCCCGACACCGAAGAGACGCGACCAGAGCCAGGCAACGGCGTAGTAAAGAGGCGGGCTCGACTCGCTGTTGGGGACCGTCGAGAGAGTGTCGAAGAGGCTCGGGTGGAGGACCCGGACGGCGGTGACGGCCTCGTCGTAGCGGTAGCTCTGCAGCCCGAGGGTGGCAAAGCGAAGGCCCCCGCCCAGCAGAACGATGGCGGCAAGCACCGCGAGCTCCGGCTGCTCGCGAAGCAGCCGGCGCGCCCTCTGCATCAGAGCCGCACCGGGATCCCGCGCTCGGCGAGGTGCTGCTTGGCGTCGCGTACCCGAAAGGTCCCGTAATGGAAGATCGACGCGCAGAGCACGGCGTCGGCCCCGCCGTCGGTGATCGCCTCGGAGAGATGCTCGAGCTCTCCGGCGCCGCCGGAGGCGATCACCGGTACGGGGACCGCATCGGCGACCGCCCGGGTCAGATCGAGGTCGTAGCCGTCGGTGGTCCCGTCGCGATCCATGCTGGTGAGCAGCACCTCCCCAGCCCCGCGCTCGACCGCCTCACGAGCCCAGGCGACAGCCTCGCGCCCTTCGACCAGTGACCGGCCGCCATTTACGTAGACGTCCCAGCCGCCGTCCCGTCGCTTCGCGTCGATCGCGATCACCACGCACTGGGCACCGAAGGTCTCCGCCAGCTCGCCGAGTAGCTCCGGGCGATCCAGGGCAGCCGAGTTGACCGACACCTTGTCGGCGCCCGCGTCGAGCACCGCCTGCGCATCGTCGACCGATCGGATCCCACCGCCGATCGTGAACGGGATGAAGACGTTATCGGCGGTTCTTCGCGCAAGCTCGACGATCGTCTCACGGGCCTCGTGGGAGGCAGTGATGTCGAGAAAGACAAGCTCGTCGGCGCCCTCGGCGTCGTATCGCTCGGCCAGCTCGACCGGGTCGCCCGCATCGCGCAGGCCGACGAAGTTGGTGCCCTTGACGACTCGTCCGGCGTCCACGTCGAGGCACGGGATGACGCGCTTGAGGACCATTATTTGAGCCTAGCGGCGACGCTATGTCGCCGCAGGGGCATGTCAGGCGGCGAAGCCGCCGCAATTTGTGCGTAGCGGCGGGCCGGTCTCAGGACCCGGTTACGGCCTTGCGGACCAGCTCGAAGACGCGGCGCTGCTCGCGCTCGTTCAGGTTCGCCCGCTTGCCACGCGACTTGCGCATCAGCTGGCCAAGCCGCTCGCGCTCGGCCGGGCTGAGGTTTCGGTATATGCGCCTGCCGTGGCCGTAGATGACCTTCGCGGCCTCGTACAGCGCCGCCCATTGAACGACGCGCCCGCGGCGCGCGATTCTGCTCAGGGGACTGGCCATGGCGAGCGCAGGCTAGCGCTTGAGGCGCGTCGTTCGCGGGAGTTCGCTACCCGCCCTCGAGCGGTGCGACGACGTCAAGGGCCAACGAGCGCCTCCTGGGCGTCGGCGACCGAGAAGCGCCCCTCGTACAACGCCCGCCCCACGATCACGCCGGTGACGTTGGAGGGCGCCTCGGAGGCGAGCGTTCGCAGGTGCGCCAGCTCCCCCACTCCGCCGGAATAGATCAGCTCCGCCTCGGTTGCGTCGGCGACCCGGCGCAATTCCTCGGTCCCTGGCCCCTCCATTGTCCCGTCGACATCGATCGGCGTGAACACGAAGTGCCGAACCCCCTCGCTGCTCAGCTCGCCGACGGCCGCCGCGACGTCGACGTCGCCGCTCTCCGTCCACCCCTGGACCGCGACGCGATCCCCGCGCGCGTCGACCGAGATCACGAGCCGCTCGCCGTGGGCATCCAGGGCCGCACGCACCAGCTCGCGATCCCTCATCGCGGCGGTGCCGAGCACGACCCGCGAGGCGCCGGCATCGAGCGCGGCGGCGATCGCCTCCGTGTTGCGCAGCCCCCCGCCCACCTGCACCAGCACGTCGACGGCCGAGGCGATCCTCTCCACCGCCTCCAGGTTCATCGGCCGGCCCTCCCGTGCCCCGTCGAGATCGACGACGTGCAGGTATCGTGCGCCCTCTCCGGCCCAGCGTCGTGCCGCTTCGGCGGGATCGGCGTCGTAGACGGTCTCCTGCTCGTAGTCGCCGCGCAACAGGCGCACTGCGTGACCGTCACGGATGTCGATCGCCGGATAGAGAATCACGCTGCGGTTGCCACCTGCGCGCAGACTCCGGCGAAGTTGGAGAGCAGGCGCAGGCCGGCGGCGCTCGACTTCTCGGGGTGAAACTGAACTCCGAACAGCGGGCCGCTTTGCGCCGCGCAGGCGAAGCGCTCGCCGTAGCCGGCGCTGCCGAGGAGCTGCTCCGGCGCCGGATCGGGCGCGAAGGAGTGCACGAAGTAGAAGGGCGTCTGGTCGTCGATGCCGTCGGTGAGCGGCGACGGCTGCTCCCAGCGCACCGGCGACCACCCGATGTGCGGAACCTTCAGCTCGCCTGCACGTAGCTCACGGACCTCGCCGGAGAGCACGCCGATGCCCTCCGCGCCGCCGAGCTCGGTCGACGATTCGAACAGCAGCTGCAACCCGAGGCAGATGCCGAGCACGGGAGCCCCGGACTCGAGACGCTCGGCGATCAACTCCCCCAAGTCGAGCTCGCGCACGCGCTCCATCGCCTTCGGAAAGGCGCCGACCCCTGGGAGGATCAGGCCATCGGCGGCCGCCGCGCGATCGGGATCGCTCGTGATCTCTGCGGCGGCGCCGACGTGCTCGAGCGCCTTCTCGACCGAGCGCAGGTTGCCCATGCCGTAGTCGAGGATCGTGATGGTCGTGGCCATGGTCTCTAGCCACTGGTCTTTCGCCACTGGCAAGTGGCCAGTGGCCAGTGACTATTCATTCAGCGTTCCCTTGGTACTTGGGACGCCGGGCTCGTCGGGGTCGATGGATACCGCCTCGCGCAACGCTCTTGCGAAGGCCTTGAACGCCGCCTCGATCATGTGGTGGGCGTTGGTCCCGGAGCGGACCCAGACGTGCAGGGTGAGCTTGGCGCTGTTGGCGACGGCGCGGAAGAACTCCTCGGCGAGCTCGGTGTCAAAGCCGGCGATCGAGGTCGCGGGCAGCTGTGCGTCGAAGGCGCAGTAGGGCCGCCCGGAAATGTCGATCGCACACTCCCCCAGCGACTCGTCCATGGGCACCAGCGCCGAACCGTAACGACGGATCCCGGCCCGATCGCCGAGCGCCGAGTCGAGCGCCTGCCCGAGGACGATCCCGACATCCTCGGTGGTGTGGTGGGCGCCGGTCTCCAGATCCCCGCTGGCCTCGACGCGAAGGCCCAGGCGGCCGTGGCGGGCGAGCAGCTCGAGCATGTGGTCGAGGAAGCCGACCCCGGTCGAGATCGCCGCCTCGCCGCCGTCGAGGTCCAGCTCGAGCCGGATCTCCGTCTCCTGGGTCTTGCGCTCCTTTGCAGCGGTCCTGGCCATTTCGATCACCCGCGCGCCCGCGCCGACTCGCCGTGGACGGGAAGCCCCTCGGCGCGCGCCAGCGTGTCCACATAGGGCGCGAGCGCCGCGGCCGCGGGGCCGGGCAAGCTTACATTCGCGACCCGGCGCCGGAATGCGGCCGGGCCGAGCGGTCCGAAGAAGCGCCCGGTTCCCCCGGTCGGCAGCACGTGGTTGGAGCCCGCCGCGTAGTCCCCGAACGCTGTCCCGCTGGCGCGACCGACGAACACGCACCCCGCGCTGCGCACCTGTCCGGCAAGCGCGTAGGCGTCCTCGCTGATCAGCTGCAGGTGCTCGGGCGCGTAGGCGTTCGCCAGCGCGACCGCATCGGCGAGGTCGGGCACCTGGACGAGGGCAAGCGGTGCATCGGCGACGCTCGGACGTTGCGCGGCGGCGTCGGTCACCGCCTCCGCGAGGCCGTCCAGCACCGCCTCCTCGACCCCTGCCGCGATCAGCGGGCTGTCGGGGCCGTGCTCTGCCTGGGCGCAGAGGTCGAGCGCCGCCCACTCGAGCTCGGTGTCGTGGCCGACGATCAGCATCAGCTCTGAGGGGCCGGCCAGCCCGTCGATCCCGACCCTCCCGAACGCCCAGCGCTTTGCCCCCTGCACCCAGGCATTTCCCGGTCCGACCACGACGTCGACCGGCTCGACGCTCTCGGTCCCGCAGGCCAGCGCGATCACCGCCTGGGCGCCGCCCATCGCATAGACCTCGTCGACCTCGCAGAGCGCGCAGGCGGCCAGGGTCACGGGGTGCACGCGACCGTCCTCCCCCGGAGGCGACGCCACCGCGAGCCGCTCGACACCCGCAGCCCGGGCCGGGATGCAGCACATCAGAACGCTGGAGGGGTAGGCGGCGCGTCCGCCCGGAGCGTAGACACCGGCTGAGCGAACCGCGATGTCCGCAAGCACCACCGCCTGGCCCTGCGGTAGTTCGATCTTGTGGGGCGTGTCGTCGACCTGGGCCTCGGCGACGGCGCGGACGTTGGCGGCGGCGAGCTCGAGCGCTTCACGGACCTCGGGATCGAGCGACTCCAGCGCCGTCGCCACCTCGGACGGCTCGACCCGAAGGCGCTGCGGTGGGTTGTCCGGAGAATCGAAGCGCTCGGTGAGCGCCAGCACCGCGGCGTCGCCCCCCTCGATCACCTCGCGGGCGATCGGCTCGACGTCGACTTCGGGCGCCGTCTCGGCGGCCCAGTCGCGGATCTCGGCCGCGACCGCCGGCGCCTGCGTCCAGTCGAAGCGCCTGACCCTCATCGCTCTGTCGCCGTTCGCAGGCGCGCGGTCAGATCGTCGACTTCAACGGCGCGAAGCTTGTGGGCGACCCGGTTGGCGACCAGCCGCGCGGTGGAGCGGGCGATCTCCTCGCGCACCTCGAGCTGGTTCTCGGCCAGGGTCCGACCCGTGGCGACCAGGTCGACGATCCCGTCGGCGAGCCCGATCAGCGGCGCCAGCTCGACCGACCCCTTGACCTCGATCACCTCCGCCTGGCGGCCCGTCTGCTCGAAGTAGCGTTCCGCGACGCGCGGGTACTTGGTCGCGATCCGCATCGCCCCGAGGCGCCGTTCGGCCTCTCCAAGCCGCTCGTCTCCCTCGCGGCCGGCGAGCACCATCCGGCACTCGCCATAGCCGAGGTCGAGCAGCTCGTAGACGACGCGGTCGGACTGCTCCAGCAGCACGTCCTTGCCGGTGATCCCCAGATCGGCGGCGCCGGCCTCCACGTAGGTGGGCACGTCGGAGGGCCGCATCGTGACCAGGGTCACGTCGCTGCCGTCGAAGATCATCGAGCGCGAGTCGCTGCGAAGCCCGTCGGTGTCGAGGCCGGCCCGATCGAGCATCTCCAGCGTGCCCTCGAACAGGGCGCCGCGCGGCACCGCTAGCTTCAGCGGCCCGTCCGGGCGCGCCCTCGTCGCCCCCGAGACGCTGGTCGTCGTCATGCCCCGTCCCCGGTCTGACCCTCGCCTGCCTGCTCCTCTTCGGCCTGGGCGACGTGCACGCGCTCCAGGTAGAGCGAGAACCCAGCGGCAGGCAGATCGCGGCCGAAGCGGGTCAGCAGCTGGTCGTAGCGGCCCCCGCCGCCGATCACGTGGCCGAGCGCCGGGTCGTAGACCTCGAGGATGGCGCCGCTGTAGTAGCCGAGGTCGCGCAGCAGGCCGAGGTCGATCTGCACCCGCTCCGCCGCACCGCGCCGCTCGAGCTCGTCGAAGGTTCCCTGAAGGCGCGCGGTAGCGCGCTCCACCGCCGTGCCACCGATCGAGCGGGCCTCCTCCAGGACCTCGCTGCCCCCCCGAAGCTGCGAGAGCGAGACCAGGGTCGCGCGCTGCTCGTCGCCGATCCCCTTGGCCAGCTCCAGCTCCTCCTGCAGGCCGACGAGATCGTGCCCGGCGAGCTTCTCGAGCAGCGAGTCACGGGCGTCGCCCTCGATTCCCAGCTCCGCCAGCGCCTGGCGGTAGAGGTCGGCGTCGCCGAGCCCGATCACGGCCCGCCCCAACCCCACCGCGCCGAGCGCCGCCTGCAGGACCTCCACCACCTCGGCGGTCCCATCCGGGGCCTGCGGTCCGATCAGCTCCACCCCGGCCTGCGTGAACTCGCGCATCTGGCCCCGCTGAGGGCGCACTGCCCGGTAGGCCCTGGCGATGTAGCAGAGGCGAAACGGCGGCTCGGCGCCACCGTAGCGGCCGGCGACCAGCCGCGCGATCGGGACGGTCATGTCGGAGCGCAGGGCGAGCAGGTCGCCGCGCTCGTCGAAGAACCGGTATGCGGAACCGGCGGTGCGCCCGTCGCCGCGCGCCAGCACTTCGTCGTACTCGATCGTCGGCGTGCCGACCTCGCCGTATCCGAAGCCTGTGAACGCCTCCAGCAGCTTCCGCTCGAGCTCGCGAAGCTCGCGCATCTCGTCGGGAAGAATGTCCCTGGTACCCGGTGGTATGGGGTGAATCACAGGCGCCACCTTAGGACAGAGTCGCCGGTCTCTCGTCTCTCGTCTGTCGGGGTTAGAGACCTGCCCGCCAGTTCGCCCCCCGAGCGACTAGCGACTAGCGACGAGCGACTGGCTTCCCTAGGCCGGGACTCGCTCGACGCTGATGCGCTCGATATGCGCGCCCAATCCGCGCAACCGCTCGTCGATTCGCTCGTAGCCGCGGTCGATCTGGCGCACGTTGCCGATCTCCGAAACACCGTCGGCGGCGAGCGCCGCGATGAGCATCGCCATCCCCGCCCGGATGTCCGGGCTCTCGAGCCGCTCCCCGTGAAGACGGCTCGGACCGTTCACGATCGCCCGGTGAGGATCGCAAAGCGTTATCCGAGCGCCCATCGCGACCAGCTTGTCGACGAAGAACAACCGGTTCTCGAACATCTTCTCGAAGATCAACACCGTGCCCTCGGCCTGGGTGGCGAGCGCAAGGGCGATCGAGGTGAGGTCGGCCGGGAAGGCGGGCCAGGGGCCGTCCTCGATCTTGGGGATCGCGTCGCCCATGTCGTCCTGGACGCGCAGGTTCTGCTCCGGGGGGACGAGGATGTTGTCGGGCTCCTCGACCATCGATTGCAGGCCGAGGCGGCGGAACTGCCGCCGCACGTTGATCAGGTCCTCGGGGATCGCCCCGCGGATGCGCAGCTCGCCGCCGGTCGCCGCGGCCAGCCCCATGAAGCTGGCGACCTCGATGTGGTCGGGCGAGACCGCGTGCTTGGCGCCGCCCAGCGACTCCTGCCCGTGCACGGTCATCATGTTGGAGCCGATCCCCTCCACCTCGGCGCCCATCTTGCTCAGCAGCCGCGCAAGGTCCTGGACGTGGGGCTCGCAGGCCGCGTTCTTGATCGTCGTCGGGCCGGGCGTCAGCGCGGCCGCCATCAGCGCGTTCTCGGTGCCCATCACGGAGGGCTCGTCCATGAAGATGCCGCACGCCTTCAGGCCGTCGGGCGGAGCGCTGAGCTCGATCCAGCGATCGCCGCCAACGCTTGCCCCCAGCTCACGGAAGGCGTCGAGGTGAGCGTCGAGCCGGCGGCGTCCGATCACGTCGCCGCCGGGCGGCGGCATGCGCGCTTCCCCGCAGCGGGCCAGCAGCGGGCCGGCGAGCAGGAAGGAGGCGCGGATCCTGCTCGCGAGCTCCTCGTTGACAGCGACCTCCGAGACCGAGGCGGCGCGGAGGCGGAGGCTGTTGTCGGCAACCCAGCCCACCTCGACCCCGAGTCGCTCGAGCAGCGCGAGCTGAGCCTCGGTGTCGCGGATCCGCGGAACGTTGTCGAGCAGCAGCTCCTCCTCAGTGAGCAGGCAGGCGGCGATGATCGGCAGCGCCGCGTTCTTGTTGCCCGCCGCGACGATCTCTCCCGAGAGCGGGACGCCACCTTGTATTACGAATTTCTCCATGGGAAGTTGGGAAATGCCCGCAAATGACCGCTTTGCAGGGGCGGCACCGCCGTGTGCCGCTCACCGGCTCCGGGCGCGACTAGGGTAACACCGGCACATGGACGCGATTTCGCGCGACACCGCCTGGGAGCTGTTCTGCGAGTGGACCGAGTCCGACTCGCTGCGCAAACACGCGCTCGCGGTCGAGGCCGCGATGCGCGCCTACGCCCGCCGCCATGACGAGGACGAGGAGCTCTGGGCGGTGACCGCGCTCGTCCACGACCTCGACTACGAGCGCTATCCGGACCTCGAGACGGGCCATCCACGCCACGCGTTGAAGGAGCTCGAACGGCTCGGCTACCCGCAGGTGGTGATCGACGCGGTCGCCGGTCACGCCGACTTCCTCGAGGTGCCGCGCGACACGCAGATGGCGAAGGCGCTCTACGCGGTCGACGAGATGTCGGGCTTCGTCACCGCCTGCGCACTGGTGCGCCCGACGGGAATCGAGGGGATGAAGCCGAAGTCGGTGCGCAAGAAGATGAAGCAGCCGTCCTTCGCCGCCTCGGTCCCCCGCGACCAGCTCGAGCGGGGCGCGGAAGAGCTTGGAATCGAGATGAGCGAGCACATCCAGGTCGTGATCGACGCGCTGGCCGAGCAGGCCGACGAGCTGGGCCTGGGCCCGCGCGAGGGCGCCACCACGGACGCTGCATGAGGCGCTGGCTCAAGGTCCTGCTCGGGATCCTGGCGGCGCTGGTCGTGCTGCTGATCCTCAATGCGGTGGTGCTGGACCATCAGACCAAGAGCGCCGAGGTCACCGTGGACGGGGCGAAGATCCTCAGTCTCCCCGGCGGTGATGTTCAGGTGCTCGACTCGGGGCCGGTCGCCTATCTCACGGTGTCCCATGGTCGAAACGCGCCCCGCCCGCCCAAACCGGAGCCGATCGTGCTCCTGCACTGCTACACGTGCTCGATCAACTGGTGGGACAAGCTGATCCCGCTGCTGGAGCGGGCCGGCCGCCGGGGGATCGCGATCGACCTGCTCGGCCACGGCGGCTCCGAGATGCCGAGCAACGGCTACTCGATGCAGGACCAGGCACAGCTCGTCGCCCAGGCACTCGACCGCCTTCAGGTCAAGGGGCCGGTGACCGTGGTCGGCCATTCGCTGGGCGGGGCGGTTGGCGTCGCCCTCGCCGAGCAGTCGCCCCAGCTTGTCGGCCGGCTGGTGATCGTCGACTTGGAGCCCGACACCAGCTATGGAAGCCTGGACCTGCTCGCCCGGGCCGCCTACACGCCAATGCTCGGCGAGGCGCTGTGGCGGGTGAAGATGGACTGGACGATTCGCAAGGCCCTCGGGCAGGCTTTCGCTCCCGGTTACGACGTTCCCGACCAGTTCGTCGACGACGTCAAGCGGATGACCTACACCGCCTACCACGACTCACACAGTGCGTTTGACTCCTACGTCGGCGAGTCGCCGCTCGACAAGCGGATCTCGTCGCTGGGGGTGCCATTGCTCGCCATCTTCGGCGCCAAGGACCAGATCATCGATGCGCGCGAGGCGTTGAGCGCCTACGCGGGCGTCACCGGTGCCCAAACCGCGTTGATCCAGGGAGCCGGGCGCTCCCCCAACGTCGAGAAGCCGGCCGAGACGGCGCAGTTGGTCCTGCGCTTCGCGAGACCGCTTCGCTCTACTGCCAGCGCCCCCCGGCTTTCGCCCACTCGGCCATGTGCTCGCTCGAGCAGAAGCCGTCCCCGACACGGTGCTCGCCACGGTGGCGGACAAGGAGCACGTGAATCTCACCGAGCTCCTTGCCGCATTGAGAGCAAAGCTGCTGCGACTCGTCAATCGCAGAAGGCTCGGTGAGCGGACCTGCCTCCCAGTGCGGCCCCTGCATCGCCCAGGGGACGATGTGCTCGAGACGGCAGAAGACCGCGCGGCGGTCGCCCGCCGGCTCGTAGGCCCGAAGGCCATCGGACTCCTCGACGCCGGCGCCGCACCAGGAACAGGTCTCGGTGCTCGGCCGCGCCATCGACCGAGCATAGTCGTCGCCTAGCGCGTCGTCACGGTCAGGTCGACGGTCCCGAAGAGGTCGCCCGACACGAACTCCATGCTGGCGTTGTACGACGGCTGCGGGAACGTCTGATTGAGGACCAGCGCGCTGCCCTTGTTGATCCGGATCACGGTCCCGTTGACGGTCACCGAGTGGTCATCGGGATTGGCGCTCACCGTTGCGTTGCTGGCATTCAAGTTCGACCCATCACCACGCCCTGGTCGCCGACCGTCGGGACCGATCCTTCGATTACGACGTGCGAGGAGATGTAGTTGCTCAACGGGTTGTTCGCGAAGTTGGTCTGCTGGATGTTGACTCCAGTCGACGACGCGCAACTGCCGCCGACACCACCATTGGCCACCTGGATCCCGCCGGCCTGATCGACCACGCCGTCGGTCCCCAAGGGACTGATCGTTCCGCCCGTCACCGGAAAGTCGAAGGACGGTGTCAGCCCGGGTGGGTTCTTGATGCCCGGTCCGATCGCCGTCACGCCGGTCAGGCCGTTGATGCAGTGTGCGAACAAGCTTCGAGGTGAGATTCCCCGAGCCGGCGGTGAGCGTCGGGTCGGGGACCACGTGCACCGATCCGCCGGTCACCTCCACCGTCTGCGGTTGCTCTGAGACCGATAGCGAGCCGGCACGGGCCCTGTGCAATGAATGAAGGCCCAGCTTCTTGTGGATCTTCTTCGCCGCGCCGTTGAGGAAACTCGCCTTGACCCCGCTGAGGTCGGCGCCGAAGCCGTTGCGGACCACAGTGCCACCGGTGAGATTGAACAGCTTGATGCCGCCGCCCTTCAGAAAACCATTCGACCCGAGCGTGGCGGTCACCTTGTTGTAGACGACCTTCTTGTGATCGTGCTTGAAGCGGAGCTTGCCGCTCAGGGTGAGCGTGCCGGTCCCGGTGATCGGGTCGATCGATCCCCGCTCGATAGAACACCTTGGGCTTCATCGCCACACCGTTGCGACGCAGCTGGCTGTGGAACGAGCGCGAGAGCTTGAGGTGGAACGACCCGCTCGCGACCGGGTCGCCGGCGGCGAACGCGGCCGGTGCAAACACCAGCGAAGCTACGAGCAGGAGCGCGACGAGTAGCCCGCGTGGACCCATGGGAGTCTTTCTAGCGGACCTGAACCGTGACGCCCGCGGTGCCGAACGCGTCGCCATCCGCGAACTGCATGCTCGGATCGCCGGGTGAGGGCTGCGGAAGCACGAAGTTGAGGAGGTACGCCGCGGATGAGTTCAGCCTGATCACGGTCCCGTTGGTTGTCACCACGAAGCGCTGGAAGTCGGGATTGAGCCAGGCGTCGCTGATGTCGATCGGGAAGCTGATCTGCGCGTCGAGGTCGCCGAACGGCGACCCGGGCCCGCTTAGGGTGACATGCGCCGACACACTCCTGTTCAGAAGATCCACGCTGAGATCGCTCAGCCGAATGGTGAAATTGTTCGACGCCGGACATCCCGATGGGAGTCCGGGGCCGCCGTTGGCGAGCTGGATGCCGCCGGCCTGCTGGATCACGCCGTCCAACCCGGCTGGGCTGATCGTCCCGAAGGTGACCGGGAAGAAGATCGTGGTGCCGGGGCCTCCGGGCTGGGTACCAGGTGCGATCACCGACACACCGGTGTTCGGATCGACGCAGTGAGCGGCGAGCTTCGAGGAGATGCTCCCCGGGCCAAGGGCCGGTTCGACGGACGCGGTGCCCGAGAGGACCTCCACGGTCTGCGGCTGCTCGGAGACCGCGAGCGACCCGGCATCGCCGGAGCGCAGCGCATTGAGATCGAGCGCCTTGCGCAGCTTCCTGGCGGCGCTCTTGAGGAAGTTCAGGTCGACGCCGCCAATATCGGCTCCGAAGCCGTTACGGGTCACGGTGCCGCCGTGGAGACTGAACAGCTTTGTCTTGCCGCCCCTCAGCGCGCCGGCGGGCCCGAGCGTCGCGTTCAGGTGCCCGTAGACGACCTTCTTGTGACCGTGCTTGAATCGCAGCTTGCCGCTCAGGGTCAGAGAGCCGGCTCCTGTGATCGGATCGATCGAGCCGCCCTTGATCGCGAACGACTTCGGCGTTATCGCAACCCCGTGACGGCTGAGCTGGTTCTTGAACGCCTGCGAGAGCTTCAACTGGAAGCTGCCGACCCTCACCGGGTCGCCGGCGCCAAATGCTGCGGGCGCAAACGCGAGCAAAGCCGCCAGCGAGGGCGCAACGGTCGCGAGCACCCGGCGCCATCGCACGCTTGAGCGCGCCTGGCCCCGAAATCGTGCGTTATCGGTGTCCATGCCGGCCAGCATGTCTTTCCCTGCTATCGGCACTGGCGCACGGGGGCTGAACCATGCACCCTACAAACGACGACGGGGCGGCCGAAGCCGCCCCGTCAGAGACCCAACTTTCGGTGATGCCTATCGCACCGTGACCGTCAGAGTCGCGGTGCCGAATATGTCGCCATCCGCGAAATTGTTGGCGTTGCCCGCCGCGTTGGGGAAGAACAAATTCAGCGTCTGCGAAGACACTGCGTTGTTCTTGATCACGCCACCGCTGATCTTCACCGTCTTGGCGCTGGCATCAGAGCTCACCGTGGCGTTGCTGACATCGAGGCTCTGACCAATCGCAATCCCCTTGTCACCCGGGCCTCCGAGGACGTTTGGCGGGCTTGTCCCACCCAGGAGCACGTTGGCCTGGATGTTGAGCAGCTCCAGGTTCGGAGCCAGATTTGTTTGGTCCAGGTATGACGTGGACGTGGTCGCCCCCGGTACAACTGCCGGGCAGGAGGCCGGCTGCAGCCCGCCGAAGGGAGCCGTCGGGCCGCTCTTACCGTTCTGGAGCCTCACGCCACCGGCTGCCTGCAGCACACCCGCAGTCCCGGTCGGGCCAACCGTGCCCCCGGTTATCGGGAAGTGGAAGGGTTGAGCAAGGCCCGCCACCGTAGCTGGTGCGATCGTGACCACACCGCCCGCGGGGTCAATGCAGTGATCGATCAGTCTCGAGGCAACTGCATTGGCCGGACCACCCAAGAACGACGGCAGGGCCGGAGCAACGACCGCCTCGCCGCTCAGCACTTGCACCGTCTGGGGCTGCTCGGCAACCGTAAGCGAGCCGGCGCTGCCCTTGTGCAGCGAGTGCAGCCCGAGCTTGCGGTTGATCTTCTTGGCTGCGCCCTTCAGCAGCTTCACCTTGACGCCGCTGACCGTGGCTCCGAAACCGTTGCGGACCACGGTGCCGCCGCTGAGGCTGAAGATCTTGCCGTTGTTGCCCTTGATATTGCCCTTGCCGCCGTTGGCGCCAAGAGTGGCCTTCACGTTGCTGTAGACGAGCTTCTTGTGGCCCTTCTTGAAAGTGATCTTGCCCACCTTCAGGGTGCCCGCCCCGGTGATGGGATCGACCGAAGAGCCAGCCTTGATCGAGAACGCCTTCGGCTTCAGCTTGACGTGGTTGCTCTTCAGCTGATGTTTGAAGCCGCTTGAACGCTTGAAGTTAAAAGTTCCGCTGGCGATTGGATCGCCGGCGCCGAATGCGGTGGGGGCCGACAGAAGTGCCACCGACACCGCCAGGATGGCGACGATGCCGATTTCAGGCCTGCGGTCCCTCACGATTGACGTGACTTGCGCCACAACCTCACCTCCATAAGTAGTAACTGACGAGATTCATATCACCACCTGGGCACTGGCCCAGGCTCGGTTTCCAAAACCCCTGCCAGCAAGCAATGTTGCGTACCGGCTATTAGGGCTTCTGAGAGCGGGGGGGTTACTGACCTATACCGGCCTTGGATTCTATGTCCGGTGGACAAAGATATGGCGTTCGATTAGACGATTGGTCCGCCGCCCCCGCCCTGGCGCGGGGGGTTTGGCAGGCGCCGCCACTGCACGATCTTGCCGCCCCGGATCACGAACGCGGTGCGGGCAAGAAGGCCGGCGCCCGAACCACAGCCGCCGCCGGGACGATCGGTGAGCCGGAAGGTCGCGGCGATGAAGCGGCCGAGCGGGCGCGCCCTCACCAGCCTCGCTCCACAGGGCAGCGAGCGGTTGAAGGCGACGACGTCGGCGTGCGACCGCAGGGTGACCGCCGGGGCGCCGTTCTCGACCACGCTCGGAAGCGCGAAGTAACCGGCGGCGCCCTCGGCATCGCCTTTCGAGAGCGTCTCCACCCAGCCCTCGATCACCGCGACCGATTCGTGTCCGGCGGGCAGCGACGACTCGTTTGCGCCATCGCCATTACCGCCTCCACAAGAGGCGAGCAAGCCGGCGCTGAGGACGGCGAGAGCGGCCAGGCGAGCAAGGCCCACGCCCGGATCATCGCAGGGCGAAGACGCGGGCCGGCTTCGAGTCGGGGGCACTCTCAGCTCGCACCGCGCTTGACTGGAGCGACGATCTATACGAACATACGTTCGTATGACGATTGGGTGCGTACTGGTCCCGCGATTTTCCCTGCTATCCGTGGCAGGCGATCGCGAGGAGCTGCTGCGCCGGCCGGCCGGCCTCGCCCCCGAGCCGGGCGGGGCCCAGGTGCTCGGCGAGGTCAGCGGCGGGGCCGAAGCTCATGGGGTGCGGGCGGGGATGGCGCTCGGCGAGGCGCTTGCGCGCTGTCCGAACCTTGCCCTGCTTGCGCCCGACCCGGAGCGCGCGGCGGGACTCTGGGAGCAGGTGCTGCACGAGCTGGAGGGGATCGGGGCGGCGGTCGAGTCCGAGCGCGCCGGCGAAGCGTTCTTCCGAGCCGATGGCCTGCGCGGCCTGCATGGCGGTTTGGGCGGGGCCTTGCGACAGGCGCGTCTCGCGGTTGGGATGCCGGCCAGGGTGGCGGCGGCTCCCTCTCGCTTCGTGGCCTATGCGGCGGCGGCCCACAGGGGGACCCGGCGAGGATCGAGGCGGCAGCTGATCATCAGCGCCGCTCGCGTCCGCGACTTCCTCTCCCCCCTCCCGGTCTCCCTGCTGGGTACGCGGCTCGATCCCAAAGGGACCAGCGGCCACGAGCTGGTCGCGGTGCTGGAGCGGCTCGGGGTGAAGGCGCTCGGCATGCTCGCCGAGCTGCCGGAGGACGCGGTGGCCGACCGCTTCGGCCGGCTCGGGCTGAGGGCGCGCAGGATGGCTCGCGGCGATGACGAGCCGCTGCGTCCCCGCGGCCTCCGGGTGGCCCTGGTCGCAGTCGTCGAGCTGCCGGAGGCGACGGCCGGTCCGCAGCTCGAGCGGGCCCTGGCGCTGCTGGTCGACCGCCTGCTCGCCGACCCGGGGCGGAAGGGCCGAATGGTGCGTGCGCTGCGGCTCGGCGCCCGCCTCGCCGGCGGAGGTGGGTGGCGGCGCGAGGTGGCTTTGCGGCGATCCAGCGCCTCGCCGGAGCTGCTGCGGGTGGCGCTCGCCCCCCGGCTGGTGGAGCTGCCCGGCCCCGCCTCCTCGCTGGTGCTCGAGGTAACCGCCCTTGGACCGCCGACGGGCGAGCAGCTGGAGCTGACCCGGCAGGAGGCGGAGCGGCGCCGTGCCCGGCTCGGCGAAGCGGTTCGCCAGGTGCGGGCGGCGGCCGGGACGGACGCCCTGCTGAGGGTGCTGGAGGTGGACCCGGAGTCCCGTGTGCCGGAGCGGCGCGCGTTCCTCGCACCCTTCCCCGAAGGCCCGCCGCAGTGAGCCCTCCCCCGCGTCGCCTCTACGCCCCTCGCCCGGCACGAGTGCAGACCCGCGTCGACGGCGTGCCGCTTGCGGTCGGGTCGGTCGCGGTCGAGTCGGTGCGCGAGGAGTGGCTGGTCGAGGACCGCTGGTGGACCCCGCAGCCGCTGCGCCGCCGCTACTTCGAGCTGGTCCTCGCCGACGGGCGCGACGTGGTCGTCTTCGAGGCCGAGGACTCGGCCTCCTGGTTCCTGCAGCGGGCCTGATGGGCCGCCCCGACTCCCACAGCGCGTCTCCCCCCTACGTCGAGCTGCACTGCCACTCGGCCTTCTCTTTCCTCGACGGGGCCTCCGACCCGGGCGAACTGGCTGCTGCCGCCGCAGAACTTGGGTATCCCGCCCTTGCCCTCACTGATCACGATGGCCTCTGGGGGGCGATGGAATTTGCTCAGGCCTGCAAAGGCTTTGGCGTCAGACCGATTGTCGGCGCGGAAGTGACGGTTACGGCGGCCGAGCCGTTTCACCTCACACTCCTGGTTGAGGATGCGGCCGGCTATCGCAACCTCTGCCGTCTTCTCACCAAGGCCCACGAGCACACCCGCGACAACCCGCAGCGGGAAGCCGGCCAGCCGTCGGTCGCCCTGGAAGAGGTGGAGCGGCTCTCCGAAGGTCTGGTCTGCCTGTCGGGATGCGCCGGGGACGGCGCCCTGGCGGGGCGCTGGGAGCGGGGCGAGCCCGGTGAGGCCGAAGGACTGGGCCGGCGGCTGCTTGCTGCGTTCGGGCGAGAACGGTTCCGGGTCGAGCTGCAGCGGCCCTACTGGCGTCGCGACCGGACCCGCAACCGCTGGCTGGCCTCGCTCGCGGAGCGCCTCGGGGTGTCCAGCGTCGCGACCGGGGACGTCCACTGCCACGACCGCCGCCGCTCCCGGCTCCAGGACGCCTTCGTGGCGGTTCGCCTCGGGGCCACCCTGGAGGAATCCGAGCCGTTGCGGCGAGGAAACTCGGCCTCCGTCCTGCGCTCTCCCGCCACAATGGCGGAGCGCTTTCGCGACCATCCCGAGGCGGTGACGGAGAGTGTCCGGCTGGCCGAGCGGCTGCGCTTCGACCTCACCAGCGAGCTCGGTTACCGCTATCCGGGCGCCGACGATCTCGACGCAGATCGCCGCCTGGCCGAGCTCTGCCGCGAGCTGCTCGAGGACCGCTACGCCGGCCGGCGGGAGCAGGGCGAGGCGCGGGGACGGCTGGAGGAGGAGCTGCGGATCATTCGCTCGCTGCGCCTCTCGGGATTCTTCCTGCTGCACCGCGACATGCTCGAGCTGGCGCGCGAGGTCGCCGCCGAGGTGCGCGGGCCGGATTCGGCGCGGTCGGTGCTGCCTCCGGGGCGCGGGCGGGGCTCCAGCGTCAGCTCGATCGTCTGCTATCTGACCGGCCTCTCGCACGTCGATCCGGTCAAGGCGGGGCTATTTGCGGGCCGCTTCCTCAACGAGGAGATCAGCGCCGTGCCGGACATCGACCTCGACTTCCCGCGCGACATCCGCGAGAAGCTGATTCCCCGTGTGCACGAGCGTTACGGGACGGATCGCTCGGCGCTCGTCGCCGCCTTTCCCACCTACCGCCCGCGCGGCGCGGTGCGCGATCTCGGCAAGGCGCTCGGCCTGCCGCCGGGCGAGATCGAGCGGGTGGCGCGGATGGTCGACTTCTACGGCGGGCCGCAGGCGATCGAGCGCGACGTGGCGGCGGCGATCGGCGATCGGCGGGCCGCGTCGGTGCGCTGGCGCCGGCTGGTCGAGCTCGGCTGCGAGGCGCTCGGTCTGCCGCGCCACGCGTCCCAGCACCCGGGCGGGATGGTGCTCTCGACCCAACCGCTGGTCGAGATCTGCCCGGTCGTGCCGGCGGCGATGGAGGGGCGGCAGATCGCGCAGTGGGACAAGGACTCCTGCGCCGACGCCGGTTTTCTGAAGATCGACCTGCTGGGGCTGGGGATGCTGTCCGCGGTCGAGCGCTGCGTGGAGGAGGTGGCGCGGACGCGCGGCGAGCGATTGGACCTCTCGCGCATACCGCTCGACGACCACAGGACCTACGAGGCGATTCGCCGCGCCGAGACGACAGGCGTGTTTCAGATCGAGAGCCGGGCGCAGATGCAGATGCTGCCGCGCACCCTGCCCCAGAACCTCGACGACCTCACGGTGCAGGTGGCGCTGGTGCGCCCGGGACCGATCCAGGGCGGCGCCGTGCACCCCTACATCGAGCGGCGGCGCATGCTGCGCGAATGCCCCCGGTACGAAGTGCCCTACGAGCATCCGTCGCTGCGCCCGGTGCTGGAGGAGACGCTGGGGGCGATCGTCTTCCAGGAGCAGGTGATCGAGGTTTCGATGGCGCTGGCCGGTTTCGGCGCCGGCGAAGCGGAGGGGTTGCGCAGGGCGATGAGCCGCAAGCGGTCCGAGGCCGCGATCCTCGCCTATCGCGAGCGCTTCATCGACGGTGCGGTCGGGCGCGGCGTGCGGCGTGCGGTGGCGGAGAGCGTCTTCGCCCAGATCGAGGGCTTCTCGGGCTTTGGCTTTCCGAAGGCGCACTCGGCGGCCTTCGCGCTGCTCGCCTACCAGTCAGCCTGGCTGCGCGAGCATCGCGGGCCGGAGTTCCTCTGCTCGCTGCTCAACGAGCAGCCGATGGGCTTCTATCCCCCTGATGCGCTCGTGCACGAGGCGCAGCGGCGGGGGATCTCTGTCCTACCTCCCGATGTCAATCGCAGTCAGGTCCTCTGCCACGTCGAGGGTTTGGAGGGGTGCGGTACGTCGTCCTCACTCGCCACTCGCTCTGGGGGCCGCACGGTCTCCGTGCTGAGCCGCGATCGCTCGGGCGCAAAACGTTCGGACGACGCCCCACACCCCCTTCCCACTCTCGGCGTCCGGGTCGGACTCGGGTACGTCAACGGGGTGGTCGAGGACGAGATGAAGGCGCTGGTCGCGGAGCGAGAGAGCAACGGCTCGTACCGAGGGATCGCGGATCTGGCCTCGCGCTCGGGGGCAGGGCGCGATGGGCTCGAACGGCTCGCCTGGGCGGGGGCGCTTGACCAGCTAGGGCCAGGTGGCCGACGGGCGGCACTGTGGAGGTTGGGGACGGCGCCCGGCGGGCAGCGGATCCCGGCCGGGACCCAGCTCTCGCTGTCGCTGGAGCCACCCGCGGCGCCCGAGCTGCCCGAGCTGGGGCGTTGGGAGTGGGTCCTGGCCGACTACCGCTCGACCGGCATGACGCTCGGCGACCACCCGATGGAGTTGCTGCGGGACGAGCTGGGACCCGGCGTGGCGCTCAGCCTCGACTTGAAGAGGATGCCCGACGGCGGCGCGGTCGAGGTTGCGGGGATGGTCGTAGCGCGTCAGCGCCCGGCGACTGCGAAGGGTGTCGTCTTCATGCTGCTCGAGGACGAGTCCGGGACGATCAACCTGGTCGTCCCTCCCCCGGTCTTCGAGCGTCACCGCGTGGAGGTCCGCACGGCGCCGCTGGTGCGGGCTAGCGGGCGCCTCGAACGCCGTCAGGGGGCGATCAACGTCGTCGTCTCGCACCTCGCCCGACTCGAGCGTCCGGACCTGCCGCTCGCCGAGGTGAGGCACATCGAGCCGCCGATCGGGCGTGAGACCGGGCGTGAGCGCAGCGACTGGGAGCCGCTCCCCGAAGAGCTGGCCGCGGTCGCGCCCGCCGCCCACAGCTTTGGGCGGCGCGGGCGGTGACCGCGCTATCCGTGCCTAAGATGCAAGAACCCCTGCAAATGACCCGTTCTGTCCGCACTCCGCCCTAGCTTCCCACCCATGAATGGACGAGGCAGACAGCTCACCGCGCGGCTCGCCGACGCCGCTGATCTCCTAATCGACTTCGCCACCCTCGGCGAGTACGGGCTCGAGCCCGTCGCGGAGCCGCCGCAGTGCCGGCCTGGGAGGAGGCGAGCGAATCGCCTTCCCGAGCACTCGCGGGGCTCCGCCGGGCTCGCTGCCACGCGGCGCTAGGCATTCAGCCGTCGCGGCTCGCCTCCCGCGACTCGACCGCCCGCCCCGCCCTCTCTCAACCCAAAGAAAAGGGCCGCCCGGATGGGCGGCCCTGAAGTGAAGAACCGGCGGCGACCTACTCTCCCAGGCGGTTGCCCGCCAAGTACCATCGGCGCTGAGGGGCTTAACTGCTCTGTTCGGAATGGGAAGAGGTGTTTCCCCCTCGCTATTCGCCACCGGAAAACCGGCGAGACCGCGGCCCCGGCGGAGCTTGAAAACTGCACAAACCTAGGGAAATAAATATCCGTCAAGCCCTCGACCCATTAGTACCGCTCGGCTGAGCGCATTGCTGCGCGTACACCGGCGGCCTATCAACCTGGTGGTCTACCAGGGGTCTTACTCCCTCAAGGGGATGGGAGAGCTCATCTCGAGGTCGGCTTCCCGCTTAGATGCCTTCAGCGGTTATCCGATCCGCACGTAGCTAACCAGCAGTGCCCTTGGCAGGACAACTGGTACACCAGAGGTGCGTTCATCCCGGTCCTCTCGTACTAGGGACGACTCCCCTCAACTCTCCAACGCCCACGGCAGATAGGGACCGAACTGTCTCACGACGTTCTGAACCCAGCTCGCGTACCGCTTTAA
>JBBPIN010000009.1:0-10851 GCA_038040285.1 Actinomycetota bacterium
AAGGAACCTCCGCACAGCTTCGTTGCGCACCTCCACGTTCTCCTGCGACATCGCCCGCGCAGTATCTCCCTACTCCGACAGCCCGGCGGCTTCGAGGGCTTGATCAGGCTCCGCAAATACCTCCAGCCGCACGGCTTTGCTGTCGCGGATTGTCCAGAGATGAGCAAACCGGTCTTCGACCGTGATCCCACTGCCCTTCCCGCGAGCAACGGCCCGATAAACGGTCACCACGTAGTCGCCAATATCGGCGAATTCTTCGGGGATCAACTGGTACTCGTCCCAGGCTTCCAGCCAGGCCTGGGCGTACTTCAGGAACCCCGCATGGCCGTGGTACAGCTCTTCGCCCATGACTTCCGCGCCAGCGCCAGTGCGTACCTCGATTGCTGGGTCGAGTCCGGCAAGGACTGTCTCTATATCGCGTCTCGCAAATGCCTCATACCCCTTGCGAACGACCTCGATGTTCTCCTGCGACATCGCCCGCGCAGTATCTCGCTTCGGCACCGACGGGGGGGACCGAAGATCACACCGCGGGCGAGGGGCTCCATTCACCTTCACCACCTCCCCACAACCTGCCACGAGTTCCAGCCCATTTTCGTAAACCGCGCCTTTTTCGATGGCCTCTGAGCCGACAGCCGACGACCTAGAGCGCGAGGAGGCCGAACTCCTCGGCAGGTACAGGTCCAACGTCGAGGCCGCTCAGGCGGCGCTGCAGGAGGCGCTGGGGCAGCCGACCGTCAAGGGCTCGCAGGGCCAGCCGGTGTCAAATCCGAGCTTCGCGGTCGCGGAGCGGTGCGACGAACTAGCGGTGAGCCTTCACCGCGAGCTGGAAGCGGTGCGCAAGCGGCGGGCGGAGATCGCTGAGATCGAGGCTGGCAAGATTTCCGACGCCCGCCTGCGCTGAACCCAGGCACGGATAGGCGTCCACCCCCATACCCAAAATGGCGTAAATCGGAGCAGGAACGCTACATATAGGCATAGAATCGGTCGAAGAGGAGAGAAGGAGGTTCCGCCCCATGCAGATCCCGATCACGGTTTTCGACCACATCAACAAGAAGGTCCTCGTCATTCAGCCGGGCGCCGCGGCAGGCGTCAACGGTGAGCGCCCCCTTGACGAGCTGATCGCCGCGCAGCAGGCATCGACGGCGCAGAGCGCCTCTAAGTAAGCCCGGGCCTTGCGGATCGACTGGATCATTCCCTGTCGATTCGTCGAGATCCACGACAACCTCGGCACGCTTGTCGGGGCGGGCAGCGACACGTATTGGGTAGCGGAGTTTCCCGCCCCGGTCCAGGTGTTTCTTGCCATGCGCTTTTCCGCGATGCAGGACGAGCTCGGGCCCGACAATCCCCACACGCTCCGCAATCTGATCCGTGACACCCAGGGGAACGTGCTGAGCGAAATGTCCGGCGAGATCGTCGCTGAGGGAGAGCAGCACAAGCCGGAGTACTTGGCGACCATCATGCTGCCGACCATCGCGCAGTTTGAGGCCGCGGAGGAGGGCACCTACATGCTCGAATCCGACCTCGACGGAGAAACGAACGCAGTTCCGATTCACGTCCTGCAGGGCCCGCCGCGCGCCCCTGGCGAGTAGCCAAGGGCGCCCCGACCGACCTCGCCCTGAGAGCCGTTCTAAAGCCCTGCGGCAGGTGCCCCGGGTCTTGCCCTCACCCGGCCCCGACAGTGGTGAGGTTGCGTCGGCAGCGGTCGCTACGCTGCCTGGTGTAGTCCTCCTCGTTGGCCCGCTTTCATCGGCGCCGACTTGAAAGAGCGTCATCAAGCGCCGGCCCCCTTCACAGGCCGGCGCTGCTCTTCTGTCCGGGCATAGGCAGATACTGGGACGCGATGACGCACTTTCTTCAGAAGGACTTCGATGCACCTCGCCCGCTCGGCTAACCAGGTTCTTGCCGCAGCAGCCCGCGAGCGCGAGACGATCCGGCGCTGGCACGTTCCGCGGCGGCCCGGCCATCTTCGCGGCCATCTTCGCGCCCCTGGTCGCCGCCCGCTCCATTCCCGTGGCTCCCGGCGGGGCACCCGCAGCAGCTCGTCGTCTAGCGACGACCCTGACTTACCCGGTTCACTAGGCGCCCCGCCAGCCCGGAGGCGGACAGCGGGGAGGTGGTCGTGAGCGCGCCCTTGCGCTGCCCGAAGTGTGGGCGCATCGACGATTCGATCGAGGACTTCGGCCAGTGCCTCCGCTGCGAGCAGCTAGGCGAGCGGCCGGGGTTGCGCATCCGCGGCGTGATCGAGGAGCGCATCCGACCGGTTCGGTGGCTGTGGCGCAAACGAGTCCCTCTCGGCCTGCCGTCCCTAGTCGTCGGGGAGGAGTCGATCGGCAAGGGCACCGTGATGGCGTGGGTGATAGGCAAGGCAACCCGCGGCGAGCTCGACGGCGATCTTCACGGCGACCCGATCAACGTCCTGATCATCGGCGACGAGGACGGCTTCGAGTCCGTCTGGGTGCCCCGCGTGCATGCCGCGGGCGGCGACTTGGAGCGCCTGCGCACACTGGACGACGGCGAGTTCCTCGATGACTTCACCGCTCGTGCCGAGGACCTGGCCGTGACCGTCGAGAGGGAGGGCATCGGGCTGATCGTGCTGGATCAGCTTCTTGACCACGTGAACGGCGGCAAGGACGGCTCCGGCGTCTACAACCCAAAGAACGTCCGACAGGCGATGATGCCGCTGCGCCGGGTGGCGGGCGCGCATGGCATCGCCGCGGTCGGCCTGCTGCATCCGATCAAGGCCCGGGCCGGGAGCTTCCGCGAGCTGGTCGCAGGCTCTCACCAGTTCAATGCCGTGTCGCGTTCGAGCCTCCTGCTCGGTCTCGATCCGCAGGACAAGGATCGGAGGGTGCTTGTCCGCGGCAAGGGCAACCACTCGGCAGCGCCCCGCTCATTCGAGTTTCGGATCGGCGTCGAGACGTTCGAGCTGGCGGGCCACGGCTTCGAGATGCCGGTTGTCGCGGACGCCGAGGAGGGTGACCAGACGATTAGCGACCTGGTCGGCAAGGGGAGCGAGGCACCGGTGCGGGATGAGCTCGCCGAGCAGTTGGCCCACCTGCTGACCGTCGAGCCGAAGCAGCTTGCCTCGCTCGCAAAGGCCGTTGGCCGCCCGCCCAAGGACGGCTCCGTTCGGCGGGCATTGAAGCTGCTTGCCGAGCAGGGACGAGCTGAGCAGACCGATGAAGGTGCCTGGGTTCGGGCGAGGGTGCCAGGTGCCACCCCTAAAGGGGATGGCACCGGCACCGCTCAGCCGCGGCCGGAGGAGGCGGACTCGTGACCAGCAACGAGGTGCCCGAGGTTGTGGCGTGCCCGCTGCACCGCCATCGCTCCTATCGCACCCTGGCCCGCTGTCTCTGGCCCGAGGCGATCTGGGTGGCCGGTAACGGGCCGTGGGCGTCGCTTGCCTACTGCAACGTGCTCACGGTCGAGCTTTACCGCACCGAGGCCAGCGCCCTTCTCGCCAAGCGCGCGATCGACCAGACCGCCTGCGGCGGCAGATGCTACGGCGATCACCGCTTCGTCTACTTGGAGCGGCAGCGATGACCGGCCCGCTGCTCACCCTCGACCTGCCGCCCGAGCTGATCGACGCCATCGCCGAGCGGGTCGCGGCCATCCTCGCCGAGCGCCAGGGGCCGACCGACGACGGCTGGCTCCGCGGCGCCGAGGCCATCGGCGACTACATCGGTGCCCCTCGGAGCCGCGTCTACGCACTCGCCTCGGCGAGGCGCCTCGCCGTCCACCACGACGGCTCGGCGCTGATCGCCCGGCGCTCGGAGCTTGATGCCTGGCTCCGCGATGGCGGAGGCCGCAGGCCATGAACAGACCCCGATAGGAGGAGCAATGAACCCAGACAAGCCAGACCGTGAGGAGCCCAGCCGCGAGGAGCGGCGCAAGAAGCTCGTGGACGCGATCGAGGAGCGGTTGCCGGCGGCACCCACGCTTGACCCTCTACACGCCGAGTTCAAGATGCTCGACGACGGTCGAGAAGCGATGGTGGTGGACGGCGCCAGCGTGATGTTCTCGATGAACGGTGACGACCTCGAGATGACCGGGCCGGTCGACGAGATCATCGAAAACTCCGACCCCGCCACGCTGCCGACCAAAGACGGCCAGCGGGTCCGGGTCGCGGACCTCCGCGGCAAGGGGGCCTGCTTGATCTTCGAGCCCTCCGGTCGCTGGTATCTCGACCGTGTGGCCGATGACCCGTACTCGGCGCAGGCGGCGAGCCGGAACTGAACTCGCCCACATGATCCCGGATAAAATCCCGATATCGCGTCCCCTTGGGTGGGGGACCTGGGGAGCGGGCGCGCGAGGAGACCTCGATGAGTAGCGGCATGACCGCCGATGAGCTGTGCCGGTTTCGGCAGATCGCCGAGGGCGCGAGGTGGACCTTCGCCGCGTCGGTGCCCGAGCACCCGCACGAGTATTCGATCCGGGGTCGGGACCTGCCAGAGGACGACTTCATTTGGGCCGTCGAGCTGATCAATCGGGTGGGCTACGTCGAGCGTTTCTGGGGCCAGCCATGGCGCTACGTTCGGCTCGACGGCTACCGCTTTTGGCCGACCAAGAATCAGCGTCCCGACTGGCTCATGCTCAACCGGGCCGTTGACGACCGAGGCGATTACCCCGCGACCGAAAGGATCTGAATGGCTGGCAAGCTGCAACGCACCAAGAGCCCCGGCATTTTCGTCCGCCACTTGACCACCTGCGCGGGCGGACGCTGCGATTGCCGCGCATACGTCGTCGTGTGGCGCCACCGTGGCCGCCAGCACACCGCGACGTTCCCAACGCTGGCTGAGGCCCGCGAGGCGAAGGGAAGCCGCGCCGCTGGCGACACGCGACCGGCGAGCCGGGAGCCATTCGAGGACTACGCGCGGCGCTGGCTCGACAGCTATCGAGGCCGGACGGCTCGCGGGCTGGCTGAGCGCACGCGGCGCACCTACCGCCGCGACCTCGAACGATGCGCGATCCCCTACTTCCGGGGGCGGCGCTTGGAGGAAGTCGAGCCGCCGGACGTGCGCGCCTTCGTCGGCCATCTTGAGCGCGCCAGCTTGCGACCGGCGAGCATCCGGGCGATCCTGGCTCCGGTCAAGGCGATGTATGCGACTGCAGTTGAGGACGGCGCGATTCGATTCAACCCGACGCGCGGGCTGCGAATTGCGAATAGCCGCGATCCTGTGGACGACAAGGAGGCGCGGGCGCTGACGCGGGCCGAGCTGACCCGGCTGCTCGGTCATCTGCCCGACGAGTGGCGGCTCCTATTCGAGCTGCTGGCCCATAGCGGCCTGAGGATCAGTGAGCTGATCGGGCTGCAGTGGGGAGACGTGGAGTTCGAGGACCGGCAACGGCTCCGGATACGGCGCCAGGACTGTCGAGGCGAGGTCGGCGAACTCAAGACGGAACACTCACGGCGCGACGTGCCGCTGTCTCCGGGCATGGCTCGCCGCTTGTGGGCGCACGGGGCCGACAGGCCGGGAACGGAGCGGGTGTTCACGAGCCCGCACGGGCTTCCGCTCTCCGACGGCAACCTACGGCGCCGGGTGCTTGTGCCCGGTCGGGACGCCGCAGGGCTGCCGTGGGTGACGTTCCACAGCTTCCGGCACACCTGCGCGTCCCTCCTGTTCGAGGCGGGCCGCGACGTGAAGCAAGTGGCCGCCTGGCTCGGCCACTCGGACCCCGCGTTCACCTTGCGGCGCTACATCCACTTGATGGACGAGGGCGTCGGCGATGCTGCGTTTCTCGACGCCGCCGTGACGGCGATACCTAACCTGCCCAGAACTAACACCCCGTTTGAGGCGCCCGGGTCAACGCTGGGTCAACAGGACGCACGGAAACAGCCGCAAGCGACCCAGGCGAGAATGCGATGATTAGCGGGGGAAATGGGCATCAGCAGCGAACAGCCGCAAACGCCACCCAGGACTGAAAATCGTGGTGTCGGCGGTTCGATTCCGCCCCTCGCCACTCGCGATCGAGCTCGCGGGCGACGAGGAGGGACGCAAGCCAGGGGATCCTGGCGCGTCGTGCCGCTCATCTCGCAGCTTCGTTCGATGCTGCGGCGAGCCTGGATCGCGCAGAGTCGTCCAAGGAAGGGCAAGGTCTGCCCGGCGCGACGCCACGGTTACCGCTCGGGCCTGCTGGCTCTCGGCCACCTTGAGGAGCATGTGCACAAGCGCGCGCGAGTTGGGCATGGAGCCAATAGGCCTGCATGAGGCTCGCCATACTGCGGCGACCTGGCTCGACCACGCGGGCGTCACCCCGAAGGTAGCGTCCCAGCTCATGGGCCACCGGACGCCGGAGAACCAACCTGGCGCCGCGCCGATCACGCTGCGCCGTTACACCCACACGCTGCCCGGCGAGCTGGAGCGAGCCCGCGATCTGCTCGACGCCTTCCTCGCTCAGCGGACGCGCGGCAAAGACAGCGCCACCGGCTGAGCTCGGTTCGTTCGCCGAGCCAACCGCTACCGTCCGCCGCCGGTGAGCGCCTACTACCCTACGGGTCCTTGACCACATCCTGGGAGCCATGCTGCGGGTCGAGTTCACCAGCGAGCGCCGAGAGGTCGTCGAGTAGGAGGATCGCGAGGCCCGTCCGGGGTTGACCGGGCAGTTGTTCCGGATCTGGCTCTTAGCTGTTCCGGAAATGCCGCTGCAAAGTTCCGGATCTGTCCAAGCCAGGGGCACCATTCATCGCGGTTAGAGCGTGATTGCGGAATCCTGATCGGGTCGCGGGCACGAAAGAACATCGACCCTTGACACCCTTGACGCTACTCGCTACCCTCACGTCATGCCTGCTAGCACCGAAGAACGGCAAAAGGATCTGATCGTCAAGGGCTTCATCGAGGCCCTTGAGCGCATGATCGCCGACGTGCGCGAACACGGTGACGCCGGATGGCTCGGTTCGGAGGGGATGGATCCCGAGGCCATCGGCCAAGCCGCTGCGCTTGCGATCCCCCGTCCCACCATCTGGTCTGAGCAGCTCGGTCCGTTGCTGACCAGTTCGGAGATCCGGGACCTGCTCGGCGGGATCAGTCGCGAGGCGCTTGCCCAGCGCGTCTCGCGTGGCACGTTCTTGGCGCTCCGCGATGCCCGCGGAAAGGTTCGCTATCCGCTCTTCCAGATCGATGAGAGCACGCGAGCGCCGTATCCCGAGATCCGTGACCTGATCCACATCTTCCGCGACCGCGAACTCTCTTCCTGGGAGCTTGCCAGCTACATGACGACTCCTCAGCCACCGCTCGAGGGTCTCTCCCCGGCGGCGTGGATGGCCGAGCGGCGCCCAGCTGAGCCACTCCTCGGTGCTGGGGCGGAGGCTGCAGCCGCCCTCTCTCACTAGCGACGTGCAGGCCCCCGACCCGCCTGAGAGCCTTGAAGGCTTCCCGGAGGCGGTGCTCGGACCCCCGGTGAGCCTGTTGCGCGTACATCGTCAGCGGGAGCCGTGGTATTTCGCCTCCGCTGGGGACGGGGGACGGTTCGATCTTGCCGCGCCCGAGGGCACGTGTTACGGGAGCGACAGCCACTTGGGCGCTTTCGTCGAGCACTTCGGTCCGCTGATCGCCCCCGGGCGGGCGATCCCGCTCAGAGCACTCCGCGCTCGTCATTTGAGCAACCTCGAAATCGACGGGCAGCTCCGCCTCGCGGACCTCACCGCGCGCAGCGCACTCGGCAGGTTCGGGATCACAGTGGAGCTCTCGGTAACCGTCGAGTACGAGAAAACCCGCCTCTGGGCCGCTGCCTTCGCGGCAGCCGGCTTTGATGGAATCCGCTACACGGCACGCCACGATCCAGCGGCCCAGCTTCGCTCGATTGCTCTCTTCGGAAAGGCGGGCGTCACCCCGCTTGGCTCGGCGGACTCCCAGGCCCTTCCTCCATGGCTGATCCTCAAGGCCGCGACCGCCTTCGGGATTACGGTGGCGCCTGAGCTTCTTCCCTGACGGCCGCATCGGCCAGTACTGACCTCGATTTCATTCCCCCTGGCATTCCCCCCGACTTCGCGACTTGGCTCCACAAGCCAGATTGAGCCCTCTCCTCACCGGTCTCGAAAACCGTTAGGCGTCGTCAGGCGCCTCGTGGGTTCGAATCTCAATTGGGCTCTGCGCGGCCCTGCGGACACAATAAATATTCGATTGTGCGGCTCTCAGAAGGATCAACAGGCGATTGGTCGAAGAAATCAGAGGCGATTGGCCGCAGCGGGCTGGTCGGGGGCCGCATAGGCCAGAGGGCGTGTCAAGCCCAGCGAGGAGCATCCATGAAGGTCAAGCAGCCGTACGGGTCAACCCACACCGAGCGCGCGAACAAGTCCCTTGCGGGACGCCCACACTTCGCTTCGCGGGCCGCCATGAGATTGGGCGCAATCGGGATCATCTCGCTCGCATTGGTCGTGACGCTGGCGCTCGCGAGCAGCTCCCAGGCGGCGACGGCGGTAGGCCTCGGAACGGCCGACAGCTTTGCGGTTCTGGCCGGCTCCGGGGTCACCAACACCGGTCCCAGCGTGATCAATGGGGATCTTGGTAGCTCTCCAACTCCTTCGGTGACTGGCTTTGGGGGGGCACCGAACGGAACGGTGAACGGGTCAACTCACCAGGCCGACGCTTCGGCAGCGCAGGCCCAAGCCGACCTGACCACCGCGTATAACAACGCGGCTGGACAAGGACCGGCTAGCACGGTGGCTACCGAACTCGGCGGCCAAACCCTGACGCCTGGCGTCTACGACTCCCTGTCGGGAACCTTTGGCATAACGGGGACGCTCACGCTGAATGCCAAGGGCAACCCGAATGCCGTCTTCATCTTCAAGACGGCAAGCACGCTGATCAGCGCATCGGCTTCTCAGGTGAGGCTGATAAACGGCGCCCAGCCGTGCCATCTCTTCTGGCAGGTCGGCTCATCCGCAACCCTTGGCACGAGCTCCACCTTCGTCGGAAACATCCTGGCGCTGCAATCGATTTCGCTAGATAGCGGCGTCACGGTGGACGGCAGGCTGCTGGCCCGAAACGGCGCCGTCACGCTGATCAACGACACCATCACGCGGGCCCAATGCGCGACCGGCGGTGGCGCTGGTGGTGGTGGTGGCGGCAAGCCGGCCGTGCAGATCACCGGGGTCCCCGGCGCCGGCGCGCTCTGCACCGACCACGGCTTCAGAGCGAAGATCAGCATCCACGACGCGTCGCGGCGGATGCGAAGAGTCGATGTCTTTGTGGACGGCAAGCTGATCAAGCGAAGCACCCGCAAGCAGTTCTCGGTCTGGGTCAGCGTCGCGGGCTTGCGCTCCGGGCGCAACACGATCCGAGTGGTGGCGGTTGATCTCAACGGCCGGCGCGGCGTGGCGAGCCGGAGCTTCCGCCGCTGCGCTCCGGCGGTGCCGAGCCCGAACTTCACGGGCTGAGCTTTGGTGACGCTGTGATCGGCGCCAGCCGATCGGTGACGGCAAGGCGCGGGGCCGCGTCGCGGACCCGCCTCGGAGCCCTGGCCTTCGCCCTGCTGGTGGCGCTCGCGCTCCCGACATCGGCGAGCGCGGGCAGCGCGTCTGCCGTCAAGGGCAGCGTTCGCCTCTCCGACGAACGGACCTTAACGCGCTGGGCGCACCCCGTGCAAAGGGCGCCGATCCGCTGGCTGCCGACGCCGCGCGCGGGGCAGATCGGGCCGACCCACTATCTCACCGAGGACGGGTTCCCGGAGGTCTATCTGGTCTTGCGCAGCTGGAGCGATTCGAACGGGCACACCTGGCTTGAGGTTCGCATTCCGATGCGCCCGAACGGACGGACGGGGTGGGTCCGCGACTCGGCGCTTGGCCCCCTCTACCGCGTGCGGACTCTGCTGGTCGTGGATCGCCCGAAGCTGCGCGCAACCCTCTATAAGCGGGGCCGGCAGCTCTGGAGCGCCCCAGTCGGGATCGGCAAGCCGAACACTCCCACGCCGACGGGGCACTTCTGGATCCGCGAGAAGTTCAAGACGCCCGACCCCGGCGGCCTCTATGGGCCCGTGGCGTTTGGCAGCAGCGATTATTCCGTTCTCAGCGACTGGCCCGGCGGCGGGGTCATCGGCATCCACGGCACAAACGAGCCGCTCCTGATCCCCGGCCGGCCATCCCACGGCTGCATACGCGTCCAGAACCCGGCGGTGGCTCAACTATGGCGCCTCATGCCGATCGGCACGCCGCTGCTGATTCGGTAGGTAGGAGGCGCTTCACTAAGGTCAATCGCTGCATCGCCGGGGGGCGAGCCGATTTGCGTCGGCGCGTGGCTGATCTGGGGGGCTAAAGTCGTGCTCCGATCGGGCCACGAGGTCTGTGTTCGTGGCCCAAACGTGGCCGAAATCCCCGGAAACAGGGGGTAACTTGTCTGCTGGATGCGTTACGAAAGGCCCTGCAACCACGACCAATTCTCCTCGTTCTCGCTGACTTCTGAAAATCGTGGTGTCGGCGGTTCGATTCCGCCCCTCGCCACTACTTCCTAGTTCGCGAACCAGGCGCGCAGTCGCCGGTGGCGATGGCGGAAGACGGCGCGGAAGACGGGCCGAAGCGGCGCCGCCGGAATCCCGAATCGCGGCTCCATGCGGATCCGGTCGGTGACTCGCGAGCCGCCTTCTGCTGGCTCGACGATTCGCTCATGCTGCCAGGAGCGCTGGCTGAGCATCGGCGAGCGCTCCAGAAAGCGCCGCCCCGGCTCCAGCTCGACCAGAGTGACGTCGTCGTACTCGAACGGCAGCAGCCCGAGCAGCAGCACCCAGCTGCGCCCGATCGGCTTGCCCAGCTCGACCGACTCGGGGTCGAGCCGCTCGAAGCCGCGCGGGAGGGTCATCCGCATCCACGGTCGCAGCTCGTGGTTGATGCCCGCCGGGGTGATGATCCGCTCCCACACT
>JBBPIN010000009.1:10951-72651 GCA_038040285.1 Actinomycetota bacterium
CCACGGTCGCAGCTCGTGGTTGATGCCCGCCGGGGTGATGATCCGCTCCCACACTTGCTCCGGCGAAGCGGGGACGAGCGAGCTGACCTCGAACTCGGCCGGGCGGCTGCGCGGCACCTACCCGGCTCGCCCGTAGACCGGGACCAGCGCCCCTGAGACCGGCGCCGAGTCGGCTGAGAGAAGGAAGCGGATCACGCGGGTGATCTCGGCCGGCGGCACCCAGCTCGAGTGGTCGGCGTCGGGCATCGCGGCGCGGTTCGCCGGGGTATCTATGACGCTGGGCAGGATCGCGTTGACCCGCACACCGTCGTCGCGGTACTCGATCGCCAGGGTTCGGACCAGCGCCAGCAGCGCCGCCTTCGAGACCACGTATCCGGAGGCGCCCGGAAACGGCTCCAGCGCCGCCTTCGTGCCGACGCAGACCACCGAGCCGTCGCCTTCGATCAGCTTCGGAAGCGCCGCCCGGGTCAGCCTCATGGCGGTCATCAGGTTCGACTCCAGCTGGCGTTCGAACTCCTCCTCCGGCGCCTCGTGCAGACGCCCGCCTGACGCGAAGCCCCCGGCCAGGTTGACCAGGCCGGCGAGGGACCCGGCCGACGCCGCCTCGACCGCGGCCGTCGCGCCCTCATCGCTCGAAAGGTCGGCCTGGACCAGCTCCAAATTATCCGGCTCGCCGAGCTCCTCGCGGACCGCGTCGACCTCGCGCTCGGCGATCCAGGTGGAGACGACCTGTGCGCCCGAGTCGAGCAGCTCGCGGAGCACGGTGCGACCCAGCGCCCCGGTCCCGCCGCTGACCAGCACGGTCCCATCGAGGTCCTTGGCTCCCATCTCAGCTCGCTTCGCTGCGCGTCGATTTCATCACCGCAGAGGCTATCCACCGACGCCAGGGGCGAGCCGTCGCCGTCCGCCCCCTTCTCTACCGTGAACTGCGTATGGCGGAGCAGACCACATTCGACGCCGAGCAGCACACCAACGGGCACTCCCCCAACGGACGTCTGACGATCCGTGAGCTGGAGGCCGGGCAGCGCGTGGCGGCGGTATTCGCAGTGCGCGAGCGCGACCTGCGCCAGAAGCGAAATGGCGAACCGTTCCTGCGGCTTGTGCTCGGCGATCGCAGCGGCTCGATCGAGGCGGTCTGCTGGGAGGAGGCCGAGGACCGCTACGGCCTCGCCGAGCCGGGCTCCGCGCTGCACGTCACCGGGACCTTCGAGCAAAGCGACAAGTGGGGCGCCAAGATCAAGGTGCTCGAGCTGCGTCCCGCTCGCGGCGACGAATTTAGCGCCGACGACCTCGCGCCCGGCCCGCAGCTCTCGGTCGATCGCCTCGAGGCGGACCTGCGCGATCTGATCGAGACGGTCCAGCGCCCTCAGCTTCGGGAGCTGCTCGATCGCTTCTTTGGTTCCGGCTCGGCTGCCTGGCAGCGCTTCCGAGAAGCGCCCGCCGCCAAGCACTACCACCAGGCCTACCGTCATGGCCTGCTCGAGCACACCGTCTCGGTGGCCCAAGCGGTGAGTGCCGCCGCGGCGCTGTTCCCGGGCATCGACCGCGACGTCGCGGTGACCGGCGCGCTACTTCACGACATCGGCAAGACCGAGGCCTACAACGACGATCCGCTGGCGATCGAGCTCACCGACGCCGGTCGCCTGAACAGCGAGATCCCGCTCGGCTACTACAAGGTGCGACGCGAGATCGAGGAGATCGGCGGCTTCAACGCCGACCTCGCGCAGGCGGTCCTGCACATCATCCTCTCCCACCACGGGGCGCTCGAGCACGGCTCACCGGTGGTGCCAGCGACCCGCGAGGCGGCGCTGGTCCACGCGATCGACAACCTCGGCGGCAAGCTGGGCAGCTTCGATCGTCTGGAGCGCGAGCTGCCCGACGGCGAGTCGTGGTCCAGCTTCGACCGGGCGCTCGAGGGCTCGGCCTTCTTCGGCTCGCGAGCCGCCTAGCTCGACTGTGGATTAGAAGCGCCGGCCGCATCGCTGGATGCGGTTCACGTTTCCGTGCGCGTGCTGCACGCAGTGCAGCAGCTTCTTCTGGCGTGCCGAGTTGGGAGATGACTGGCGCACCGACCGATTGATCTGGCGCTGCACATGGCGGTTGGTCTGGCGGATCGAGCGCTGGATCTCCCGGCCGATGTTGGAGTTCACCGCTCCGAAGCCCGTGTTGGCGGAGTCGATCGCCTTGTTGGTGGTGTCGAGCACCGGCCTGACGATGAAGAAGTAGGCGGCCACGAGGATTCCCACGCTGACCGCGAGCCGCAGCACGCTCGAGGTGAACATTCCGAGCAGGCTCTTGAGGAAATCCACCTAAGCCCCTTCGTCGATGCCTTCGACTGTCAGCAGCCGGAGCCGTCGAAGTGTCCGCGCCAGGGGCCGGTTCAAGGCTCTTCTGTAGCCGTCGTTGAATTGCAGTGCAAACAGGAATCCTTGCCAGTTTTTGTCAATGCGGCTTCGGACCTGCGGAGATTGGTGTAGACGCGTCGCGCCGAGCTCGATCACGAAGATCGAGTCGGGGAGCAGATAGGGATATACGGGTGTGCTGTCCGCGGACAGCTCGGCCAGGAGCTGGGCAATCCCGCGATAGACGATCTGTGCATCGTGAAAGGCGATCGCACCCCGGTCGCCCAGGACCGCCCGGCAGAACATTCCATCCCTCACAGCAACCCCGTCGGTGTGCTCTCCATCGACGAAACACAACACCGGCGCGGTCCCCAGCCTCGTCGGATTGACCGTCTCTGTGCTTGCGTCCACCGTCATGATCTTGCTCGTGTCCGCGCCGGGGAGTTGTTCCAACTCACGAGCATCGCCTGGGTTGAATTGTTCTCCTAGATGTAGTCGCGGCCGCGCTCATCGGGCTGCCGCTCAGGTCTTGCATCGATCGTGACGATGCGCTCGCAGCGTGGATCTCTGACCAGCGCTTGCAGCGAGCCCCCACGGTGGGAACCGATTTCGAGATAGGAGAAGGCTCCGTGGGCCGATCGGCAAGCGGCATGGAGCGCGAGCAATGATTCGCGGTCGCCCATCGTCGTCTGGGTTTGGATCTGATCGAGCAACGTCACATCGAGGTCATCAACGCGCTGCCCCACTTCCAGATCCGCCGTGTTGTTCATTGCTGCGGGCTCAGCCCGTCCTCGCCAGCCGGCGCCGCAGCGCAGCGCGCAGCCGCGTCCCTGAAGCAGGCACAGATCTCTCCGAACTGGGATGACTCCCGGGAGCGCCACCCTGGAAGTTCGGGTTGGAGAAGGGATCGACGTCGCTCATTGGCAGCCATCGATCGGTGAGGCGATTGATCTCCCACTCCTCGACGTACGGCGAGCGGCTCGACGACTCGAAGTGGTACAGAACCGTGTCGGGGTCATAGACGACCCGGCGGCCGGTAGCCCAGACCTTGAAGCAGTAGTCGGTGTCGTTGAAGTTGATCGGCAGTGTCGTCGACAGGCCACCCACTTCCTCGAAGACGTCGCGGGGGGTCATCAGGCAGGCCCCTGTGATAGCCAGGTAGTTCTCGGCCACGAGCACGTTGTGAAAGTAACCGTCAAACTTGCCTGAGAAGCCCCGGTAAATGTGGGATGGGCGACCCTCGTGGAACAGTACCCCGACGTGTTGAAGCCGATCGTCCTCCCAGAGAAGCCGAGCGCCGACGGCACCGATGCCGGAATGGTCGGAGTACATGACCAGCCGCTCGATCCAGTCAGGAGTAACGACTTCCATGTCGTCGTTAAGCATCAGTAGGTGCTCACCCTCACTATGAATGGCACCGAGGTTGATCTTGGCGGAGAAGCTGAACGGGCGGTCGTAGGGCACGAAGCGAAGTCGATCGCCCGCGATGTCCACCAATTCGTCGAGCACGGCTCTATCGGTTGAGGCGTCGATGACGCAGACGATCTCATAGGCATCATAAGTCGACGTCGAGAGGATGCTGCCCACGCAGTGAGTCACGAAAAGGACCGGATCGAACCAGACCTCCCCGGTCTGACCACCGGTGGGGATGATGATGCTCACGGTCGGATTGCGGTCGAGTTCCGGCTTGAGGTGGTAGATGTCCTGGATGGCGGGATCGCGCTCGACCTGTGCGGGCATCCCGATCCGGGCGCAATGGGCCTGAATGGCCTGCTCGCCCGCTTCGAACGCCCAGTCTTTCCCCCCTCCACCGAGGTGTGCAGCCGAGGTCTCGTGAACGCGCCAGTGGTAGAGAACCCTCGGGACGTGGACGACCTCACACGCCCGTTCGGTCACCTTGAGCACTAGATCCCAGTCCTGCGATCCCTCGAAGGCGGGATCGAAGCCCCCCACGTCCTCCACCAGCGACCGCCGCAGAACGCTGAGGTGACCGGTGTACATCTGAGTCCGGAATCGCTCCGGCGACCAATCGGGTTTGAAGAAGGCGTCGTTGTGGTGGCCGGAGAGGTCGATCTTGTCCTCATCGCTGTAGATGTAGTCGGCATCGGGAACCTCCTTGATCGCCTCGTCAACCAGCGCCAAGGCATCCGGATGTAACTCGTCGTCATGGTCGAGCAGAACGATGAACTCGCCGCTGGCCATCTCCAGGGCCTTGTTCGACGCCTGGACGATGCCGCCGTTGGCGTCGCTGTAGTTGACCTGGATGCGGGGATCATTGTGCTGGGCATGGTCGAGGATCGCCCGCACGTGTGGCAGCCGAGAGCCATCGTCGACCAGACATAGCTCCCAATCGCGGAAACTCTGAGCGCGAACGGAGTCGAGCATCGCGCGCAACACATCGGCCGGCGTCTCGTACACCGGTGTTACGACAGAAAACCGTGGCTCGGACACCTTGTCAATCGCGCGGGTTGCGCCGCGCGCGGAGGCGCTTGAGAACAACATGGAAAAGGCGCCAGGGATGCCGCAGGTGGTCAGCGATTCTGGTGTAGCGCCTCAGCTCCTCCTCAAGCTCGGCGACATGCGCCTTGGCGGCGCGCAGCTCGGCGTCCTTGCCGATCAACAGGTCTCGGAGGCGCAGAATCTCCTCTCTCCGGCGCTCCAGTTCCTCACCCGGCTCGGGACTGCTGTCTAGCCTCCTTTTCGGGTCTAGCGACGTACCCGGCTCAGACACGAGGGCGAGTGTACTCGGGCGGCGATCGTTCCCTGGGAGGACGCCGCGGATATCTACGGGTTCTCCATTTCCGGAACGCTATGCCAGGCTGGCCCGTGCGAGCGCAAATTGCGCGTTTGCCCGGCAGGTCTGCTGCACCCGCTGACTATCCTCTCGCTCGTGGCCAAGGACACCGAGAAGCTGATCCGCCAGCTCTCCCTGATCTCGTTCCTGATGGCCCAGGGCAGGCCGGTCTCCGCGCTGGAGATCAAACGCGAGGTCGAGGGCTACAGCGACATGAACGACGACGCCTTCGCCCGGCGCTTCTACGCCGACCGCGCCGAGCTGGAGAGCCTCGGGATCCTGCTCCAGGTCGAGAAGCCCGGGGAGGGCTTCTTCGAGGCCGAGCTGTACTCGCTGCCGCCCGAGAACTACTACCTGGACGAGATCAAGTTCTCGGACGACGAGCTGGCGGCGCTGCGCACCGCTCTCTCGCTGCTCACCGACGGTGGGTTCGCCTACGCCGAGCCGCTTCGCCTGGCGCTCCAGCAGGTCGCCTGGGGGCACCCCAACCCGGTCACCGAGGGGGAGCGGGCGCCGGTCGAGATGGCGGTCACGGCTTCGGCTGGGGGCCGCGACCTGTCCCAGCGCCTCTCGAAGATCGAGACCGCGATCTCGCGCCGCAAGACGATCGAGTTCATCTACTACACGATGGAGCGCGACGACACGGAGAAGCGCAAGGTCAACCCCTACCACCTGGTCTTCCGCGACGGCCAGTTCTATTTGATCGGCCACTCGTACGAGCGCGAGGCGGTGCGCGTGTTCCGCCTCTCCCGCATCCAGGGCAAGGTCGGCTACGCCTCCAAGGCCGAGCACGACTTCCCACCGCCCGAGGACTTCGACCGCCGCGACTACGGGCGGCGCGCCGACTGGCAGCTCGGGGACCTGACGGGCACCGCGAAGCTGTTCCTGCGCGAGCGGGTCGCCTGGCTGGTGCAGCGCGACTTCAGCGACTACGGGGAGTTCCGCCCGGCGCGCAAGGCCGACCGCGCGCCCGGCAAGGGGCTGATCTTCGAGACGCCATACGCGTCGCCGCGCGAGCTGATCTCCTGGGTGCTGCGCTGGCGCAACAACGCCGAGGTGCTGGAGCCGAAGGAGCTTCGCAATGAGGCCGAGGAACGGGTGGGGCTGCTGCGAGACCGCCACGCCAACTTCGAGGCAGCCGACACAGTGGACCGCCCGCTGCGCGCCAATGGCCGGCGCAGTCGCTCCAACGGCCGCGGCGAGGCGACGATCCGCCCGGAGCGCTTCGCTCGGCTGATCACCCTCGCCGGCCTGCTGATCGAGGCCGCCAAGGCGGGTGGCCGCCTGTCGGTGGACGAGGTTCGCAAGCGCCTCAAGCTGAGCAGCGAAGAGCTGCGCGAGGACATAGAGGTGCTCAACGTCGTCAACTTCGGCGGCGGCACCTACGTCCTCTACGCGGAGATCCAGGGCGACGAGATCGAGGTCGACTCCGAGCCCTACGGCGACAGCTTCGCGCGGCCCGCGCGCCTGCTGCCATTGGAGGCGAAGGCGCTGGTGGCGGCGATCGACCTGTTCGGCGACCATCTGCCGCAGGCGGGCCTGCAGACCGCCCGCGAGAAGATCGTCGCGGCGCTCGGGCACGACCCCTCCGAGGAGGGGCTGGAGATCGCTTCCAGCGGCGGCGGTGACTCCGAGGTCGCACGCAAGGTCAACGAGGCGATCGCCGAGCGCAAGGTGCTCGAGCTCCAGTACTACAAGGAGAACGAGGACCAGTTCACCGACCGTGAGGTCGAGCCCTACCGGCTCGAGAACGGCCGCGAGGGCTGGTACGTGGAGTGCTATGACCTGCGCCGCGAGGCGGTCCGCCACTTCAAGCTCGACCGCATCAAGGAGGCGAAGCTCTCCGGTAAGGGCTTCGAGCCCCGTCCCGAGGTCGAGGAGATCGCCGGAGTGGAGGGCTGGATGGCCGACGGCGAGGTGCCGACCGCGAGCGTGGCGCGCGTCTGGGTCTCGCCCGAGCGGGCACGCTGGCTGCGCGAAGAGCGCACCGTGGTCGAGGAGCTGGCCGACGGCGCCGTCGTCGTCGAGGTGCCCTATGCGGGCACGCCGTGGCTGGTGCGCGAGATCCTGCGCGGCGCCGGCGACCTCGTGGTGCTGGAGCCCGAGGACGTCCGCGAGGCGATCCGCAAAGAGGTAGCTGCATAGACCTGGCGCCGGGGCATCCGGAGATCGGGCGGCTGATCGCGCCGAACCCCGGCCCGATGACGCTGGAGGGGACCAACACCTACCTGTTCGGCTCCGACCCCTGCATGGTGATCGACCCAGGGCCGGCCGATCAGTCGCACATCGAGGCGATCCGCGCGGCGGCGGTCGAGAGAGGAGGCATCGGCGGTGTGCTGCTCACCCACAGCCACGAGGACCACGCCGCCGGGGCGTCTCTGCTGGACGCGGCGCTGATCGAGCTCTCTGACGGCGAGAGCCACGGTCCGCTGACCGCCGTCGCCACCCCCGGCCACGCGACCGATCACCTCTGCTTTCTCACCGACGGCGTCTGCTTCAGCGGCGACCTGGTGCTCGGCGAAGGGTTCAGCATCGTCCCGCCCGACGCGGGGTCGCTGAGCGCCTACCTCGACTCCTTGCGCCGGCTCCAGGAATTGGACCTGGAGTTGATCTGCGCCGGGCACGGCCCCTGGGTCACCGACCCGGCCGCGAAGCTGTCCGAGTACGTCGAGCACCGGATGATGCGCGAACGCCGTCTTGTGGCGGCCCTGGAGCGCGGCGAGCGATCGCGGGCGGCGCTGCTGGCCGAGGTCTGGGACGACGTCCCGGAGCAGCTTCGCCCAGCCGCCGCGATGGTCATGCAGGCGCACCTCGACAAGCTGGAGGCGGAGGGGCGCCTGTCGGCCGAGCTCGAGCCGTAGGCGCGTCTCGCTCAGCGTTCCCTGCGCTTCCCCGCGAGCGTTCGAAGCGGCTTGGTGACGCGCCAGCTAATCGACCCCTCATAACCCTTGATGGCGCGCTCCAACGCCTGTTCGGTATGACCTATATGTCGGCGCAATTCGTCAACCTCCGCGTCGCGCGCCGCGATGACCCTCGCCGCATCGTGGTTGAGCTGGCGGAGGTTATGGCGTAGTGCCTTGATCTCGCGCTCCTCCCCCGGCTCGAACCGCTCGAGATCGAAGGGTGTCAATTTGCCCCGCTTCCTTCGCATCAGCACCCACGAGTGGCGGCCAAGCTCACCGCCCATCCTGGGTCGATGCACGAAGTCCAGAATCTCGAAGGCGCGTCCCCAATGAGCCCGGATCCACCAATCCGAATGCAGAACCCAGGGACCGCCGGCGTCCCAGGGCTGCCAGCTACGCAGCACGTTCATCCCGACCCTGTCCTCATCCCAAGGCTCGTCGGCGAGCCATTGGGACATGCCCTCGCCCATGTAGGTTGCGATCAGCAAGCCGTCATCCCGAAGCACGCGATGGAGGTCGAGGAGCCACTCGCTCCAGGAGTCGGTGAGGTGGGTGAACACCGAAATCGCGTAAACGAGGTCGAAGAAGCCATTGGGCCGGGAGATAGGGGGAATCGGCGCGTTCTTGAAGGCGTGGATCGGCGGGTCGAGGTGCTCACGCAGCCAGTCGACACTGGGTTCGTCGATGTCGCAGCCCCAGAACTCTGCGCTTTTCGCCTCGTCGAGGAAATGGCGAAGCGTGCGCCCCGAGCCGCACCCGAAGTCGAGGACCCGCTTGCCGTTGAAATCCCAGTCATCTGGCAGCAGGGCGACGATCTGGTCGCGCGACTCCCGACCAAGCATGTCGTACAGCTCGATGGGGTTCTCAGAACTCTCGATTGCACCCACACGGTGGGCGAGTTCGAGAGGTGGGGCTGGAACTGGGGCTCGCACGGCGCCGATCATAGGCTCTGCGCGATAGCGTTTCGGCGTGGCGCTCGATACACGCGCGGACGCCGACGCCACCGAAGGGGACGGCACCGGCAAGAGGACAGACCTAACGAGCGGTCGGGTTGCGATCGAGGTGCGGGGTGTAGAGAAGACCTTCCGCATCCCCACTCATCGAATCAGCCGCCTCAAGGAGCGCTTGGCCAACCCCTTCACGCGGCAGGAGTACCGGAGTCTCGAAGCTCTGCGCGCCGTGAGTTTCGATATCCACCGTGGGGAGTTCTTCGGCATTCTGGGGCGCAACGGCTCCGGCAAGAGCACGCTGCTGAAGATCATGGCGAGCATCTACCGCGCCGACGCGGGCCGCGTCAGGATGGCTGGCAGCGTTGCCCCGTTCATCGAGCTCGGCGTCGGCTTCGACATGGAGCTCTCGGCGCGCGAGAACGTTGTCCTCAACGGCGTGATGATGGGCTTGACCCCGAAGGAGGCGCGCCGCCGACTCGATCAGGTACTCGAGTTCGCCGAGCTCGAGGAGTTCGTCGAGGTGAAACTGAAGAACTACTCGTCGGGGATGCTCGTGCGGCTGGGCTTCTCGGTGATGATCCAGGCCGACACCGAAATCCTGCTGATCGACGAGGTGCTCGCCGTCGGCGACGCCTCCTTCCAGCAAAAGTGCGCAGACGTGTTCCACAGGATGCGAGGGAGGGGCAAGACGATCGTGTTGGTCACGCATGACATGGCCGCTGTCGAGAATTACTGTCACCGAGCGATGCTGTTGAGCGAAGGGAGCGTCGTCGAGATCGGTGATCCCGAGGAAGTCGCGAGGCGGTACTTGCAGCTCAACTTCGAGCACGCGCGTGACGCGCGCAGTGTCGACGAGACCGGTAGCGCGGATGCGGACGTACGGTTGCTCGACATCTGGCTTGAAGACTCCGAGGGCGGGCGGCTTACCAATGTCGAGCAGGGCACGCAACTCCGGTTGCGGGCAGTTGTGAAGGCTCGGTGCGAAATTCCGGGGGCTCAATTCGGGATCGTGGTGGCGAATGCGGACGGGGTGAAGGTGCATGAGTTCATGGCGACGCTCCGGGAGGCCGGCAGTGGTTCGAATGTGCTCAGACCGGGCCAGCGGGCCAACGTGGAGGTGACCGTGGACAACCTCCTCTCGCCGGGTCGCTACTACGTGGACCTCGGCGTGTCGCGCTACCGCAATCGGTATGACGTGGCGCTCTTCGCACCGCACATACTCGGCTTCGTCGTTTTCGGCGATCGGGAGACGATGGGCGTTGTCGCCGTCAAGCACGAGATGCAGGTCACCGCGCAAGACGGCGGTCGCGGGTGAGCGTCTCGGTGACATCGAGCGAGCTGCGCGAGGTCCGCGGGCCATCGGCCTTGGGGGGCGGGTGGCGCCGCTTCATCGACCTGCTGTGGTTGATCGCGCTCAACAAGTTCAAGGTCACCTATCTCGGGACGGTGCTGGGCTACGTCTGGTCGCTGGCGCGTCCGCTGATGCTGTTCGGGGTCCTGCTCTTCGTCTTCCAGGAGATCCTGCGGTTCGGGGGCCAGGTGCCGCACTATCCGGTCCTGCTGCTGTTCAACATCATGTTCTTCAGTTTCTTTCAGGAGGCCACGCAGCATGCGGTCACATCAGTGGTCGAGGAGGAGGGGATCGTTCGCAAGACACAATTCCCGAGACTGGCAATCCCCCTCGCCTCGGTCCTGGTCGCCGTGTTCACTCTCGGGGTGAACCTGATCGCGGTGTTCATCTTCATCCTCGGCTACGGCGTCGGCCCGTACTGGACCTGGCTTCTCCTGCCCGTCCTGGTTCTGCCGCTGCTCGTGATCACCTCGGCGATGGCGGCGATCCTCTCCGCCCTCCAGGTGCGCTATCGCGACGTGCAGATCATCTGGTCGGTGGTCGCGCAAGCGCTCTTCTACGCGACGCCGGTGCTCTACACGATCGATTTCGTACCAGATCAGTTTCGCTGGCTGATCCTGCTCAATCCGCTCACCCCGATCTTCCTCGTGGCCCGGGAATGGATCATCGATCCCTCGGCCCCGGGAGCAATCGAGGCCGCCGGCGGCGCGCCAGAGCTGCTCCCGGCCGTCGCAATGTTCGTGGCGATCTGCGTGCTCTCGGTCTGGGTCTTCAACCGCGAGGCGCCGCGAATGGCCGAGGAGCTATGAGCCCGCCGCTCTCCCGCCGCCTCGCGATCTCCGGGGCGATCGCGACCGCAGCCAGTGCGGCGCTGGGCGGCGCGGTGCTGGGGGCGCTCTGGCACAGGCTGCTTCGGCGCCCGCTGCCGAAATGGTCGGGAAGCCTGAGCGTGAGGGGGATCTCGGCGCCGATCGAGATCGCCAGCGACCGCTGGGGCGTGCCCCACGTCCGCGCCCAGACCCCCGAGGACCTCTGGTTCGGCCAGGGCTTCTGCCACGCGAGGGAGCGCCTTTGGCAGATGGACTTCTACCGCCGGGTGACGGCGGGCCGCCTGTCGGAGATCGCCGGCGAGGAAGGGTTGCCCCCCGACTTGCTGATGCGCACCCTGGGCATCCGCCGCGCCGCGGAACGCGAAGAGGCCGAGTTGGCCCCGGAGCTGCGCGCCCTTCTGGACTGCTACTGCGCAGGGGTCGACGCCGCGGTCGCCACGGCGCGGGCGCTTCCCTTCGAGATGCAGCTGCTGCGGCTCGACTTCGAGCCCTGGAGGCCGGCCGACATGCTGGCGATCGGCAAGCTGCTGGCCTTCGGACTGTCCACCAACTGGGAGCGCGAGCTGCTGCGCGCCGACATGCTTCGCGAGCTGGGTGCCGAGATTGCGGCGCGTCTCGATCCCACCTATCCGGCCGACAACCCGATCGTGCTCCAGGAGCGTTGGAGCGGCGACGGAATGGCGACCGCGGAGCAGATCGCCCAGATCCGAAACTCGCTTGGACAGGCGGTCGGGGCGAGTGGTTCCAACAACTGGGCCGTCTCCGGTGAGCTGACCGCCAACGGCAGGCCGCTGATCGCGGGCGACCCGCACCTTCCGCCGAGCATGCCGGGCATTTGGTTCCAGATCGGGCTCGAGCGCGGGGGCCGCACGGCGCGCGGTGCCTCGATGGCCGGCCTGCCGGGCATCTACATGGGCCAGAACGACGACGTCGTCTGGACCTTCACCAACGTAATGGCCGACGTCCAGGACCTGTTCATCGAGCGGATCGACGGCGAGCGCTACCTGTTCGAGGGCGACTGGCTGCCGCTCGAGATCGACCGCGAGGAGATCGAGGTCAAGGGTCGCTTGAAGCCGGAGCTGCTGGAGGTGCGCCGCACCCACCACGGCCCGATCGTCAACGGGCCGCTGGGTGCCGACACGGGCGAGCCCCTGGCGCTGCGCTGGATCAGCCTCGACGAGCCGACGGTAACGGCGTCCAATCTCGGCGTGCTCGACACGACCTCCGGGCCGGAGCTGGTCGAGCAGCTACGTGAGCACACGACGCCGGTCTCCAATTTGGTGTGGGCGGACCGCCATGGCTCGATTGGCTACAAGCTGGTCGGCCGGCTGCCGATCCGCCGCGGCGGCTGCCCCGACCTTCCCAAGCCCGGCTGGACGGGCGAGTACGAGTGGGAGGGCGTCGTGCCCTACGAGAAGCTGCCGGAGATCACCGATCCGAAGAGCGGCTACCTGGTGACCGCCAACAACCGCATCGTCGGGGACGGCTTCCCGCACCACATCACCAGCGAGTACCTGGACGGCTTCCGGGCCCGCAGGATCGAGGGCCTGTTGGCGTCAAACGACGAGCACGACGCCGACGGCTTCGAACGCATGCAGTCCGACCTGCACTCGATCCCCGGTCTGGAGACGGCTCGCCGGCTCGGCCGCATGACCCCGGCGAGCCAACGGGAGATCCAGGCGATCGAGCGGCTGCGCAGCTGGGACGGCTCGATGGCGGCGAGTTCTGTCGCGGCGACGATCTATCAGGCGTTCACGTTGCGCCTCGGGCGCGAGTTCACCCGCGCCGCGATCGGCGACCGCGACCTCGCGGAGCGCTACCTGGACCGGGCCGACAACGGCTTCAGTCGCCACGTGACCTCTCCGTGGCGTTGGCAGTCGCATCTGCTGACCCTCTGGGCGCAGGCCGACGACGGGCTCATCGGGCGCCCCTGGGACGACCTCGTGATCGACGCGCTGCGCGGCGCCCTCGACGATCTCAGCGACCGTTACGGCCCCGACCCCGAGGGATGGACCTGGGGGCGGGTGCACGAGATGGAGTTCCCGCACGCGCTCGGTGCGGCCAATCCGTTGTTGCGTCGCCTGCTCAACCGCCGCCTGCCGACCGGCGGGGCCGAGGAGACGGTGAGCCAGATCGCCTATGACCCCAACCACCCCTACCACGCGGTCTGGGCGCCGAGCTGGCGCATGGTCGCCGACCCCGGCGACCCGGATAGCTCGCGCTGGCAGATGTTCACCGGCCAGTCGGGTCACCCGGCCAGCCCCCACTACGACGATCTTCAGCAGGACTGGCTGGAGGGCCGCACGCAGCCGATGGCCGGCGAGGGGCCGTGGCAGTCGCTCACCCTCGAGCCGCAGGCGTGAGCCGGCGCGCCGAGATCCAGCTCAGCCCCGACGAGCAACGCGAGCTGATCGAGAACGAGCGGGTTGTGGTCGTGGGCAGCTTCGGTCCGCGGGGTTGGCCGCACCTGATGCCGCTTTGGTATGTGCCCCGCGATGGCGAGGTGTGGATCTACACCTACGCGAAGTCGCAGAAGGTGCGCAACCTGGAGCGCGACCCGCGCGCCACGCTGTTGATCGAGACCGGCCACGAGTACGCGGAGCTGCGCGGGGTGATGGTCGAGGCCGAGGCGGAGATCCACGGCAACATCGACACGGTCTTCCCGATTGCGGAGCAGCTGACCCTGCGATACGCCGATGGCATCGACTCGCTCGAAGGCGATGCCCGCGAGGCGCTGAAGGCGCAGGCGGCGAAGCGGGTCGCGATCCGCTTCCGGGCGCTCCGGATCGCGACCTGGGACCACCGCAGGCTCGGCGGCAGTTATTGACTGGCCGCGGCGTTGCGCCGCGGCACTGGCATGTCAGGCGGCAAGCCGCCGCAATTGTTCGTGAGTAGCCTTGCCCATCCGATGGACGACCTGAAGGGCCTCATCCTGTCGGGCGGCGCGGGGACACGGCTGCGCCCGATCACGCACACCTCAGCCAAGCAGCTGGTGCCGGTCGCCAACAAGCCCGTGCTCTTCTACGGGATCGAGGCGCTGGTCGAGGCCGGCGTAACCGAGATCGGCATCGTGATCGCGCCGGAGACAGGCGACGAGATCCGCGAGGCGGCCGGCGACGGCTCCGCCTTCGGCGCCACGATCACCTACATCACCCAGGACCGGCCGGCTGGGCTCGCCCACGCGGTGCTCACGGCGGAGGACTTCCTCGGCAGCTCGCCGTTCGTGATGTACCTGGGCGACAACCTGCTCGCCGAGGGGATCACGCGTCTGGTCTCCGCCTTTCGCGAGTCACAGCCCGACGCCCTGATCCTGCTCACAAGGGTCGACGACCCCAGCTCCTACGGCGTCGCCGAGCTGGATGGCGACCGCGTCGTGCGCCTGGTCGAGAAGCCGAAGGACCCTCCCTCAGACCTGGCGCTGGTCGGCGTCTATCTGTTCGGGCCCACGATCTTCGAGGCCGCGCGGGCGCTGGAGCCCTCCTGGCGCGGCGAGCTGGAGATCACGGAGGCGATCGACCGTCTGATCGAGGGCGGCCAGCGGGTCGAGTCGCAGATCGTGAGCGGTTGGTGGAAGGACACCGGACAGCTCGCCGACATGCTGGAGGCAAATCGGCTGGTACTCGAGGAGCTCACCCCCCGAATCGACGGGGAGGTCTCAGACGACTCCCGGGTCGAGAGCCGCGTCGCGGTCGAGCGGGGTGCGGTCGTCTCCGGGTCCGTGGTCCGCGGGCCCGCGATCATCGGCCAGGACGCCCGGATCACCGATGCCTTTATCGGCCCCTACACCTCGATCGGCGACGAGGTCGAGGTCTCGCGCTCTGAGATCGAGAACTCGATCCTGCTCGCGGGTGCGAGGGTCACCGACCTCGGAACCCGGATGGAGGCCAGCCTGCTGGGTCGAAACGTGAGCCTGACACGCAGCGACGGGATGCCGAAGACGCTGCGGATGATGGTCGGCGACAACTCGGAGATCGAGCTGATTTGAGACTGCTGGTGACAGGCGCAGGGGGGATGCTGGGACGGGACGTTGCGCTCGCGGCGACCAACGCCGGGCACGTAGTCTCGGCGCTGGACCACAACGACCTCGACGTGGCCGACGCGGAAGCCGTCGCGGCGCGATTCGACCGCGATCGGCCCGATGTGGCGATCAACTGCGCGGCCTGGACCGACGTCGACGGGGCGGAGGAGGCAGAGGACCAGGCGATGGCGGTGAACGGCACCGGCGCCGGCAACGTCGCAGCAGCGGCCGCCGCGGTGGGCGCCAAGGTGCTCTATGTCTCGACCGACTACGTCTTCGACGGCCAAAAGGAGTCGCCCTACGTCGAGGTCGACGAGCCGGCGCCGCAGTCCGCCTATGGGCGCACCAAGCTGGCCGGCGAGGAGGCGACCGCGGCGGCCAACCGGCGCCACTTCGTCGTCCGCTCCTCCTGGCTGTTCGGGATCGCCGGCCCCAACTTCGTCGAGACGATGCTTCAGCTCGCCACCGACCACGGCGAGGTGCTGGTCGTCCGCGACCAGGTCGGCTCGCCGACCTACACCTGGCACCTCGCCTCGGGCATCGTGCGGTTGATCGAGGGCACCACCTACGGCATTCACCACATGGCCGCCGCCGGGGCCTGCTCCTGGTACGACTTCGCGCGCGAGATCTTCGACCAGGCAAAGGTCGAGTGCAACGTGCTCTCCGGGACGACGGACATGCTCGCCAGGCCAGCGCCGCGGCCCGCCTATTCGGCGCTCGATACGCAGCGCGATGCCCCGATCCTGTTGCCCTCCTGGCGCGACGGCTTGGCCGGATATCTCGCTCAGCGCCAGGCGGAGCGCGAAGCGGCATGAGGCTGCTGGTCGCGGGGGGAGCCGGCTTCATCGGCTCCAACTACGTGCGCCGCCGGGTCCAGACCCGGCCCGACGATTCGGTCCGCGTGCTCGACAAGTTGACCTATGCGGGTCGCCGCGAGAACCTCGAGGGCCTCGGGGAGCAGGTCGAGCTGGTCGTCGGGGACATCTGCGATCGTGACGCGGCGCGGGAGGCGGTCGAGGGCTGCGACGCGATCGTCAACTTCGCCGCCGAGTCGCACGTCGATCGCTCGATCCATTCGCCGGGCGAGTTCATCGAGACCGACGTGTTCGGCACCTTCGTGTTGCTGGAGGCGGCACGCGATGCCGGCATCCGCCACCTTCAGATCTCCACCGACGAGGTCTACGGCTCGATCGAGGAGGGGTCGTTCACCGAGACCTCGCCCCTGCAACCGTCGTCGCCCTACTCGGCCTCGAAGGCCGGTGGCGATCTGATCGTCTCGGCGTTCAGCCACACCTATGAGGCCGAGTCGCTGATCATTCGCGCCTCCAACAACTACGGTCCGCGCCAGCATCCCGAGAAGCTGATCCCGCTGACGGTCCTCAACTGCTTGGCCGGCGACCCAGTCCCGGTCTACGGCGACGGCGCCCAGGTCCGCAACTGGCTGTTCGTCGCAGACTTCGCCTCGGCGATCGACGCCGTGCTGGAGCGCGGAACTCCGGGCGAGGCCTACAACGTCGGCGGGCCGGACGAGCTTCCGAACATCGACGTCGTGAGGAAGGTCCTGGAGCTGACCGGGCGCGACGAGTCGCTGATCGAGCACGTCACCGACCGGCCGGGCCACGATCGCCGCTACTCGCTCGCCTCGACGAAGCTCGAGCAGCTCGGCTGGGAGGCCGAGGTGTCGTTTGAGGAGGGGATCGAGCAGACGGTCGCCTGGTACCGCGACAACGAGGAGTGGTGGGGCCCGCTGCGCTCCGGCGAGTACCGTGACTACTACGAGCGCCAGTACGGACGCGCGCTCCGCTGATGGCAAAGCGAATCGACACCAAGCTCGACGGCCTGGTCGTCATCGAGCCGGACGTGTTCGGTGACGACCGCGGCTTTCTGGTCGAGACCTACCGCGGCGACCTCTGGCACGAGCTCGGGGTCGACGTCGACTTCGTGCAGCACAACCACTCGCGCTCGTTGCGTGGGACGCTGCGGGGGCTGCACTTCCAGACCGAGCCCGGGCAGGCGAAGCTGGTGCGCTGTTCGTCGGGGCGGATCTTCGACGTCGCCGTCGACCTGCGCCGCGACTCTCCGACCTTCGGCCATTGGGACGGCCACGAGCTCGACGATCGGGCGCATCGCCAGCTGCTGATCCCGATCGGCTTCGGCCACGGCTTCTGCGTGCTCAGCGACGAGGCCGACGTCGACTACCAGCTCTCCAGCTACTACGACCCGGCCACCGAGTCCGGTGTCGCCTGGGACGACCCCGACATAGGGGTCGAGTGGCCGATCTCAGAGCCGCTGCTCTCCGAGCGCGACAAGACGGCGCCGAAGCTCGCCGACGTCCGCGACGCGCTGCCCTTCTAGCTGTCCTGCCCACGGAGGTTGTGAACGCGGCTGATCGGCGGCCGGTCTCCCAAGGAGCTGTGGGGCCTTCGCCGGTTGTAGTAGCGAAGGAAGGATCCCAGGGCACGTGAGCGCTGCTGGGAGCTGGACCAGGCGTGCGCGTAGGCCCACTCGATCTTCAGCGTCCGGATGAAGCGCTCTACCTTGCCGTTCCAGCGCGGCGTGTAGGGCGGAATTCGAATGTGCCGGGCCCCCTGGGCCTTCAGAACCTCGCGGAAGGCACGCGAGTGAACGTAGGCGAAGGCGTTATCTGTCATCACCGCCTCGGGCGCCCCCATCCGCAGCGAGGCGAAGTGGGCGATCGCCCGTTGCAGCACCGCTGCTGCGGTGGCGCCGTCCCTTGCCTGGTGCTGCTCCAAATAGGCGTAGCGGCTGCGGTCATCGACCACGCAGTGCAGGTAGACGTAGCCGCGGGCGGCTCGCTTGTCGGCGCCGGTCTTGGTTCGATCTCCGGTGACTGCGTGCCCGGGGCGCTCAAAGCGCGCCAGCTGGGCCATGTCGACGTGAAGCAGCGCCCCGGGCCGCGACCACTCATAGCGGCGAAACGTCTGTCGCTCGCCTCTTGCGCGGCGCGAGCCCGTTGCGCCAGAGCACCTTCCAGATCGTCGAGCGGGCCCTGCGACAGATCCCGGCCAACCGACCTGGTCCGAGATTGGTCTCGCGCCTTGCCCGCAGGATCGGCTCCTCCTCGGCTGGGCCCAGACGTCGCGGTTGGCGATGCGGGCGCGAGGAGCGGTCCGCGATCCAGGCGGCGCTTGCGCGCTCGGCCTCGGTTGCGCCCAGCCAGCGGTGCCACCAGCGGTGGGCGGTGGCCGGCGCTACGCAGAAGGCGGCGGCCGCCGCCTTCTGCGTCATCCCCGACTCGATCGCTCTGGCAAGCGCGAGCCGTCCCGCGGGTCCGAGGGCAGCGTTAGCGTGAACCTTCATCCGGGTCCTCCTTTGGTTGGGGCGTTAGACACCCCAAGCCTCTGGGCGGGCCCGGATGGCCTTTCAGCCGTTCACAACGTGTGTGGGCGGTTCACCTAGCCGCGCGATTTCGAGGAGCCGCTGGCTGCGCGGGCGCGCCGGGTGGCCTCCAGGGCCTCGGCCTTGGCCTCCCACTTCGCCCGCGTCGCCATCGGATCCCGTCCGGCGTCCACGGGCGGCGCGATTGCCCTGATCTCGGCCATCAGCCGCTCGGAGACCTGCGCGGGCGTTTCGTCGGGGCGCGTCTGGCCTGAGGCCGGCTCGAAGAATCGCATCCGCACTGACGGGCGCTTCGGGAAGCGGACGTAGTCGGGAGTCCCCTCGACGGCCACGCAGACGAGCCGGGCCTCGGGCACTTCGACGGCGAGCCGGCCGAAGCCGCTTCGTGCCCGCATCTGGCGCCCGACCGAGATGGTGCCTTCGGGAAATACGCCTATACAGGCTCCACCGCGCAGCGCATCGATTGCGCTTGCGAGTGCGCCGGCGTCACCGGTCGCACGCTCGATCGGGACTTGCCCCATGCCGTCGAGGATCGGCCCCAGCCCGCGCACGTCCCAGAGGGCCGCTTTTGCCAGGGCGCGGATCTGTCGCCGCCGGGCCGCCGCCACTCCGATCAGCAACGGGTCGAAGTAGGAATCGTGATTGCTGGCCAGCAGGACCGGGCCGCCGCGCGGCAGTGCCTCGACGCCCTCGACCTGAATCCCTCCCCACCAGGCCAGGGGACGGCAGACCGCCATCGCGAGGCGGTAGGTGCGGGTGAAGGGCTCGGGCTCGGCGTTGCTCACGGCCGGCAAGCTATTCGATCCCGCCGAGCCAGCTGCGTAAGATCAGTCGGTTGGCCTCTGACCGAAACACGAGTGCGAAGGACGCACTAGCGCCGTTTTCGGCGCCTGTGCGCAAGTGGTTCGAGGCCTCATTCGACGCTCCCACGCCTGCCCAGGCAGGCGGTTGGCCGGCGATCTCGAGCGGCGCCAACACGTTGATCTGCGCCCCAACGGGCTCCGGCAAGACGCTTGCGGCGTTCTTATGGGGCATCGACCGCTTGGCCCGCGAGCCCGGGCGCGGGGACGGCACGCGGATCGTCTACGTCTCGCCGCTGAAGGCCCTCTCCTACGACATCGAGCGCAACCTGCGCGCACCGCTGGCCGGGATCGGGGCCGAGATTTCGGTTGGGCTGCGGACCGGCGACACGCCGCAGAAGGAGCGCCAGGCGATGCGCCGCAATCCGCCCGACATCCTGATCACCACCCCGGAGTCGCTCTACCTGATCCTCTCCTCGGGAGCGCGCGAGATGCTCGGCTCGGTCGAGGCGGTGATCGTCGACGAGATCCACGCGGTCGCACAGAGCAAGCGCGGCTCGCACCTTGCGCTGACCCTGGAACGACTCGAGCAGCTCGTCCAGCGGGAGGACGAGGAGGCGACGCTGCAACGAATCGGCCTCTCGGCTACGCAACGACCCCTGGAGCGGGTCGCGCAGTTCCTCGTCGGGCCGAGGCGCCAGTGTGAGGCAGTCGACGCCGGTCGTAGCAAGGAGCTCGACCTCGAGATCCAGGTTCCGGTCGAGGACATGACCGAGCCGGGCGCATCCGCCCCCGCAGCGGGTGGCGCCGAAAAACCTTCGGAGGCCCCGAGCATTGCCGGTGGCGCAGGGGCCTCCGATTTTTCGGCGACAGGACCCGCTGCCGAGCGAATTGACCCTGGTCCGATCGAGGCTTCTTTGGACCCGGCCACGAATGCCCGGTCCATTTGGCCTGCGATCTACCCCGAGCTGCTGCGACTGGTGCGCGAGCACACGTCGACGATCATCTTCGTCAACAACCGGCGCGGCGCCGAGCGGCTGGCGAAGCGGCTCAACGAGCTGGCCCTCGACGAGGACCCGCAGGAGCTTCCAGCCACCGAGCACGCCGGCAATGGAAAGCCCGCCGTTGACGAGATCGCGGACGAGGACCTCGTTGCACGAGCCCACCATGGCTCGCTCTCCCACGAGGAGCGCTCCCTGGTCGAGGAGCTCCTGAAGTCGGGCAAGCTGCCCTGCCTGGTCGCCACCTCCTCGCTCGAGCTTGGGATCGACATGGGGGCGGTGGACTTGGTGATCCAGGTCGAGTCGCCGAAGTCGGTGACCCGCGGCCTGCAGCGGATCGGCCGCGCAGGTCATGGGCTCGGCGAGGTCTCCAAGGGCCGCATCTTCCCCAAGTTCCGCGCCGACCTCCTCGAGTGCGCGGTGGTCGCGAAGCGGATGCGCAGCGGCGAGATCGAGGAGACGGTGATCCCCCAGAACCCGCTCGACGTGCTCGCCCAGCATCTGGTCTCGATGGCGGCGCTCGACGAGTGGGAGGTCGACGAGGTCGAGCGCCTTGTCACCTCGTCGCAGCCGTTCGCCGAGCTCTCGCGCGAGCAGCTCGAGAACGTGCTCGACATGCTCGACGGCCGCTATCCGTCGGAGCGCTTCGCCGAGCTTCGCCCGCGGATCGTCTGGGACCGCACCGCGGGAACGATCCGCGGACGCAAGGGGTCGCGCCAGCTCGTGGTCACCAACGCCGGCACGATCCCCGATCGCGGCCTCTACGGCGTCCATCTCCCCGACGGCCGCCGGGTCGGCGAGCTGGACGAGGAGATGGTCTACGAGGCTCGCCCCGGTCAGACCTTCCTTCTCGGCGCCACCACCTGGCGGATCGAGGACATCACCCGCGACCGCGTGATCGTCACACCGGCGCCAGGCATGCCCGGCGCGGTTCCCTTCTGGCGCGGCGACGGCGTGGGGCGCCCGGCCGAGTTGGGCAAGGCGATCGGCGCCTTCGCCCGCGAGGCCGTCTCCGCCGACCCGGCCGAGCTGGCGTCCGAATACGACCTCGACCGCCGCGCGGCCGAGAACCTGGTCACATACCTGCGCGAGCAGCAGGCGGCGACCCGGGTTGTGCCCTCCGACGAGGCGATCGTCGTCGAGCGCTTCCGGGACGAGATCGGCGACTGGCGCCTCTGCGTGCTCTCGCCGTTCGGCGGCCGCGTCCACGCTGCCTGGGGCCTGGCGCTGTCGGCGAAGATTCGATCCGAGCGCGAGCTGGAGGTGGACGCGATCTGGTCCGACGACGGGATCGTCATCCACCTTCCCGACGCCGACGAGCCACCACCTTCCGACCTGGTCCTGATCGAGCCCGACGAGCTGGAGGACCTGGTCGTCTCCGAGCTTTCCGGATCGGCGCTGTTCGGCGCCCGCTTCCGTGAGAACGCGGCCCGCTCGCTGCTCATCCCTCGCGCCTACCCGGGCAAGCGCACCCCGCTCTGGCAGCAGCGGCTGAAGTCACAGAGCCTGCTCGAGGTCGCCCGCGATTTTCCCCGCTTCCCGGTCATCCTCGAGACCTACCGCGAGTGCCTGCGCGACGTCCTCGACCTGCCGGCGCTCGACGAGCTGCTTCGCAACCTGCATTCGCGCCGCCTCACCCTCGTTGAGGTCGAAACCCAGACCGCCTCGCCGTTCGCCTCCTCGCTGCTGTTCGACTACGTCGCCACCTACATGTACGAGGGCGACACGCCGAACGCCGAGCGGCGCGCCGCGGCGCTGGCGCTCGACCGCGAGCTGCTGCGCGAGTTGCTCGGCCAGGAGGAGCTGCGCGAGCTGATCGACCCCGAGGCCCTGGATGAGGTCGGGGCCCAGATCCAGCACCGAACCGAGGCCGGTCAGGCGCGCGACCGCGATGCGCTTCAGCAGGTGCTGCGCGACCTCGGCGACCTGACGCTCGACGAGTGCGAGCAGCGGGTCGCGGAGGGCTACGCCGCCGAGTCGATGCTCGAGAAGCTGGTCGGGGAGCGCCGCGCGGTCCTGCTGCGGGTCAGCGGGGAGGAGCGCTATGTCGCGGCCGAGGACGCGGGACTTTTCCGCGACGCGCTTGGCGTCCCGCCACCGGCGGGCTTGCCCGATTCTTTCCTCGAGGCCCCCGAGGACCCGATGGCGGCGCTGGTGCGGCGCTATGCGCGCACCCACGGCCCCTTCCCGACCGCGCAGCTCGCGAAGCGCTACGGGATCGACCCCACACCGGCTTTGCGCGAGCTGGAGCGCTCCGGCGCGCTGGTTCGCGGCGAGCTGCTGCCCGGCGGGACCGAGCGCGAGTGGTGCGATACCGAGGTGCTGCGCCGGGTGCGGCGTGCGAGCCTCGCCCACCTGCGGCGCGAGGTCGAGGCCGCCGACCAGCGCGAGCTGGCGCGATTCCTTCCCAGCTGGCAGAACGTCGACGTGCACCGTGCAGCCGGCGCCGGGCCCGATCGGCTGCGCGAGGCGCTGATCCCGCTCCAGGGGCTGTCGCTGACCCCCGCGGTCTGGGAGCGCGACGTGCTGCCGCGGCGGCTCGGCGCCTACAGCCCCTCCTGGCTCGACGAGGTGTGCACCAGTGGCGAGGTCGTCTGGATCGGCGCCGGGGCCCTGGGGCGCAGCGACGGCCGCGTGGCGATGTACTTCCGTGAGGACGTGCGGCTGGCGGGGCCGCCGCCCGCAAACGCGAAGCTGGAGAGCCCGGAGGGGGAGATACACGATGCGATCCGCACGCGGCTGGAGGCCGGCCCGAGCTTCTGGCTCGACCTGGTCGCCGAACTGGAGGCCTCGCCGCAGGAGCTGCACGAGGCGTTGTGGAACCTGGCCTGGTCAGGCGAGGTGACGAATGACGCTTTCTCCCCGCTGCGCGCCCCGCGGCTGCGGGCCGTCCGCCCGTCGGAGTCCCGCGGTAGGCGCTTCTCGCGCCGCCGCGCCACGACCGGGCAGGCGGTGCAGGGGCGCTGGTCACTGACTGCCCCGCTGTTCGAGGGAGCGCCGCCGGCCGGCCCGCGGCTGCGCGCCCAGGCCGAGCTGATGCTGGAGCGCTACGGAATCGTCACCCGCGAGAGCGTCCTGGCCGAGGGCGTGCCGGGCGGTTTTTCGACCCTCTACGGGGAGCTGGGCAACCTGGAGCTGCTGGGGACGGCGCGGCGCGGCTACTTCGTCGAGGGAATGGGCGGGGCCCAGTTCGCGCTGCCGGGTGCGGTGGAGAGGCTGCGGTCGCTGCCGGCGCCCGACGGCGGCTTCGTGGTCCTCGCGGCGACCGACCCCGCGAACCCCTATGGCGCGGCGCTGCCCTGGCCGAAGCTGGAGGGCTCGCGGCGCCCCGCGCGGGCCCCGGGCGCCTACGTGCTGCTGCGCGACGGCGAGCCGCAGGCCTACGTCGAGCGCGGTGGGCGGGGGATCCTGCGGCTGCGCGAGCTGGAGGGGGAAGAGCTGGGCGAGACGATGGCGGCGCTGGCCGATGCGGTCGCCGACGGCACGATCCCGAAGCTGGGGATCGAGCGCGTCGACGGCGAGCCCGTGATGGGTTCGGGCGCCGAAGAGGCGCTTCTCGCTGCCGGCTTCAGCCGCGGCCCGCGCAAGCTGGTCAAGTTGGCCTAGCCCTCAGGCGAAGGTGACCGTGACCACGGCGTGGTTGTAGTCACCCTGTGTGCCCCGGGTCCTCGCCACCTCGCCGTCGGTGTAGAGGCCCGCAAGGGGGGGTGGCTCTCCAAACGACTCGGTGATCGCCTTGACCTCCTGGGCCTGCCCGTGACCGAGCACGCGGCGGCGCCCGGCGCAGTCGAACACCAGCGCCGCCTCGGGCTGGTGATCACCAAGCGACTCGACCGATGAGGTGACCGAGTCCCAGCCCGAGCGGAGCAGCTCGTCGAGGCTGAGGACGGTGAACTCGATCGCGGTGCCGGCGGGTATGTGGGTGGCGCAGAGGAGACCCCTCTCGTGCGAGCGACCGAGGATGTGACGCAGGCGCCGGTTGCCGTGCGCCTCCGGCTGGGCGAGCGGATGCGTGATCGCCATCGCCTCAAACGCCTCGTCGCTCATTTGCCCTCTGCCGCCGACGCGCTCCAGGTAGACCTCCTCGGCGGGGCGACCGTCGATCTCGGCGATCAGCTGGCTCTCGGACCTGGTCACGATCGAGGGCTCGCCGACGACGCTGCACGAGTGAGCGTTGCCGACCCCGATTGGCTGCTCGGAGCGCAGGGCCACCCCAACCACCCCGTCCGTGAGCGCCTCGCCGTGCGCGTACTGAGCCGGGTCGGCCCCACTGGCGGCGCCACCCGCCATCGGAACTTCGGGCCCGGACACCTCGTAGGCGCCGGCGATCGCGTCGGCGAGGTCGCCGGCGCGAGTGTCGACGAAGAGCATCAGCAGACCGGCCTGGTCGGAGAGTTGCTCAAGCGCGTCGCGGGCAGCGTCGTGCCCAGCGGCGCGGAAGTCTTTCGATTCGTTGCCCCCGACTCCGATCCCGCACTCGATCGCCTTGTCGAAGGCGACCGCGACACAGCCGTCCTCAATCGGTTCGTTGGCGGCGAAGACCCCGTCGCCCGTCATCCCGACCGAGGGCGCGCCGCGGCTTGCGTCGACCAGCTGCGCCGCCACTCGCCGGGCGTCGTCCAGCTTCGACGTGAAGGCGACCAGCAACCCGAGCTCGCTGTCGAGCGAGTCGACCGCCGCGCCGCATGCCGCTGCGACGGCATCGGCGCCGCTGGCGCTCGCGCTGCTGGCTGAGCGAGACGAGGTGGGCGCGATCTGTATCGCCATCGAAGGACCATCGGATGGCAACAGGCCGAGGCTTGATGATTGGCACGAAAATCGACGCACGTCCAGGCGTGCATCGGAATGCCCGTGCGGGCATATGGCCCATAATCAGATTCGTGGCCGTACAGGAGGAGAGCGCCGTCGATCTGCTCGGCCGGGTGCCGCTCTTTGCCGAGCTCGAGCACGACGAGCTGGATCGCTTCTCGCGGGTTGCGGTGCCGCGCTCGTTCCCCAGCGGGACCCGGGTCTTTCACGAAGGAGACCAATCCGACGCCTGCTACATCGTCCGCAGCGGCAGCTTTCGGGTCACCCGCGAGCATCCCGACGGACGAGCGATAACGCTCGCCAACCTGGGCCCGGGCGACATCTTCGGCGAGCTGGCGATGCTCGACGGCGAGGTTCGCTCGGCGAGTGTCGAGGCGCTCGACGACGGTGAGCTGCTGGCCTTGCCGGGTGCCGACGTTCGCGCCCTGCTCTCCCGCCACCCCGAGATCACCGTGAAGCTCGTCGCCGCTCTGGTGCGCAGGCTGCGGCAGGCGAACGAGCGGATCTCGCGCCAGTCGTTCCAGACTGTTCCGAGCCGCGTCGCCGGCGTGCTCTCGCAACTGGTCGCCGAGGAGGCGCCGCTGCAGGACGCCGAAGGGGTCACGATCCGCATGAACCAGGTTGACCTTGCCCAGCTCGCCGGCACCTCCCGCGAAAGCGTCAGCCGCTTTCTGGCTGATCTCGAGCGAGCCGGCGTCGTCCGCTGCGGCCGCGGCCGGGTGACCGTCCTCGACCCCCTGAAACTGCGCAACTACATCTTCTGAACGCCGCCAAGGAAAGCTTCGACTCCCAGCGTGCCGGCATGGTCGAGCGCCAGCTGCGCCGCCGGGGCATCGACGACGAGCGGGTCCTGGCGGCGATGCACGAGGTCCCTCGCGAGTTCTTCGTCCCCGAGGCCCAGCGGCGGCGCGCCTACGCGGACTCGGCGCTGCCGATCGGAAGCGGCCAGACGATCTCCCAACCTTGGATCGTGGCGGCGATCTGCCAGGCGCTGGACCTGCACGGCGCCGAGCGGGTCCTCGAGATTGGGACCGGCTCCGGCTACTCGGCCGCGGTGCTGGCCCGGCTCGCCGCCGAGGTGGTGACGATCGAGCGCCATGAGGAGCTCGCGCAGGAGGCCGCCGCGCGGTTGCGGGAGCTCGGAGTCGCGAACGTCGAGGTGGTGATCGGAGACGGCAGCCGCGGCCTGCCGGAGCGGGCGCCGTTCGAGGCGATCGCCGTCCACGCGACGGCCCCCGAACCACCGATCAGCCTGATCGAGCAGCTGGCTCCCGACGGCCGGCTGGTCGTGCCGATCGCCTCGCGGAGCGCAGACATGCTGACCCAGTACCGACGCCGCGACGACGAAATCGTCACCAACGTGATCGGCCCCTGCCGCTTCGTCCCGCTGATCGGCGAGGAGGGGTTCAACGCCTAGCAGGAGGCCGTGTGGTTGTGTCCCGCGCCTCCGTTGCAGACGTCATTGCCCGGACCGCCATCCAGGTCGTCGGCCCCGCCCTTGCCGATCAGCGTGTCGTTGCCACCCCTGCCGACCAGCGCGTTGGCATGACCGTTGCCGATCAGCGTGTCGGCCAGCCCAGAGCCCTCGAGGTTCTCGACGCTGCTGGCGATCCGCCCGACCGCACAGATGTTGGTGCCGGGACTCGTGATCACCCCACCGATCCGTGCGCTGACTCCGCTGCGATCGGGGTCAAAGCCCACCTTGTCCTTACCGGCCCCCCCCGGTTACCCGCTCGCCCTCGCAAGCAAAGTCAACGACCATCAGATCGTCGCCGGGTCCGCCGCTGAGCAGGTCTGCGCCGCTGTCGCTCTGCAAGCTGTCATCACCGCCTCCGCCGTCGAGCGTGTCCTGGCCGCTCTCACCTCCCTGGATGAAGTCGTCTTCGGGCCCACCGTTGAGGACGTCGTTGCCGTCACCACCATCCAGATACGCCGCCAACGTGCGCGGCGCGCTCGCATCGATGCTGACCGAGTCGCCGCCGCCCCCGCCGTTCAGGGTCAGGCTGTCGATTCCCGAAATTGAGCTGGAGACACAGGTGGCGGTGGTCGCACTGGGATCCAGCGCACACCCGGTGCCCGCTGGCGTCAGGGTCGAGGCGTCGGTGGTCAGCCCGGCCGGGTCGCTGACGGTGAAGACCGATCCCGAAGAGGAGACCTCGATCTGATCGCCGGCGACCCCGCCGACCACATAGACGGTCGAAAAGCCGTCCAGCGCGCTTCCCACGCCCACATAGGTCGCGTTTGGCGCTGGCTGCGAGCTGCGATTGCAGATGGAGCCCTGCGAAAAGTTGCTGCACTTGTTGGACCCGGGGCCGCCGTCAACCTGGTTGGTGCCCCCACCGCCGTCGATCGTGTCGTTGCCGAGACCCGCGTCGATTCGGTTGTCCAGCCCGTCGTCGACGATCTTGTCGTCGAAGGGCGAGCCGATCACGTCCTGGACGTTGCTGAGCATATCCGTGCCGTGGGTCTTTCCAACGCCGAAGCCAGCTCCATAGGCGATGCCATTTGGCAAATCGACGTAAACGCCGTTGAAGCCAAGCCCATCGGCGCCAGGAGGACTGTCGGTGGCGAAGGAGGCGATGTCGTGGCTGCCCCCGCCGCCGTCCATGTGGTCGAAGCCTTCGTCTCCGCGAACGACGTCAAAGTCGCCCGGCCCGCCGTTCACTTGGTCTGCGCCGAGCCCGCCGTAGACATGATCGGCGTTGCCCAATCCCCCGTCCAGCGGGTCATCTCCAGGTCCGCCATAGAGGACGTCTCCATCACCCGAACCGCCCGCGATCCCATCGTTCCCGGCACCGCCAAGCAACCGATCGGTGCCGTCATCGCCCTTGATGTGGTCGGTGCCGGTGCCTCCGAGGATCGTGTCATCGCCAATCTCACCCGAGAGGAAGTCGGTCCCTTTCCCGCCTTCGATCAGGTCGTTGCCGGGGCCGCCGTGAAGCAGGTCGGTGCCCTGTTGGCCGAAGATCTGGTCGTCGCCGTCCTCACCGTAGATGCGGTCGATCCCCCTGCCGCCGGTGATCGTGTCGTTGCCCGGGCCAGCGCAGATGATGTCGCTTCCGCCCAGCCCGAGGATGCGGTCGTCGCCGGCGCCGGCGTCGATGACGTCGCGGTGTTTGCTCACAAGCCTGTCGTTCCCGGGCTTCCCCACCAGAGTTGCCTTGCGCCCGGCGCAGGTCTCGCCGCCGACGCCGGTGCGGCCGCCCAGAGCGACACAGCGATCCCGGTCAGCAGGGCGAATCTCAGATACGCTCGCGGCGCGATGAGGAGCGGTGGCATCTACGTTCTCAACTTCTATTCGGCAGTTTTCGTGGACCAGCTCAAGCGTGGCCGCAAGACAGCAACAATTCGGCTAGGCGATAAGAGCGGCAAGTACGAGCGTGGCCAGGTGGTCTGGGTAACGGTCGGCTTCAGGCACAGCCCGCGCGAGAAGATCTTTGCCGCGGTGATCGACGACGTCGAGATCAAAAAGGTCGCCGACGTCTCCCCGCGCGACATCGAGCACGACAACCCCGAGTTCCGGCGCCTCGACGAGACCACCAACTTCCTCGAGCAGATCTACGGCCGGCCTGTGGGCATGGAGGACGTGGTCACGGTGATCCGCTTCTCGCAGATCGTCGAACCACCCGGTAGCCACTTCGGCAACGGCGAGACTCCGTCGCGCAACTGAGACCAGGCGCCACCCACGGATGGCCGAGTACCGATTCCTCACAACCTGGCTGCTCGATGCTCCGCGCGAGCGGGTCTGGGAGGCGATCCACGACCAGAAGGCATGGCCGAGCTGGTGGCGAGGGGTCGAGGACGTGGTCGAGCTGGAGCCCGGCGAGGCGGACGGGCTCGGCTCCTTCTCGCGACTTACCTGGCGCAGCTTCCTTCCTTACGACCTCGTGTTCGAGGCGCGGACGACGCGAGTCGAGCGACCCCACCTGATCGAAGGTCAGGTCGATGACGAGCTGGCAGGCATCGGTCGCTGGCGCCTCTATGAGGACGACGCCACCGCGGTGCTCTACGAATGGAACGTGCGCACGACCAGGGCCTGGATGAACCTGCTTGCCCCGATCACCCGTCCGATCTTTGCCTGGAACCACGATTGGGTGATGGCGCGGGGCGGCGAGGGGATCGCAAAGCTGCTCGGTTGCGAGCTGTTGGCGGGCGGCTGAGAATCTAAGCCTCCAACGCTTAGATGTCCCTTGACCATCCTGCCTGAATTACCTATTCTTCAGACACCCTTGGCACTCTCGTCTATAGAGTGCCAGCGAATCATTCCCCAGTTTGGCAATTCGAAGAGACGGAGGTAGCACGGATGAAGCTGAAGCCCCTCGGCGACCGGCTGATCGTCAAGCCGGTAGAGGAGGAGGAGACGACTTCCAGCGGCATCGTCCTTCCCGACACGGCCAAGGAGAAGCCCCAGAAGGGCAAGGTCATGGCGGTCGGAGACGGCGAGATCAAGGAGGACGGCAGCCGCCGTCCGCTCGACGTCAGCGAGGGTGACGAGGTGCTCTATTCGAAGTACGGGGGCACCGAGATCACCGTCGAGGACGACGAGGTGCTGGTCCTGCGCGAGTCAGACGTGCTCGCGAAGGTCGAGTAGATCCAAGACTTGGAACTTAGAAGGACAAGGAGGAACACAAACAGATGGCTCACAAGGAGCTGAAGTACGAGGAAGAGGCGCGTGGCGCGCTTCTGGCCGGCGTCGACGCCGTGGCCAACGCGGTCAAGGTGACGCTCGGCCCGATGGGTCGCTACGTCGTGCTCGACAAGAAGTTCGGGGCGCCGACAATCACCAACGACGGCGTCACGATCGCGCGCGAGATCGATATCGAGGACGTGTTCGAGAACCAGGGCGCCCAGTTGGTTCGCGAGGTCGCCACGGCGACCAACGACGTGGCCGGCGACGGCACCACCACGGCCACCCTGCTGGCGCAGACGATCGTGCGCCACGGTCTCAAGAACGTCGCCGCCGGCGCCAACCCGCTGGCCCTTCGCCGCGGCATCGAGCAGGCCGTCGACAACGTGGTCGAGCACCTGCGCGGAAAGCAGTCGAAGGAGATCGCTGGCAAGGAGCAGATCGCCCGAGTGGCGGCGATCTCGGCCGGCGACGACGAGATCGGCAACATCATCGCCGACGCGATCGAGAAGGTCGGCAAGGACGGCGTGGTCAACGTCGAGGAGGGCCAGACCTTCGGCATGGAGCTCGAGTTCACCGAGGGCATGCAGTTCGACAAGGGCTACATCTCGCCCTACATGGTCACCGACCAGGAGCGCATGGAGGCGGTGCTCGACGAGCCCTACGTGCTGATCGCCAACCAGAAGATCGGCTCGGTCCGCGACCTGCTGCCGGTGCTGGAGCAGACGATGCAGGGCGGCAAGCCGCTGGTGATTGTCGCCGAGGACGTCGAGGGCGAGAGCCTCGCGACGCTCGTGGTCAACAAGCTACGCGGCACCTTCACCGGCGTCGCGGTCAAGGCCCCGGGCTTCGGCGACCGCCGCAAGCGGATGCTCGAGGACATCGGCATCCTGACCGGCGGCGAGGTGATCACCGAGGAGATGGGCCTGAAGCTGGAGAACACGCAGCTCAGCCAGCTCGGCAAGGCCCGCCGCGTGGTGGTCTCCAAGGACACCACGACGATCATCGACGGGGGCGGCGACTCGGAGGACATCAAGGGCCGGATCAAGCAGATCAAGCAGGAGATCGAGAACACCGACTCCGACTTCGATCGCGAGAAGCTCCAGGAGCGTCTCGCCAAGCTGGCCGGCGGTGTCGCCGTGGTCAAGGTCGGCGCCGCGACCGAGACCGAGATGAAGGAGCGCAAGCATCGCGTCGAGGACGCGCTACAGGCGACCCGCGCGGCGCTCGAGGAGGGAATCGTGCCCGGCGGTGGGGTGGCGCTGTTGAACGCCACCGACGCGGTCGGCCTCGACTCCTTCGAGGAACCGGACGAGCGGACCGGCGCCCTGATCATCCAGCGTTCGCTGGAGGAGCCGGTGCGTCAGATCGCCGAGAACTCCGGGCTGGAGGGCTCGGTGGTGGTCAACAAGGTCCGCGACCTGAAGCCCGGCGAGGGCCTCAACGCCGAGACCGGCGAGTACGGTGACCTGGTCGCCGACGGCGTCATCGATCCGACCATGGTCACCCGCTCGGCGCTGCAGAACGCGGCCTCGATCGCCAAGAACATCCTCACCACCGAGGCGATCGTCGCCGAGCCGCCCGAGAAGGAGCCAGCGATGGCCGGCGGTGGCGGCATGCCCGACATGGGCGGGATGATGTAGCCACGTCCGTGGCGTATGCTCGCCCTAACAGGCGAGTGACTTCGAGAGGCCCGGAAATCCCCCGGGCCTCTCGCGTTCTAGGCGCCACCCAACACATCCCACATCCGCTTCGGCTGCACGCCGAGCCGCTCGGCGTCGGCGGTGCCGCGTTCGCTGACCATCGGCACCTCCATCAGCTCGGCCTCCTCCCAGGTTGCGAAGCCAGCCTCGCCGAAGACCTTGCGCAGCGCGATCAGTCCGCTTCGGACAAGCGGCAGCGGGATGTGCAGAAGCGGCCGCGGCCGCCCGCTCGCCCGGCTGACCAGATCGGAGATCTCGTTGTAGCTGAGCGTCTCTGGACCGGCCAGCTCATAGCGATCGCCCCCACTGCCGCCCTCCAGGGCGCCGATCACCGAACGCGCGACGTCATGCGCCCAGATCGGCTGGTAGCGCGCCTGCCCCGACCCCGACACCGGCATCACCGGCAGAAAGGAAAAGCGGCGCAGCAGGGTGATCCAGGGGTCGGAGTGGTCATAGACGATCGACGGCGCGAATACGATCGAGTCCAGCGGCGACGAGGAGACCGCCTGCTCGGCCAGCGCCTTGGCGCGAAAGAAGCGCGTCCGCTGGGTGCTGCTGGCGTTGAGCGCTGAGAAGAAAACGAACCTCTTGACGCCTAGGCTCTCCGCGGCGCGCAGCAGCCTCACCGTGGCAAGGCCGTTCAGCTCTTCGATCCGGCGCGGCGGCTGGTCGCGGATCGTCGCCGCCAGGTGGACCACGGTGTCGACGCCGCGCAACGCCTGGCGCAGCAGGTAGGGGTCGGACAGCTCCGCCAGGTCGCCGAGCGTGATCTGGACGCTGACCCGGCGATCGCCGAGCCTGCGTGGCTCGCGGACCAGGCAGCGAACCGGCTGTCCAGACTCGAGCAGCATCGGCAGAAGCTGCGAGCCGACCGCGCCTGTGGCGCCGGTCAGCAACAGCACGTCGTGTCCCCTGTCACCTGCTTGCGCTCCATAGCTCCGCCAACAACCCTAGTCAGTCCCGCTTGGCCCTAAAATGGTGGACTCGTCGGTAGCCGTCCGTGCCAGGCGCCACCGAACCCGACCCAGGAGAAGCAACGTCGTATGACCTACGTCATCGCCGAACCCTGCATCGGTACCAAGGACAACTCGTGCGTCGAGGTCTGTCCGGTCGACTGCATCCATCCGACGCCGGACGAGCCGGACTACGAAGAGAGCGAAATGCTCTACATCGATCCCGACGAGTGCATCGACTGCGACGCATGCGTCGAGGCCTGCCCGGTGGACGCCTGCTTCGCCGAGGACCAGCTCCCCGACGAGTGGAACAAGTACATCGAGCTCAACGCTGGCTACTACAAGTCAAAGGCGTAACCCCATAAATTGCGGCGGCTTCGCCGCCTGACACGCCAGGGCCGCGGCGCAACGCCGCGGCCAACATCTATTGAACGACCGGTAGCTCGGTCCCGCTGACCGGGACCGGCGCCGCCGCAGCGGGCGGCGCCTGCATCACCGGAAGCTCCTGCGGCGTCGAGGCCAAGATTCCGCGGGCGGCGGCGCGGATCGCCTGCGAGGCCGGCGCATCCGGCTCGCTGATCACCAGCGGCTGACCCGAGTCGGCGTGCTCGCGAAGGGCTTCTGCCAGCGGCACCTTGCCCAGCAGCGGCACGTCCAGCTCGTCGGCGAGCACCTGGCCGCCGCCCTCGCCGAAGATCGTGAAGCGCTCCCCGCTCGGCGCCGTGAAGCCGGACATGTTCTCGATCACCCCGAGCACCTCGAGGTCGACCTTGCGCGCCATCTCGGCCGCCCGGCTGGCCACCGACTGGGCGGCGGGCTGAGGGGTCGTGACGATCACGAATTTGGCCTGTGGCAGCAGCTGCGCGAGGGTCATCGAGACGTCGCCGGTGCCCGGCGGTAGGTCGAGCAGCAGGTACTCGAGCTCGTCCCAGGCGACGTCCTCGAGGAACTGCTGGATCGCCTTGTGCAGCATCGGGCCGCGCCAGACCACGGCGGCGTTCTCCTCCACGAAGAAGCCGATCGACATCACCTTTACGCCGCTGGGCGCGGTGAGCGGCAGGATCTTGCGCTCCGGAGAAACCTCGGGCTTGCGGTTGACCCCGAGCATGCGCGGGATCGAGTAACCGTAGACGTCACAGTCGAGCGCTCCCGCGGAGTGTCCCTCGGCCTGCAGGGCGGCGGCGAGATTGGCGGTCATCGTGGACTTGCCGACCCCACCCTTGCCCGAGGCGACGCAGATCACGTTCTTGACCTGTGCCAGCGCCCCCTCCGGCAATTTCCCGCGGCCCAGTGTCTGCTGCAGCTGACCCTTCTCGTCGTCGCTCAACACGTCGAAGCCGACCTCGACCGCGCTCACCCCAGAGAGCGAACTCACCTGCTGGGCGACCGCCTGCTGGAAGTGAGAGCGGATCGGGCAGCCTGGCGTGGTCAGCGAGACCACGACCTCGACCCGCCCGCCGTCCTTGATCTCGATCGAGCGCACCATGCCGAGCTCGACGATTGAGCGGCGAAGCTCGGGGTCGATCACGGCCCGCAGCTTCTCGGTGATCTGTTCCTGGGTTGGAGAGGTCATATCGACGCGACGTCCGGGGGCTGCCCGGACGTGATCTCCAATTGTCGCAGAGGGCTTGCTGGAGCCCTAGCCGCCGGTCCCACCTGTCGGCGGCGCCGGCGGTTCGTTGGGGTCGGTTGGCACGCCGGACGGAGGCGCGGCGGGCGGGAATGGCGCCAGGGCGGGGAAGCGGCTCCGGCGCAGGTTGCGGGCGATCACGTGAAGGCTCTTCGGGTAGTTCTGGATCCGGTAGGGATTGCTGGTCCCGAAGTCCTGGTAGTAGATGAGCATCTTGGTGCGCTTGTGGCGGCGCACCCAGGTGAAGATCCTCTTCACGAACTTCGGGTCGTCGCCCGCCGATACGCCCCACTCGGTGAGCGCAAGCGGCTTGCGGCGGTACTTCTTGACCTTGTAGAAGCGGGTCAGGGTCTTCCAGACCGGATAGCGCGAGTAGATGTCGGTGCCGACCCAGTCGACGTAGTCGGACCCGGGGTAGTACTTGCCGGGAAGGTTGCGCTTCGTGGCCGGCGAGCCACCCGGCAGCGGGCTCCAGACCATCGATATCGGAGCCGCGGGCAGCGAGTCCGGCTCGACGCCGTCCTTGGCCTGGCGATTGAGCGGCGGCAGGTTGATCGCCGCCAGCTTGGCGTTGATCTCGGCCAGCGACCCGCCGCCACGGATCACGATCGCGATCCGCCGGAAGGCCTGCTTGTACCAGTAGGGCGTGTAGGAATCCCCCCTGCTGGCACCGTCGCAGGTGTAGGCGGACCAGGGGTTAAGGCAGCGGTTCACCTCGCCCAACGGGCGGATGTAGGCACGGATCTGGCGCGTCGCGAAGCTCGAATTGAGGCGGATCAGGTAGTCGTCGCTGGTCCCCGTGGCGATGCCGAGCGGGGTGATGATCTCGGCCAGCGTGTTGGGGTCGACGGTCGAGATGTGAAGCATCGGCCGCGCCTGGGCCTCGCCCCAACGGGGGATCGCGTAGTGGAGGCTGTTGCCCCACGGATGGAAGGTCTCGATCACCGCCGGGTGCTTGCCGACGCTGTCGGTGAAGGACTGGAAGTCGGTCAGCTGGCCGGTGTCGGTGACGCCGAAGAAGATCTGGCCGGGGTCAGGTGTCAGCAAGTCGCCCGATGCGCTGGTCGCGGCGCCCAGCGCGAGCGTCGCTGCCGCCGCGGCAAGGCCGAGGCGCAGCCTCATGCGTCGCGGTGTCGTTTTGCCGCCGGGTACTCCCACAATTAGCCGCAACACGGCGCTGCGCCGACCGTTGCGGAGGCGCGGACGTTAAGGACGGCTGCTCGCCGCACTGCAACAAGGCTCCCAGATAGGGTTGGGGCGGTGTCCGCGGCGACCCTTCACACCAGCGCCGGGCCGATCGGGGTCGAGCTTTTCGACGCCGACGCACCGAAGACGGTGGAGAACTTCCGCAAGCTCGCGGGCGACGGCTTCTACGACGGGCTGATCTTCCACCGGGTGATCCCCGACTTCATGATCCAGGGAGGTTGCCCCGAGGGCACCGGGACCGGCGGCCCGGGCTACACGTTCGAGGACGAGTTCAACCAGCACAAGATCGAGCGTGGGGCGCTGGCGATGGCCAATGCGGGCCCGAACACCAACGGCTCGCAGTTCTTCATCGTCACCACCGACGCCGCGCCCTGGCTGGACGGCAAGCACACGGTGTTCGGCCGCATCACCGAGGGGATGGGCGCCGTCGACGCGATCGAGGGGACCGAGACCGACGCCTCCGATCGCCCCGTCGACCCGCAGGTGATCGACCGGGTCGATCTGAGCGACTGACGCGACCCCCGCGGGCAGGACACCTAGCCGCGCTCTCGCACGAAGTACACGGCGACCAGCACGACACCAGCGGCGAGTTCGGCGGTGCCGCCCACCAGCGAGACGTAGTTGACGATGTCGGTCGCGGTCTGCGACGGGTCCGGCGGCACGTCGAGGCCGGACAGAAGGGTGTCGTAGAGGAAGTTCAGCAGCGACTCCGGTACGCCGGCCGCGTGGAGCGAGAGCGTGACGACGCCGCCGATGAGCAGCAGCAGGCCGGCGATCAAGAGGCGGCGATTCAAAGCGGAGGGGGAGGGATTCGAACCCCCGGACCGGGGAGACCCGGTCAGCTGCTTTCAAGGCAGCCGCATTCGACCACTCTGCCACCCCTCCATACAGGCGACAGCCAGCCGAGCAAGCCTAGCCGCCGGCTCCACGGCCAAACGGCGCCACTAACCGGTAGGGCCCCTCTAGTACCTACGTCCAGGGGGCTCATGCCTACCAACTACCGGTGTCGAGTTCGCGTCGCCATGCGCCGAGAAAGGTCCTGCAGACCAGCGAGGTCTACAGGCTCAACCTGGTCACCTCGCTTAACAGCGGACCCTGATCCGCCGATAGGAAGGGGAGAATCGGAGCTTTGCTTCGCCTCACCCCCATGCGACGGTTTTCGCAAATTGCGAGCATCGTGCCGGTCATCGTGGCCGGCACGCTCGCGTGCGCGCCCGGCGCGTTCGCAGCTGCAGCGCCGCCGATGACGGTCACCGTCTCGTCGGCGTCTGGAGAAACCGGCAACTATTTCCAGGTTCCAGCACAGCCGGGGCAGACCACGTCGGCCGGCTCGTTGAATCTGCAGAACCAGACCGGTAGGCGGGTCGGGGTAATGCTCGACCCGGTGCGCGGGCTGACCGCGAGCACGCTTGGCTCCGCCTACGGATTGCACGGCACAAGGGCCAGCGGCCCTGCGAGCTGGATGGTCCTTGGGCAGCGACGCGTCACGCTTGCGCCACACGGGCGGGCACGGGTCCCGGTCTCGGTGAATGTGCCGTCCAGCGCGGGCCCGGGCGACTACCTGGCGGGGATCAGCGTCCAGGCGGCGGGAACGGCGAACCAGGTTCAGCTGAAGGGCAACGTGGCGATCTCCAGCGTGCAGCGCTACGCGGTCGGGCTGGTCACCACCCTGCCCGGCTCGCGGCACCCGTTGATCAAGCTGACCGGTGTCGGCCTTGACCGCGAGCCAGCCGGAGTGACGTTCTCGATCCACGGGCACAACAGCGGCAACGTAATCCTCCAGAACGTCCACGGCGTCGCCACGGTCAGCGATGGCGACAGCGTGGTGACGCGGCGCAAATTGGGGCCCGGGACCTTCGTCACGGGGACCTCGATCGCCTATCCGCTCTTGGTTCCCAGCCTGCATCCCAGCCAGGGCACCTCGTATCGCGTGCAGGCCTTGATGCGGTACCCCGGGGGCGTCGCCCGGATCGACAAGGTCGTGCAGTTCGGTCAGATCGACGCCAAGCGCCAGCAGGACTACGGGGGACCGAAGGTGAACAGCGGTGGCGGCGGCAACCACTTGCTCCTGTACCTGCTGATCGCCGCCGCGGTCGCCGGCTGTCTTGCTGCCCTCGAGGTGCGACGGCGGCGCTCAGGCGAGGGCGCGCTGCGACGCAGGCTCCCGCGCGAGATCGCCCACGCACGGGCGAGCGGCGAGCCACTGAGCGTGATCCTGGTCCCGGCCGACAACGGCCGCAGCACCCGCGAGCTTGCTTCCGCGGTGCGCGGCTCCCTGCGTTCGCGCGACCAGCTGTTCCGCCTCAAGCATTCAGGGCTGATGGTCGTCTCGCCGGACACCGCCCCCGAGGCCGGCGAGATGCTGGCGGCGGAGATCCGGCGCCACCTCGCCCGCGGTGAGAATGGCAGCGCGGCGGTGATCCCGATCACCAGCGCCGCCGAGAGCAGCACGGAGGAGCTTTTGGGGGCGGCTGCGGCTAGCGCCGAAACGGGGACGGCTGGCAACGGCACCGGAAACGGCGCCAGGCGAGCAGACAGGGCGGAGAGCAGAGCCCAAAGCGAGGTGAAGCACAGTGGCACGGAAGCCCCTGCCGGTAGCCCCGACGGAACGCGGCACCCGGTCTGATCGCGCTCGGCGTCGCCGGCGCTTCCTCCTAGCTGGGCTGACCACAGCCGCTCTCGCCTTCGCGATGAGCGGCTGCGTGATCATCAAGAGCAACAGCTCCTTGCAGCTGAACAACATCGGCGGCGTGCAGGTGACGACGAGGTTCTGTGCCTCGGACACCACCAACCCCTTCAACAACGGCTACAGCCCGACGGATCCCTGGTGCCAGAAGTTCGCCTCGGGCGGTAACGCCAACGCGGGGGGCAACTCCAATGTGGACGCCGACGATGCGGCGGCGGGAACGCTGCAGCTGATGATCGCCTACCGCATCCCGACCACCGCCACCGCGCCTGACACGATCACCGCCACCGAGCCGAGCGGCGGCAGTGCGATCACGTTCACCAAGAACACCAGCTACAGCTCCCAGCTTGAAAGCCTCTCGGCGGCAGGTAGCGGAAAGCAGTGGGTGGGCTACCTCTCGACTGCCCAGAGCTACACCGAGAGCAGCGCCAACCAGTACTTCACCGTCGCTCCCCAGTTCACGCTCCAGCAGGGCGCCGACGGCTCGCCCTTCCAGGGCCCGTTCAACTACCGGGTCGTGGTCGGCTTTCGGAGGGTCAACGCAACCTACACGGCCTCGCGTACGGTCAACTGCGGTGGCAACCTCTACGCCCTCTATGACGACGGCCCCGGCGCGGGAATCTGCGTCGACGACCCCAGCTCCTCGACCGTCGCTAGCGATCTCTCGCAGGCGACGCGCGACCTCGGGGTGATGCCGGGTTCCTCGACCTCGGTACACGCCGGGGCCACGGCCACCGTGCCGTTTACGCTGAAGTACGCGGGCACCACCTGCTTCTGCCTATGGACGGTTTCTGCCAGCACGAACATCCCCGGCGCGACCGCAACACCCGCAGTGACGAGCATCACTCCCACCACCGACACCACGAACCCCGACAACGTCACGGTCAACGTTCCGGCGAACACAGCACCGGGCCCCTACACGGTCACCGAGACGGCGGATTTCACGGGCACCCCCACCCGTACGGGAACGGCGACCCTGGTCGTCGGCGCGGCCTTCATCTTCGACCCCGCCCCCGCGCTCCTCTCCTCGCTCGGCACGGTTGCCCTCAACGGACAGGCCCAGACCACGACCGCGCAGATGAACAACTTCGGGGTCAACGACACCAGCGGCGCCGCCAGCGGTTGGAACGTGACTGTGCAGGGCAACACGGGCAGCGGCCTGAGCAAAGTCTTCAAGCAGTACTGCCCCGCGGCCAGCGCGCCCTGCGGCTCTGACCCGGCCGGTTATGTCAGCGGCGGCCGCACCCTGTCCGCCGACTCCCTGACCCTCAACACCACCGCGGCGAGCTGGACCGGCGGCACCGGATCCACCCCGACCTTCCAGTGCAACGCCGGCTGCTCAGTCGACCACAACACGGCGAACAAGATCGCTTCGGCCGCGAGCGGTGGGGGAACCGGGCTCTGGAGCACCAGCGGGTTCAGCGCAACGAGCCTCTCGCTCGCGACTCCGAGCACGCTGCGCGTGCTGCCCGCCAACGAGCAGTACCACCTCGACGTCATCTGGACCCTGAACAGCGGCCCGTAGGGCAGCGCGCCCTGCCCTGCGTCACTGCCCCATTTCCGGGTAATGCCCTCGCCTGAATTCGTCGCCGATCTGTCCAGGGCGGCTTTCCCTGAGCGCGTAGAGGCCGATGCATGCTTCGTATGCGCAAGAGCGCTCCGGCATCCATGCCCCGGCGCGGGCACCGCCTGCTCGCAGCGTCCGCGGTCGTAACAATCGCGGCGATGGCGATTCTGCTCCCGGCCGCTGCCCTGGGGGAGAGCGACACGACGCAGTTCTCGGTCATCCCCGGGCCGCTGGGATTCGGCGGTGCGCCGGGCCTGCCCGGAGTCCCCTCGCTTCCCCTGGACGGGCGAGCCCGGACGCTCAGCGCGCGGATGGCCAACTTCGAGGTCAGTGACGCCAGCGGGTCAGGCCTCGGATGGAGCATCACCGTGAGCGGCGGCGACAGCCCCGGCAAGAGCCCGGTCTTGAAGCAGTACTGCCCCATGGCCGCCTGCGGAGCCGATCGAGGTCCGGGATACATCGGCGGCGGCTCCGCGCTTCCAGCCGACTCGCTCACCCTCGACAGCAGGGGCGCGCGCTTTGACGGACAGGGCGGCACCACCGGCACTCCGCCGTCCCATCAGTGCGACGAGGGCTGTTTTGTGGATGCGCCGCCGGACTCGCCGAGCAAGGTCGTGGTGGCGGGTAGTCGCGCCGGGATGGGGACCTTCCAGACCAACGGCTTTTCTGTCTCCAGCATCAGGCTGGTCGCACCCAGCACGGCGCGCTCACTTCCGCCGAGGGAGGTCTACAGAGTCGATCTGAGCTGGTCGCTGAACAGCGGGCCGTAGGCGCTCGTCGTCGATCCGCCGACGGAAGCTCGCCGACTAGTCTTGGGGCGATGGCCACGACGGCTACCCGCCCGGCCGCCACGGGCACCCAAGCCTGGCGCAACTGGGCCGGCGATCAGACCTGCACGCCAGCCGCGATCGAGCGGCCAAGCAGCCGCGAGGAGCTGGCGGCGGTCGTGCGCGCCGCCGCCGAGGCCGGGCGCAGCGTCCGCGTCGCCGGATCCGGCCATTCCTTCACCGAGGCGGCGCTGACCGACGGGGTGATGGTCCGCGTCGAGGCGCTGGACCGGGTGCTCGACGCCAACCCCGCGTCCGGCCTGGTCAAGGTCGAGGGCGGGATCGTGCTCGCCGACCTCAACGAGCGCCTCCATGAGCTGGGTCTGGCGATGGAGAACCTCGGCGACATCGACCACCAGACGCTGGCCGGCGCGATCTCCACCGCCACCCATGGCACCGGCTCCGGTTTGCGCAACATCTCGGCCCAGGTTGAGGCGATGGAGATCGTCACCGCCGACGGCGAGCTGCGCGCCCTCAGCTCCTCTGGATCCCCAGACGATCTGCTCGCCGCCCGGGTCGGCCTCGGGGCGCTGGGCGCGATCTACTCGGTGACGCTGCGCACCGTTCCCGCCTTCACCCTGCATCGAGTCGACACGCCGCGTCCGCTGGGCGAGGTCCTCGACCGCTTCGACGAGCTTGCGGAGCGAAACGACCACTTCGAGTTCTTCGTCTTTCCCTTCACCGAGACGGCGCTGACGATCGAGCGCAATCGCAGCGAGCTCCCAGAGCGGCCGCGGGGCGCAGTGCGTCGGTGGGCCAGCGACGTGGTGATGGAGAACACGGTCGGCGACCTCGCCCTGCGGCTGACTCGCCGCCGGCCGTCGCTGATCCCCCGCCTCTCGGCAGGCGCCGCGAGGATGATGTCGCAGGGCGAGCGCCTCGACCGCAGCTACAGGATCTTCGCCAACGAGCGACGTATCCGCTTCACCGAGATGGAGTACGCACTACCGCGCGATCGAGGCCCGGAGGCGGTGCAGCGGGTGCTCGATCTGATCCACCAGCGCGGCATCGAGGTCGCGATGCCGATCGAGTGCCGGGTCGTCGCCCCCGACGACGCGCTGCTCAGCCCCTCGCACGAGCGCCCCACCGCCTACGTCGCGGTCCACCAGTACCGGGGGATGGAATGGCGCCCCTACTTCGAGGCGGTGGAGGCGATCATGAACGAGTACGAGGGTCGCCCCCACTGGGGAAAGCGCCACTTCCAATCCCACGCCACGCTGGCCGAGCGTTACCCCCGCTGGGACGACTTCGCGGCCGCGCGCGATCGCCTCGACCCCGAGCGCGTGTTCCGCAACGAGTACACCGACAGGGTTCTGGGGCCGTAGGCCCTACAAGAACGTCTGGCCTTCGCCGCGGTACGTCGGCACTTCGTCGACGATCTCGTCGCCCTCGACCAGGTACAGCGACGCGAAGTGCTCGCACAGCTCGCCGGCCTTGGTGTGGCGCAGGTAGGCCCGGTCCCCGATCCGCAGCTCGCGGGCCGGCGGGCCGAGCAGCGGCGTCTGCACCTCGCCGGCGCCCTCCTCGGGGTCGAGCTTCAGCTCGGGCGGAAGCCAGGGGGTCGGAAGGCGCGCCGCGTCGCCGCTGCCCGAGGCGAGGTAACCGCCGCCGAGGGCGGTCGCCACGCCTCCGGCCGGCTTGCGCACGATCGGCAGCGCGAAGGCGGCGGCGGGGGTCAGCGTGAAGCTCGTGTAGTGGTCGAAGAGTGTCGGGGCATAGAAGCCCGAGCCGGCCGCCAGCTCGGTAACCGAGGGGTCCGAAGCGGTGGCCTCGAGGCTTCCGGTTCCGCCGCCGTTGACGAACTCGAGCGGCCCGAACTCGTGCACCGCAACCTCGATTCGCCCCCGGCGCACCAGCAGCTCCTTGGTGGACCGGCGCTGCATGAAGCGAATCGCCGCGCCGCGAAACCTTCGGCCCGGGGGCCTGTCCCCGACCCCGGCGATCTGGCCCTCGTAGGCCATGATCCCGACCAGCTCGAGCTGGGGGCGGCGCTGGATCTCCCGGGCCAGCTCGACGGCCTGCTCGACGGTGTGCACCGGCGAGCGCTTCGGGCCGACCTTCATCCGGCCGCGCAGCGGCCACCAGCCGGCGTCGACGTCCATGCAGACCCGAACCGCTCCGGCCCCGGTGCCCAGCACCGACTCGATCAGGTCGAGGTGCTCGGCGCAGTCGACCATCAGCACCGGCGCACCCTGCGGGTTTGCGGCGCTCTGCACGGCGAGCTGCGCCAGCGCCTCGATGTCCGCCGTCGGATAGGCGACGACCATGTCATCGAAGCCGTGCTCGGCCAGCCACAGCGTCTCGGGCAGCGTGTAGCTGAGCAACCCGCGAAACCCTTCGTCGCGGGCGAGAATCCGCTCCAGAAGTGGCCGGCAGCGGATCGACTTCGACGCGATCCGTATCGGCTTTCCGCCCGCCCGCCGCAGCATGTCGTCGGCGTTCGCCCACATCGCGTCGAGGTCGACGAACGCGAACGGCGCCTCGACCTCGGAGAAGATCTCCTCGTAGCGCGCGTGCGATTGATCGGGAACGGGCACGGCGCGAGCCTACAGCCGGCGAGCGGACATGCAATTGCGGCGGCGTCGCCGCCTGACATGCCAGTGCCGCGGCGCAACGCCGCGGCTGACACCTATCATCGACCTGCGCGCCCGGAGAGGTGGCCGAGTGGCTGAAGGCACTCGCCTGCTAAGCGAGTAGGGGGCGCAAGCTCTCTCGAGGGTTCGAATCCCTCCCTCTCCGTTCAGTCAATTGGCCCCGGGAGGCAAGCCCACGTGAAGGACCGAGTGCTCATAGGAATCGCCGCGATCCTCGCCATCGTCACCGCCGGCGTGGGGGTTGCCCTGGGCGCGTTTGGGGCAGGCGCGAGCGATGACCCCTCGGTGAGCACCGGTGTCCGGCCCGTGGCGCGTGCGACGGTGACACCCGGCAGGGTCGTGGTCGCGGGTCGCGCTGCGCACAGGGCCCGCCGGACCCCGGTCCCCACCGTGCTCCACCAGCCGCGCTATGGACGCTACTTCGCGATTCTCGAGCTGCGTCGTGGCGCACGCGTCCCGATCCTCGACAGCCCGGGGGGAAGGCTGGTCAAGTCGCTCAGCGCCGAATCGGAGTTCGGCTCACCTCGGGTACTCGGCGTCGCGCGGCAGAGCGGTTCCTGGTTGGGCGTAACCACCCCGCTGCGACCGCACGGGGAGCTTGGCTGGGTCCGCTTCGATGCCGCGAAGTTGAGGCTCTACTGGACCCGCTATTCGCTCCGGGTGCTGCTCTCGAAACGGATCCTCGAGCTGCACTACGGTGGGCGGGTGCTCGGCCGCTACACGGTCACCGTCGGGGCGGCCGGCAGCGACACGCCGCGGGGGCGTTTCTCGATCACCGATGCCCTGTCCTTCGATCACAGCCCCTTCTACGGCTGCTGCGCGCTGGCCCTCTCGGGATCCCAGGAGCACCTGCCCCTGGGATGGTTGGGCGGCAACCGCATCGCAATCCATGGAACACCGGGACCGGTCGGCTACGCGGCCTCGCACGGGTGCATTCGGGCCACCGACGAGACGATGCGGACGCTGTTCCGGCGCGTTCCGCTCGGCACGCCGGTGTTCGTCGACGGCTGAGGGCTCGTGCCTGCGCCAGCCGGCGCCGGGAAGGGAGAAGCCTCGTGGCACCGAAGGTCAACCGAATGCCCGACGAGGACCCGTTTCTCGAGTTCGCCGGCTCCAACGTCGTGGAGGCCGACGCCCGACACGCCGTGGCGCAGCAGCGCCCGGCCCCCGAGCTCGACAATCACGCCGGCGTCCGCCATGCGGGCGCCCTGTTCACGGTCGGCTATGCGGCCTCGCGGGCCCTTGTCGCCGCGGCGCTGGAAGCGAAGGCCGAGTCGGCGAAGGCCCAGATGGTCGACAGTGAGATCGCCTACGAGAAGATTGTCACCGGCGAGTTGGTGACCGCGACCGCCGAGCCCGCCGGCGAGGACTGGGAGTCGCTGCTTGCGCGGATCTCCGGTGGGGAGGCTGTGCAGCTGCCGACCTCGGTGACGCTGCGAAACGAGGCCGGCAAGACGGTGACCGCGATGAGCGTCTGCTGGCAGGTCACCCCCTCGGACGGAGAAGGTCCCTGATGGGCGCCGAGGACGCCAAGCGGGATCAGGGCGGCGCGCTGGTCACCGGCGCATCGCGGGGCATTGGTGCTGCAATCGCGCGTGCGCTTGCAACTGACGGATGGTCAGTTGGGGTCAATTACCGCGCCGACGCCGAAGGCGCTCGCTCGGTGGTCGAGGAGATAGCTGCAGGCGCCAGGCACTTGAGATTGAGGCGGATGTAGCCGATGAAAGTTCGGTGGAGCGCATGTCGACACAATCGAGGATCGCCTCGGCCCCGTGCTCGTGCTGGTCAACAACGCGGGCGCCAGGCACGATCGATTGGTGCAGGGACTCTCCAAGCAAGACTGGGCTCGGATCATCGACGTGAACCTGCACGGCGCCTTTCACACCATCCAGCGGGCGATTCGTCCGATGTCGCAGAAGCGCTTCGGCCGGATCATCAACGTGAGCTCGATCTCGGCCACCCGACCGCAACCGGCCCAGGCCGCCTACGCCGCTTCGAAGGCCGGGGTCGAGGCGCTGACTCGCACCGTCGCGCAGGAGGTCACCCGCCGAGGGGTCACCGTGAACGCGATCGCGCCGGGACTCGTCGATACGGATTTCATTCCCGAGTCGCTGAAGTCGGCGGACGCGATGAGGGTATTGCCGGCCAGGCGGCTCGGCGAGCCCGAGGAGGTTGCCGCCCTCGCCAGCTTCCTCGCGTCCGAGGAGGCCGGGTACATCTCCGGTACCGTCATAACAGTGGACGGCGGCTTCACGGCTGGCCTTGGAGCCGGGGGGCGGTCTTGGCGACCCAAGGCGGAGACCTCAAGCGACGCCTAGAGAGGGAAGTCGAAGGGATCGATGGAACCGACTGCAACACCCTCGCGGGATCAGATCTCGGCGCGGATCGTCAGTGCGCTGACTGAGTTTGGGGCCGAGCCCGACAAGCTGCGCCCGGAAGCGACGCTGGAAGAGCTCGACGTCGACTCCCTCGACCTGTTCGAGTTGGGCCAGATACTGAACGAGGAGTTCGGCATCGAGGTGGATCCTCAGGACTTCGAGGACCTCACCACCCTCGGACAGGCCGAGGCAGCGATATTGAGCTACCTCAAGTGAGAAACCAGCCTGCGGCGATAACCGGCATCGGCGCGGTCACCCCGTTGGGGCTTGGGGCCGAAGCCCTGTTTGAGAATTGGGCGAAGGGGGTCAGCGGGCTCGAACACGGCGTCGGCGCCTGCAAGCAGTTCGATGCAGCGGACATGCTGTCGCGCAAGGAGGCCCGACGGACGGAGCGATTCGCGCAGTTGGGCCTGATGGCCGCCGACGAGGCTCTGCAGGACGCGTGGGGAGGCGAATGCCCCTACGAGCCCGCTCGCGTAGCCTGCATCATGGGGGTCGCCTTCGGCGGAATGGAGACGATGCAGGGCCAGTCCGACGTGATGGATGCTGAGGGACCCGACGCCGTGTGGGTGCTCACCGTTCCCGTGTCGATGCCCAACGCCCTGCCGGCCCTGCTCGCGATGCGTAAGGGCTTTCGGGGGGAAACGGGCAGCATCGCCACGGCATGCGCCTCGAGCGCGCAGGCGATCGGGGCCGGGCTGCGAATGCTGCGCGCGGGCAGCGCCGACGCCGTGATCGTCGGAGGGGCGGAGGGCTGCTTGAACGAGTACGGGTTGGCGCTTTTCCGCAACGCGGGAGCCCTCTCGCGCACCGGGATATGCCGGCCCTTCGACCGCCGACGCGATGGGTTCGTCATGGGCGAGGGAGCCGGGGTTCTGGTGCTCGAGGATCCCGAGAAAGCCGAGGCGCGGTCCGCGAAGGTGCGCGGCTACGTGGCTGGCTACGCCTCGACAACGGACGGCTATCACCTGACGGCGTCCGAGCCGAGCGGCGAAGTCTGCGCGATCGCGATCCGCGAGGCACTCGAAGACGCAGACCTGAAGCCCGAAGACGTCGACTACGTGAACGCGCACGGCACCTCGACGCCGGACAACGACCGCAGCGAGACCCACGCGCTGAAGAACGCGCTCGGCGAGCACGCCTACGACATACCCGTCTCCTCGACGAAGTCCGCGGTCGGACACTCGATCGGGGCGGCGGGCGGCGTGGAGGCGGTCTCGACCCTGCTGTCGCTCACAAACCGCGTCGCCTGTCCAACGCTTGGTCTGGAGGAGCCAGAAGAGGGCCTGGACCTCGACTACGTACCGGGCAAATCCAGACCACTCGAGCCGCGGGGGAACAACGGGCGGCTGGTGGCGATCTCGAACTCGTTCGCGTTCGGGGGCCACAACGCCGTTCTGGTGATCACCACGTGACGATCGGCGACCGGGGCGAAGGAGCGGCTTGATGCCAACGCTGGTTGAGCTCCAGGAAGAGATCCACGCCGCTCTTCTCAAGGTCCCTTTCGACAGGCACCTCGGCGTAGTCATCGAGCGTGATCCACGCTCGGGCGAGGTTCGAATCTCGATCCCGCCCAGACCGGAGATTGTCGGGCCCGATGGGCAGCACTCCGCTGCCGCTGTGTTCGCGCTGGGGGACATCGTTTCGTCGATGGTGGTCTGCGAGCAGATCGCGCAGCGCGCACTGGAGCTGGACATGGGGGCGATCTTCTTCACGGTCGAAGCCCGTTTTCGGTGCCACGGCCCAGCCCGAGGGACGATTGCGGCGAGCGCAAGCCTTCTCCGCGGGCTCGACGAAGCCGTGGGTAAGCCCAACAAGGCAAGGAAGGCCACGATCGAAGTTGGGGCGAAGGTGGTCGGAGAGGACGGCGAGCTGGCGGGCGAGCACCGAATGAGCTTCTATGTTCGCCTCATGGATGTGAGCCGAGTTCGGGAGATGGTTCCGGCGTCCTCGGAGATCTTTCGCATCCACGGGCTGTGAGAGAGAGCCGCCTCCTGCTCCTCGGCGGGGAGGATGCGGCGGCGCTCTCCGGGCAGCTCGAGGAGCTTCGGGCAAGTGCGTCGCGGGCATCGAGCATCGCCGATCCGGGGATCGGGCTCGCGCCGACGCCGAGCGAGGAGCAGCCGCTGCGGGCGGGGGTCGTCGCATCCGACCCCGAGGAATTGCTGCAGCGGCTCGAAGTGCTGGGCGGTTGGCTCGGCGAGGGGGAGCCGGATGGCCTGCGGGCCGAGCGGGGCCTGGCGCTGGGGCGGGCTCGGGAGCGCCCCCGGATCGGCTTCCTGTTTCCCGGCCAGGGGGCTCCAGTGCCTACCAACTCCGGCTACCTCGTCGAGTGGCTTCCCGAAGCGGCCGCCGTCTATGAGCAAGCAAGGGCGCTGAAAGCCGCCGACGAGGTCCCGCCAGCCCTCGTCCAGCTGTCGGTCGTCACCGCTTCGGTCGCCGGTCTGCGGGCGCTGGCGATGCTCGGCATCGAGGCCGACTTCGGCCTCGGGCACAGCGTCGGTGAGCTGACCGCGCTGCACTGGGCCGGGGCGCTGGACGAGGGGGCAGTGCTGCGGGTCGCGCGCCGGCGAGGCGAAGTGATGACCGATCACGCCACCGCCGCGGGAGCGATGGCGAACATCGAGGCCGACGAGGAAACGTTCTCGGGCATCGTCGAGGGCGCCGAAGTGACCGTCGCCTGCGTCAACTCGCCGCGCCACCGGGTCGTGTCGGGAACGAACAAGGCGGTCGAGGAGGTGCTCGAGCGGGCGCGGGGGCGGGATGACGCCAAGGCCGTGCGGCTGCGCGTGGTGGGGGCCTTTCACTCGCCGCTGATGCGCGACGCGGTCCCCGTGTTCGACCGCTATCTGGCCGAGGAAGATTTCGGAATGCTCCAGCGGCCGGTTTATTCGACGATCACCGGCGCCGAGTTGGAGCCGGGCGCCGGTCAGCGCGCCCTTCTCGTCCGCCAGATGACCGAGCCGGTTCGCTTCCTGGACGCGGTACAAGATGCGGTCGATGGGACCGATCTACTGCTCGAGGTCGGTCCCGGGAGGATGCTGAGCGGGCTGGTCGCGGAGTTCGCCGAGACGCCGACGGTCCCGCTGCGGGTCGGCCACTCGTCGCCGCAGGGCTTTCTGACCGCCGTCGGCGCCGCCTACGCGGTCGGGGCGCCCATACGCGCCGATCGGCTGCCGGGCGCCTAGAATCGGGCCTCCGGTAACGCCGGCTACCCGCGCCCGTAGCTCAGTTGGATAGAGCGTCGGTCTACGAAACCGAAGGTCACAGGTTCGAATCCTGTCGGGCGCGTTCCGCTCTTCTCCTAGCGACGCCGCGTTCTTCCCATTGCAGAGCCGAATGCCGGGACCTGGCTCGAAACCGGTGTTCCGATGCTCTCCGCGCCTATCCGAAAGTTTCCGCGAGGTCGTGGTCTCATCCTGGTCTCATTTCGCGAGCCCTAACGACTAGCAAGAGAGTTGGCAACGCCTGCGCTCCCGCCCCTGGTCCGAAGCGAAAGCGGATTGAATGGGTTCACAGAGCGGTCGCCGAGCGCGCGGGCGAGTGGGCAAGGAGGACCTGGACATCTGGGCCGTCTTCGTCGTAGCCATCGGCACCCTCTAGCCATTCGAGTGAGGGTGGCTCGCCATCTGCCAATCCGCCGCATGATCGGCACTCGATGGGCGGTCGCTCTCGCCCTCGCACGAAAACGATGAAAAGCGCCCCGCATTCGCAAGCCACTTCAAAACGCGACGGCATGATCGCCCAGACCTCCGATGATTGCCTCACGGCCAGATACCGAACCAAACGAGCCAGACGCCGTTACCCCTGACCCCCGACTCGCCCTTCGAGGAGGCGACCCAGGAACTCGAATGTCCCGAGGCCCAGGTCTCCGCTTCGGTCATGATCGCTGTCTTCACCAGCGTGGATAGGCAAAGCGTTTGGTCACTCGGAACCGTTTGTCAACGAGATCTGCATCTAGGGCGGCAATGCGTCGAATGTGCTGGCTGACGTCCCGGCGCCCGATGAGAACTGCGGCGAGACTGTCGGCGGCATCGCGCAACTCGAACCAATAGGTAGCGAAGCCCGGTGGCTGTGCGCTGATGATGTAGACGTCGAGCTTGCCGGCGGTCGCGAGTCCGTAGCGTCGGTGGAGGCGCTTGCGCTGGGGTCCTGTCGCAAGGTGCGCAGCCAGAGTCAGTCCCTGGATCAGAGCAAAGAACGGATCCATGTCCATCGCGACCTTCACTTCGGCCACAATCGGTGTGGGGGTCCGGTCCGTGGCGTTGGCGAGAAGTAGATCGAGACGTAAAGCGGTTCTCGCTTCACTGCCGTCGTCGAAGACGGCGCCGCCCGTCGTGCGCGCCGCCACCAGCTCGCGATCCACATAGCTGAAGTTCAGCGCCTGGTCGCCGAGCACGCGAACGGTGTGGGCTCGTTTAACGAGCGCCGTGAGCTGATGAGTGGTCTTGATCTCGCTCTGGGGAGCCTTTACCGAGAACAACTTGCGCTCGGTGTAGAAGTCCTCACCCACATTTGAGTAGCTGCGAAAGCGGCGAATGCTCGCGGCGAAGTCCTTGGCCAGGGGGCCGGGATTTGTGATCAGCTTATGGGCCTCCGCCAGCCGCTTGCGCTGGGAGAGGAGGCCAAGGTGCTTGTAGCGCTTCACCATCGGCGTCAGCGGAATCTGAGTCGCCATCAAACCGCCCACCATTCGCCATTGGCATGAGCCTCGACGTTCGCGAACAGCGAAGGGAATTCTTCGGGAGCATCAGTATGGATGGGCACCACCCTATCCGCCGAGATCGCCGCGGCCAGACGCTTCAGATCCGCGACCGTCGCGTGACCCGAGACGTGGATGATTGACAGGGGGATGCCATGGCGCTTCAGAAACGCCTTGAGGCCGTCGGAGCTCGCATCCTCCAGGTACCCAGGCCACATCGACCACACGGCGGAGGCGCCGGCAAGGCAGTCGGCCCTCTCCAGGTCTCCTGCCATCGACCCTCGAAAGGTCATCACGAGTCGCTTGCGCCGCTCCGCGAGCTGCTCCGGGAACAGACGCGAGCCGCGAAGAGCGTTTACGCGCTCAAACGCCTTGGCCCGCTTGACCTTGATGCGCTGGCTCAACGGAACGAAGACCTTCACTCGCTCCCAGTCGGCCTGCGGGATCGTCTCGTGGAGCCCGGTCGCGGCCGCTACCGCAGCCGTGTACAGATCGACCACCAGGTCTCGGTCGGACCGCAGCGCGGCCTTGTACATCGACACGTAGCGATCGACGTTCTGGGGTGAGTAAAGCGCTAGGACCATCCCCTCGGTTGCGCGAAACGCCTCCACGCAGGCTCGCTCGACGTCCAGCTCCGAGGTTGGCTCCCCTGGCCGGGGCTCCGCTCGGCTTAACCGGGTGCCCTCCATCAGAAGGACATCGACATCCTCGGGCGGCTCGCGAACGAGGCGCTCGAACGTCTCCGGCTTGCGGCCGTGAGCTCGCAGGTCGCCGCTGTAGAGAAGCCGCCGGCCACCGGCCTCGACCAGCAAAGCGTGGGCATCGAAGGCGCTGTGATCGACTAGGTAGGGAGTAACTGTGAAGGGCCCCAGTTGCAGCGACTCGCGGTCGACCAGAAAGCCGCTCGGTTTCAACTCCCTGCCAAGCCGCCCGAAGAATGCCGCCTCGTTGAGGATGCGGCTCGCCGCCTCGCCGATGTAAACCGGCACATCAGCGCTGATCTGGTGGATGAGGCCGCAGTGGTCGGGATGGGCGTGGGAGATCGCCACGCCGACGAGGCTCGAGTCGTCGCCGCGGGCGAGACCCGCGATGTGCGGCAGGGGCACCTCCTCGTCAGCCTCTGCCCAGAGCGGGCGCCCGATGTCCAGCACCAGTCGCTCGCCGTCGGCCTCCAGCTCAACGCAGCTTCCGCCGACCTCGCGAGCCCCTCTGTGAATTCGCGCTCTCAAGCGACTCCGGCGAGGACTTCGCGATCTTGGCGCATGTTGCTTTCCGCCAAGCGCGCCGATTCCAAGCCTCGCGACTCAAGCTGATGTAGCCGTTCGAACTCCAGCTCGCTTGGATCCAGTTCTCCGAGTTCGATCGCTGCGGCCAAGACCTGGACGACCGTAGGGAGCCACGCGTAATAGAGGCGTCCACAGCCCGTCTCCTCACCGTCAACGTCCGAAACTCCGCGCTCCAGCCCCGCGTCACAGAGCCTTCTTGTCTGCTCGGCTGTCAACTCAATCGCCGGGGCACCCGGGACATATTCGGGCTCCGGTTCGCACACGAAGCACCCCAATAGGCGGTTGAGCGCATATAAGGCAGCTGCGGCGCCATGCGCCCATCCGATCCGCTCCGACACCCTGACCGGTCGTTCGATGCTTAGTACTGATCGGACCGCGCTGAGGTAGTCGTACACGCCGAGAACATCGACGTTGCGGTCGGCGAACTTATCTTCAAACTCACGCCGGCGGAACTCGAGCGGATCCGCGATCAGAAGCGGGCAGTCGAAAAGTTCGTGGTCAAACGCCACGCCGACCATGTGCATGTACTCCGGCAGGGCCACTTGGAGCGGCCCGCAACGGCGCATTCCCGTCGCGTGGGAGGCGCCGGCGGCGATCTCGCCCGTCGGGAACACCATCACGTCGTTGTCGGTCAGGCACCCCATCGATATCGCGAGCACGCAGCGCTCGCCGTCAAATGGCACCGCCTTTCGCAGCTCGTCCAGCGACGCAGGGCCCATGCCCCGCGCGTCACGCACGGCGTGAACGAACCCCCACGCCCGCAGGTTGTCGACCAACTCCATCATCGCCAAGGAAACCTCCTCTGATCGCCAACAAAGAACGCCTTACTAGTTATCGGCATCCGGAATTGCCAATCAAATGAGCACCCCTGCCCTGACCAGAGGCACCAGCCAGTTCCAAGGTCTCATCGCCTCCACGAGCACCAAGACCAGTTCCCCTCAGGGCTTCCCTAGACCCCAACCTCGACCACCGACACACTATGCACCCTCCGGTGGAGTCCCGGATCGACGCCTGATTGGCGCAGCGTTTGACCTTCGGTGCGTAGCGGGCCTGCAGCACCCTCGGTTGGGCGCCGGGCGGCCAATCTTGGCACGGCAAAACCGTGCGGTTGGCCGCCCTCATGGACGCCCAGCCGAAGGCACATTCAGGACCCTGGCAACGCAACCGAAACGTCCAACTTCTGGACGCTCTCTTTCGAAGTTCCGAGCAGCTCCTCCGTCGCCAGGCCCGCAAACACGCTGAGCTACCCGAGGACGCGCAAGACGCTCTCCAGCGCGCTTGCCTCCTCTTCTTAGAGCGTTACGACGGTCGGTGGGAGCCTCTCCCGTGGCTCTATACGACCATCAAGCGCGAGGCGTGGGCGCTTCGCCGCCGCGCCTGCCGTCGCCGCGAGCTGAGCCTTGACGCGCCGCTCTGCGAGGACCGCCAGGCTCCCGGCGAGACGATCGCAAGCGACGCCTGCTTGCCGGAGGAGCGGGTTTGCTCAACCGATCAACTCGAAGAGCACCGGCGGGCGCTCGCCACCCTCAAGCCCGATCAGCGTCGGGCCCTGTTCCTGTTCGGCATGGGCCACAGCTACGCCGAGATCTGCGAGCTGACCGGCTGGACCTACACGAAGGTCAACCGGTCGATCGCCGAGGGTCGGTTGGCACTCCGCCAGCTGGTCGAGGCGGGGACTAGTTCCTCGCGCTAGGTCCTCACCTATCTATGCAGCGATGCTCGCGGGACCGCGAGGCAAATCCGGCCAGCGGCGGACAAATGCGGCAGAGACGCCATGCCTGCCCACGATCCGTCAGCCAGGTGAGCCCGATGGAAGTCGGTACACAGCCTCGCGCCTTCTTCACCGAGCGCACCCTCGCCGAGTACCTCGCCGTGTCGGACCGCACTGTCCGCACCTGGATCCGCCGGGGCGAGCTGGCCTCCTACAAGCTCGGTGGCTCGCGGCGAATCGATCCGGGTGACGTCGACGCCTTCCTGGCCGCGCGGCGCGAGAACGGGAGTGCGACGTGAGGCGCCGAGAGTCGCCGATCAAGCGAACCAACCCCTCGGGGGAGGTGGTCTGGGTCGCCCGCTACACCGGTCGCGACGGCAGGCGGCGGATCGCCAAGCCGACCTGGAACGACGGCAAGGGCACCTTCGATCGCAAGCATGAGGCGCAGCGCGCTATCGACGAGGCATACGAGCGCTCGGACAGGCCCGACATGGTCGGCCAGTTCTTCGAGACCTGGATCGAGCGCTACCCGCGGTCGGAGCGGACCAACGCGACGAACGAGCATCGCGTGCGTCGCGTTCTGGACGTGCCGCTGGAGGGGATTTCACTCCGCGAGTGGCCATTCCGCGACCTGCGGCGCCGGCACGCGTTGGCGCTTCTCGACCACATGCTGCGGGTTGAGGGGCGCGCCGCGACGGGTGCGCGGGGGATCCTCGCGTCGCTGTCGGCGATGGCGGAGGACGCGATCACCGACGAGGTCGCCGAGGTCAACCCGTTCAAGGGCCTGCGAGTCCGCGGCAACGACCCGCGTGCTAGGAAGGCGCCGCGGGTGCAGCGCGTGGTCAGCTTCGCCGAGATGCACGCCTTCGCGAAGGCGGCGGGCAGGTGGGAGCCGATGGTTCGGGTCTTCGCAGACACCGGGATGCGGCTCGGCGAGGTCCTACCGCTGCGGCGCGAGGACTTCGACGGCGAGACGTTCAAAGTGCGTCGGACCGCCCATGAGGGAACGATCCTCGAGGGAACCAAGACCGACCATGCTGCCCAGGCAGCGGGCCGCATTGTCCCTTGCCCGCCCGAGCTCGCGGCGATGATCGGGGCGATGCCACGCCGGATCGACACCGATCTGCTCTTCCCGACCCCGAAGGGGAAGCTCTGGCGCGAGCGGAACTTCTACCGCGACGTCTGGTACCCAGCGCAGAAGGCCTCCGGCATCGACATCCGCCCGCACGAATGTCGCCACTCCTACGTCACCCACCTACGGGCGGCGGGCGTCAACGACGCCGACCTAGCCGAGATCGCCGGCCATCGCGTCGAGACGATGATCTCCCACTATACGCATCCGCTGCGGCGGAGTTTTGACCAAGTGCGCGAAGTCATCGGATGAACCGTTCCTGCCGCTGCGGCACGCGCCGATCTTCTTCTTCTTCTTCTTCTTCTTCTTCTTGTTGTTGTTGTTGTTTTCGTCGTCGTCGTCATGGTGGTGGTGGCGATGATGATGATCGTCGTCGTTCCGCTCGGTGAGGCTTCAGAGACGGCGAGGCCATGAGTAGTTCGTGCGTGGTTGTGCCTAGTTACTCGGACTCACTTGTCGCAAAAATATGCAAAAAAACTGGACAAGTGCGCTACCATCACACCATGCCGAGAGGATCCGGAACCCTGAATCGAGATGGACGACCTAGCGTGGCCACAACGGTCCGCCGCCGCATCGAGCGCGGCGGGGACCGCTTCTGGCGCGTCCGCGACTTTGCCGACCTATCGCCGTCAGCCGTCGCGCGGACCCTGGCTCGGCTCACCGAGGAGGGAGTCCTTGAGCGACCGCGCCGGGGCCTCTACTACCGACCTCGCGAGACCCGCTTTGGGATGAGCATCCCCTCGGCGGCGGCTGTTGCGGCCGAGTCGCTGCGGACGCCCGTTCAGCCTGCCGGTCTGACCGCTGCGAACGTCCTGGGATTCACGACTCAAAACCCAGCCCGCAGCGAACTGGTCACGCCGGCCAACAATCCGCCGACGGCTTTTTCTCCGGCCAAGGTCAAGACGCGTCGTCCCGAAGCGCGGCTCCGTCTTTCCGAGCGCGAAGGAGCGCTATTGGAGCTGCTGCGCGATCGGGCCAGCAGCAGCGATTTGAGTTTCGAAGAGACGCACCGGCGCCTGTTGCGACTGCTGGCCAAGGATGAGACCTTCGTCAAATTGGCCCGGGCGGCGCTGGATGAGCCCCCTCGCGTTCGGGCAATGCTCGGCGCCCTGGGGCAAGAGCTCGGGGCAGACGAGCGAGCCTTGCGGCGACTGCGCGGAAGTCTCAATCCGCTATCGCGATACGACTTCGGCCGCTTGAGCTCGCTGCCATACGCGAAGGACTGGCAAGCCGAGTGAGGCTCTTCGAGCACCAGGACTTCCAGCAAGCGATCACAGCCGCGGCCGAGTCGACCTCTCTCTCGGAACCCTTCCTCGAGAAGGACTACTACATCACCGAAGTGCTGCGGCTTGTGGCGGAGCGGTACGGGGAGAAGGTGATCTTCAAGGGCGGAACGAGTCTGTCCAAGGGGTGGGACCTGATCGAGCGCCTGTCGGAGGATGTCGACCTCCTGGTGGTGCGCGATCGCTTCGAGCCCGTTCTGGGACAAGCGCGAACCGATAAGGAGCTGGTGGCGATGAAGGACACAGTCGGCTCCCATCCCGGGCTTTCCTGGAACCAAGAGGACTCGGAGAAATTCGGCGGCGCGAGACGCGACGTCTTCGCCTATGACCCGCGCTTTCCCACGCCTGTCCTAGCCCCTACGGTGATGACGGAGCCCGGCGTCGCTGGCGGAGATCGTCCGACAGACGACCTCCAGATCGAATCTCACCTGGCTCGATTTCTGCGAACGCAGGGTCAGGAGGACATGGCGGAGGACACCACCCGGTTCGGGGTCACCACGCTTCACTTCCGGCGCACGTTTGTGGAGAAGCTCTTCCTGGTCCACGCCCTCGTTGAGCGTCTAAAGGAAGACGGCACGCCCCTGGGTCGCGACGCTCGTCACTACTACGACCTGCACGCCCTCGCCGCCGAGGAAGAAGTGCGTCAGATGCTCGGGTCATCCGAGTACGAGGACATCAAGAACGACTGCGAACAGCTGAGCCAGAAGTTCTTCCGCAAGACCTATCGACGGCCACCAGACCTGAGTTTCGCCACGAGCGACGGTCCGTTCCCGTCAGCCGAGCTGCGAGGCCAGATCGAGTCCGACTACGCAGAGCAGTGCGAGCTCCTCTGCTACGGCGAGGTTCCTCCGTTCGATCAGGTAATCGGTCGCTTGGAAGAAATGCGGGACCAGCTATGAGGCCGTGGGTGGCAAGTCTTGCGCAGCGAGGAATAGCGGTAATGGGCCAGTAATTGGGGTGAAAGCACCCCCGATTAACTGAATTGCCGGCGTAAATCCCTCTTGAGCGTTGACACTTGATCCCCTGACCTCAGCCAGGGGCAATGACCTGGCGGCAACCTGGCACAGACTCGACGGTTGATCAGCTGCCCGATTGGGGCGGGGACGATTGTCGCTTTCACGCGAAAGGACGCGCCGCCGGCCTAGCTGTCTGCGTTGTCCTCCACCCCGGCTGCCTGAGCCAGGCGATCGTACTGGGGCATCATCACCAGGGCCGACTGGGCGGCAGCCTGCTTGGCGGTCAGCTCCAGACCCTCGGGTACTCCGCTGCTGTTGGCCTTGGCTCTTAGGTCCTGGTCGAGAAGCAAGAGGCCAAGACCGGCGCCGACGGCGTAACGATCGCGAGCGTCTTCGAGACCCTTCTCGGTGAGGTCATTGGCCCTGGCGCCCTCGTACTTCTTGAGAGGGGTGTAGTCGCGGTTGAGGAAGATGGTCGGGATCTTGGTGGCACCGAGCGGCTCCAGGTCCTTGTAGTCCTGGGACTCCTCGGCCAGCATCGAGGCCGGGACAGGCTCGACGTGTCCGGGCGTCCCACCGTGCCAGTCGTCGAAGTCGTTCTCCCCGCGCCAGGCCAAGCCGACCAGATCGCCGTCGTCTCCGGCGTTGTCCTTGCCGGGCTTGGGCGGCTGCTTCTCCTTGGGCTCAATGACCTTGAGAGTGGTTCGCCACTCAAGGTCTGGGCCGATGCCTCCGGAGGCCTTCCCCCAGCCGCGAATTGAGGCCAGCAACTCATAGTTGCCCAGCTCGGCGCCCTCAGCGAGAGCGATGGTTGCCCGCACCGAGCCCTTGCGCAGCTCGCCGATGGTGATCTCGCGCTCACCGACGTCGGGGTGGGTGCAGGTGACCTCCAGGCGCCCGCGGCCCGAGGCCAGGAACTCATCGCGGGCGTTGACGTGAAAGCGGACCCCGCGGGTGGCGCCCTGCTCGATCTGAATCGAGCCAGGACCTTCGAGGGTGGTCGGGTCTGGGTAGAGGTCGGGCTTGGCCGGCTTCTTGCGGCGCTTCTTGCGGCCGCCACCGCCGCCACGACCGCCTGTCAGGGAGAACCCGCCCTTGAACTTTAGGGCCCGACCGATCTGGCGGGCGATGTTGATCGTCGGCCGGCCGTTGCGCTCGCCAACGATGGCCTTGCGCAGCTGCTCGCGGTCGAGCTCGTACAGCTCGCCCTCGGGGTCGTTAAGGAACTCGACCAGGCCAGCTTCGAGCTTGGCGGCCAGCCCAGTGTCCATAAAGCCAGCTCGGTCTGGGGCGAAAAGATTGGTCCTGACCTTGATCGGTAGCTCGTTGAGATCGACGATGACCAGCAGTCGGTCGTTGATGTGCTTGAGGTCAGTCCGGTTCTTCAGGTCCGACGGACTCCAGTGCTCGTGGACCTGGCCGTTGGAAGTAAAGAGGACCGCGTGGTCCTTGGCCACCGAATGGCGCTTGGCCCCGGCGTCCTCGCGATTGGCATCGAAGTAGAAGCAGGCGATCGGCAGGTGATAGGTGGAGCCGTTGATCCGGAAGGGCATCGACTCCTCGTATTTGTGGCGGTCCTTACGCGGCCTCTCCTCGAACTGGCGCTGAAGACCGTGCATCCGCCGAACGCTGGCGTCCTTAGCGATGTGATTGACGAAGCTGATCGGGGTGACCGGCTCGTAGAGGCGAGTGTTGGTCATTCGCTCGAAGCTGCGCTCAGCCCCGTGGGTCAGGAAGGAATAGCTGTCGATCTCGTAGGAGATCAGCGAGATCCGGGTCCCGGTGAACTCCGGATACGCGCTAGCTGGCGCTGACCAAGGCTCGGCATCGGGGTTCGTGCGGCGATCCCACTCGGTCGTGATCGGGTAGTAGAGGCCCTTGCCCTTGTCGTGTTCGACCCACTGACAGACGACGACGCTGATCCGATCCTCGGCCGGATCAAGATCAGGATGCCGACGGCTGACGATGACCACGGCCTGGGCATGGCGGAAGGTGCTGGCGCCACCGAGCCCGAAGGCGCCCTGCTGCCAGGGAGCCTTGTCCTTGTGGTCACTGCCGAGGAAGAGGATGGTCTGGGAAAGCTCCGCCGGAGCGATGCCGCAGCCGACGTCGCTGACGACAGCCGTCATCTGCTTGGACTTCCTGGTCGGCGGATCAGACTCGAAGAACTCGATTCGGACCAGGTCGGCGATTTCGTCCCGGTGCATGCTCCCGAGGAGGTCGCTGGCAGCCTCACGCGGGGTCGCATAGGGCGCTGCGTCAGACGTCCCGAACTTGGCGATCGCGAACCGTTCCAGGACTGCGTCCTGCCCGTTGGTGACCAGCTCGACCAGCTTGTACTCCTTCAGGCCGTGAGTCGAGAACAAGCTGAAGTTGTTCGAGCGGTCCCCTACCGGACGCTCGTGTTGGCCGATGTCGCCCTGGATCAAGGCATGAAGCTGCTCGATGTCACTCATCGTTCGGGCCTCAATGGCCGAGCCGATGATCTCCTTGGCTGCGCTCACGTCTTGACCCCTGCGCGCTGAGCCTCGCCCATCTCGGTCAGGGCGTAGTGGCCGTCAATGAGCTTCGGCTCAAGCAGGCCCCACTCGCGGGCTCGGGCGACGAAGCCGGCGGCGTTGGTGTTGGCCATGGCGTCGGACCAAGTCGGGCGCCACTCCTTGAACTGCTGGGCGAGCTCGACACGGGTCGGCAAGTTGGCAACCAGCTCCAGGAGGCGCTCGAACCCTGACCAGTCCCAGGGGGCCCGGTCGCGAAGGAAGGCAAGGAATGCCTCGGCCTGCTTGCCCTCATGTGGCCAGCGCAGTGAGAGGCCGTTGAGGGCTTCGAGTAGCTCGTAACCCTGCGAGGTCAGCCCGACCTGAAGGACCTCATCCTCGCGGGTGACCTGAATTGAGCCCCAGCTGAACAGGGGGCCGGAGGCATCGAGCTTGCCGTCGTCGCGAGGCCTCTTGGCGATCGAACCGACCCCGAATGCTCGGAAGCCCTCCTCGGCGGACTGGGGCTTGGAGAAGTTGGTCGGGTAGAGGGCACGGAGCTTGTATCCGAGGGTCTCCTCCAGGGGACGGATGCTTTCGGCGAAGCGCCAAGCCTCGGCGGTGACGTTGGCGAGGAACCCCTCCCACGAGACCGGGCCGTTCTCGGTCTCCGTGGCCAAGGCGTGGGCGGCCCAGATGCTCGGGTAGTCCCGGTTGTGGAGGCCGAAGACCGGCTCGTGCTTGACGACGGCCAGGCCCTCGTTGAGGACGGCGCCGTGCTTGGCCAGATGCAGCTCGGTCTGGGAGAGGTCCTCGAGCGGCGGGACCCGCTCGCCGTTGGAGATCGCTGTCGGGACCGCCGGCGCGGCTTTGGACTTCTTCGCTGCCTTGCCGCCGTTGGCTGAGGCGGGCCCGGTCGGCTCCGGCTCAGTGGCCGGCAGGAGGGGCCGCTGGCAACCCTCGGCAGCGCCGTACTTGACCTCCAGCACGTGGTTCTGGAGAGCGTCGAGCATGACCTCGACCCGCGTCTCGTATCCCCCGAGACCACTACGGACCAGTTCGTCGATCTCCCGAAGCAGCGGGGAGGGTACGGGCAGGCGGACCAGCCTGACGTCGTCGCTAGGGGGTGAATTCTTCATAGACTGCGAATATAGGGGGTATCTGATGAAGAGTCAAACCTGAATAGAGGGTGTTTTGACCTATTTCCGTAGATTCCCGCAGTGTTGCGTCCTCGGTCAGGCATGGGTCGAACGATGTTCGCCACCATTTCATCGGCGGGGATGCAGTCGAAACCGGCTCCCTACTTACTGAGGCGGAGGCGGCCTCCGAGACGCCACCCCAACAGCCCAGCTAGATGCAGCGCTTGGTCCCCGATCTCGTTGGGTCTTTCCCAATGACAGCCGGCCGCCCGCCTGCTTTGCGCGAATTGCGGGAGCGACGGCTGTGGGGCGCAAGACGGCGCCGTCGTCCCGCAGCGAGAGCCTATTGGGAGGGTTCGGCGGGGCCAGACTGTTGGAGTTCCTACAATCGCGCACATGACGGTCTACCGGATGGATCATGTCGGCATCGTCGTCGATGACCTCGCGGGCGCGACGGCGTTCTTCATCGAACTCGGACTCAAGCTCCAGGGCGAGGGGTCGGTCGAGGGCGGTTGGGTAGACCGCGTGGTGGGACTCGACGGCGTCCGGGCGGAGATTGCGATGCTGGAGACCCCGGACGGACACGGACGACTCGAGCTCACGAAGTTCCACGCGCCGTCGGACCAGGGCGGCGACCGGCACGCGCCGGCGAACACCCCGGGCATCCGCCACGTCACATTCGCCGTCGACGACATCGACGCCGTCGTCGCCAACCTACGAGCCCGCGGCGCGGAGCTCGTTGGCGAGGTGGAGAACTACGAAAACATCTATCGGCTCTGCTACGTCCGCGGCCCGGAAGGGATCATCGTCGAGCTGGCGGAGGAGATCGGCTGAGGAGTCGGGCCCGTGGCTGGCCGCCTTAGCCAGCGTTGATGGTCGTCCCGGACCGGGATCCCCTAGCTCGCCGCCGCCCTCGCCCTGAACGAAACGCGAGCGTTTAAGACGCCGATCTGCGCTCCCGCTTTGCGCGAAAAGCGGAAGCCCCCGAAGAGCCCAGGCTTCCAGGAGTACCACCCTCTATCCATCAATCGCCTGACGCTGCCCCCGCTGCGGGTCGCGGCTTGAGGGGCGAGCTGCTATTCCGACAGCCCGGCGGCTTCGAGGGCCTCGGCACGATCAGAGAACCCCTGCCACCGCACGATCTGGCCCTCCCGAACCGTGTACAGCTCGGCGTGAATGGCGTCGAGTTCCATACCTGAGGCTTTGTTGCGACCTCTTTCGTGGGTCATGGCGACGACGCAATCGCCACCCGCGTCGATGAACCGATCCACCTCGACTCTCCAGTCTTCCCACATGTTTGCCCAGCGCTCGATGTGTTCACGGATTCCCTCGTGGCCGCGATAGACCGCGCCATCGGGCAGGTTCCTCCCGTCCATTTCGACATCTGGGTGCCACTTGGCCAACGCCGCAGCGAAGTCGCCCCTCAGAAATGCCTCATAGGCGTGACGGACGATCTCGACGTTCTCCTGCGACATCGCCCGCGCAGTATCTCGCCCTGGCCGGCATGTCCGCATCGCCACGGCTCCCAGGAGTTGGGCGGGTTCCCGACAATTGCTCTGCCGCCCTTGCTCGTGGAGCTTTCCAGCCGCTAGGACCGCCTTAATGAGTTGGGGTCGCCCACGCTCCGCTTTCACGCGAGGATGTCGCGTAAACGGCTGCCGAGTCGGGCGCGCGGCTCCGCGGAG
>JBBPIN010000010.1:0-70554 GCA_038040285.1 Actinomycetota bacterium
TCTTGGAGGCCAGCCGCTCGCGCTCGAGCATGTTGTAGAAGTCCATGTTGCCGCCCACGTTGAGCTGCGAGGTGCGCTCCAGTCGCACGCCACGATCGTGGAAGAGGCGGGCAAGCTGGCGGTGGACGATCGTCGCGCCGACCTGTGACTTGATGTCGTCGCCGATGATCGGCAGCCCGGCCTCGCCGAAGCGCTTGTTCCAGTAGGACTCGCGGGCGATGAAAACCGGCAGGCAATTGACGAATCCGACGCCCGCCTTCAGCGCCTGCTCGACGTACCACTTGGTCGCCTGCTCGGAGCCGACCGGCAGGTAGCAGACCAGCACGTCGGCCTTGGTTCGCTTCAGCTCGCCGACGATGTCGGCGGTCTCGCCCGGCGCCTTGGTGATCTTCTCCTTCAGGTACTTGCCGAGACCGTCGTGGGTCATGCCCCGCTTCACCTCGATCCCCATCTGTGGGACCTCGGCGAACTTGTAGGTGTCGTTCTGGCCCGACCAGATCGCCTCGGAGAGGTCCTTGCCGACCTTCTCGGAGTCGATGTCGAAGGCGGCGACGAACTCGATGTCCCGCACGTGGTAGCCACCGAGATCGACGTGCATGAGGCCGGGGACCTGCTCGGCGGGATCTGCGTCCTTGTAGTACTCGATCCCTTGGATGAAGGAGTTGGCGCAGTTGCCGACGCCGACGATTGCCACACGAACCTTCTCGTCCGGGCGACCGGCTCCGTTTCCGCCTGCTCCGTTGGTCTTGGTCATGACTACCAGATTCCTCCTCGATGAGGCTCGGGGTCCAAAATCACACCCGACGCCGGGTCACGTTACATCTCCATCGCCGGTCGGCCCGTCGCCAGGCGATCTTCCCGCCCCCTCGACCGACAGCTCGCGCTTCACGTGCCAGACCCGCTGGATCACCGTGATCGTGGTCAGCGCCGCCAGCACGTAGATCGCGGGCGCCAGCAGCTGAAAGTCGCCCAACGAGGCGCCGCGGGCGAAAACCAGCCCGATCGAGAGCACGACCACCCGGACCGGGCGGGTGGCCAAACCGACCTTGCACTCCACGCCGATTGCCTCGGCCCGGGCGCGCGTGTAGGAGACCATCAGCGAGCCGAGCACCGCGACCACGCACATCGCGGCGGCGAAATCGTCGCCGCGGGCGGCGAAGTACCCGGCCACGGCGGCCAGCACGATCCCCTCCTCAACCCGGTCCAGGGTCGAGTCGAGGAAGGCACCGAACAGCGTGCCCTTGCCCGACATCCTCGAATAGCGCCCGTCGAGCGTGTCCATGACCGAGCCGACGATGAACGCCACGCCGGCGCAGAAGAAGAGTCGCTGCGTGACCAGTACCGCAGCCGCCAAGTTGAGCGCAAAGCCGACGATCGAGATCCCGTTCGGCGTCAGCCGCGACTCGATGAGGCGATCGCGGGCCAAGGCTCGGAACTCCTGGGTGCCGCGGACCTGGCGCCCGTTCCGTGCGCCACGGGGGGCCCTCGGGGGCGCCGGAGCGTCCATCGTTTGTGGAGCCTACGCCTGCACTTCGCCCGGCGCGGGACTGAACGCCCAGGCCTCGGGCCGGGCTCTGGCGAGCAGGCGCTGGGCGACCGCCGCCGCGACCGCGGCGACCAGCGCTCCGATCGCAGCGTCGACCCAGTAGTGGTTGGCGGTCACCACGACAACCCAGAAGACGATCAGCGGGTAGACGGCCCAGAAGGCCTTAGACCAGAAGTGGCGCGAGAGGATCACGCCGGGCACCGAGATCATCAACGCGAAGGCGATGTGCATGCTGGGCACAGCCGCGTAGGGGTTGACGAAGATCTTCACCAGCGCCGAGTCGTGGTTGACGTTGGAGAAGTCGGTGATCGTGTCGACGAAGCCGAACTCGGTGAACAGCCGCGGCGGCGCGGTCGGGTACAGCGCGTAGCCGACCAGAGCCAGCGCCATCGCGACCATGAACATGTTGCGCACGAAGTAGAAGCTGTCGTTGCGCTTGATGTAGAGCCAGACCAGGAAGGTCGCCGTGAGCACGAAGTGGCTGTTCATGTACATGAAGTTGGCGATGTCGATCAGCCAGCGCTCACCGATCTGCCAGCTCTGGAAGCCGGGCTCGAAGAGGGTCCCCGTCGATCGCTCGAAGTCGATGATCTCGCGACCGTTGGCGAAGGCGACCGCCTTCTGGCCCTCGGCGATCCCGCGCACGGTCTCGTAGCAGAGGTCGGCGAGCACGAAGAGGCCGACCTGACGGAGGGCATCCGGGTAACCCCTGGGAAGCAAGTCCCCCAAGTAAGCGAAGACGCGGCGCACGACCAACAAATTGTAAAGGGCGGTTAACCGACCGCGATCGCGGGCCGCCGGCCGCGCCGGACACACGCATATGCTCGCTAGGTGATCGTTTGCCTTGGAGAGGCGATCGTCGACTTGGTCTGCGAGCACGAGCTCGCGGAGCCGGGCGAGGCCGACCATTTCGTGCCCCATCCGGGTGGGGCGCTGGCCAACGTCGCCGTCGCCGCCCGCCGCGCGGGAGCCGACGCGGCCCTGTTGGGCGCGGTCGGGGACGACGCCTGGGGAAGCTGGCTGCGCGAGAAGCTCTGGCAGGAGCGGGTCGACATCCGCTGGCTGGAGACGACCGAGGGTCTGGCGACACCAGTGGCCTTCGTCACCTTCAACTGGGAGCGCGAGCCCTCCTTCGCCATCTACGGTGAGGGAATCGCGCAAGCGATGCGTGCGGCGACCTCACACCTGTCCGAGGCGATCGCGATCGCCGACGCGCTGGTCTTCGGCTCCAACACTCTGGTCGGGGAGCCGGAGCGCGAGCTGACCCTGCGGGCCAGGCGCGCGGCACGCGACCGCGGCGCCCACATCCTTTTTGACCCCAACCTGCGACCGAACCGCTGGCGTGACATGAGCCGCGCGGTGCGGCTGTGCCGCGAGATGATGGATGGAGCGCTCGTCGTACGGGCCAACGAATGGGAGGCGCGCGAGCTGACCGGCGAGCGCGATCCTGCCGCAGCGGCATCGGCGCTCTGCAAGTTGGGAGCTCAGCTCGGGGTGGTCACGGCTGGGGGCCAAGGCGCCGTGATGCGCGGCGCGGCGAATGCCGAAGAGGCCTCACCCCCGGTGGAGGTGGTGTCGCCGCTCGGTGCCGGCGACGCCTTCATGGGAGCCCTAGCCGCCGGCCTGGCGGGGGTCGATTGGGACGCCGAGCGCGGCGCCGAGGCCCTGAAGGGGGCCGTGGAGGCCGGCGCGCGAGCCTGCACCGGCTGGGGGGCGCAGGTCTGAGTCCAGAGAGATGGCGACGGCCGCCCAAGCGGCGGGTGCTGGCAATTCGTGACCGCTTGCGCGAGATGTACGGGCGCCCCCGCAATCGCCCCCACCGCAAGCCTGTCGAGGAGCTGGTGCGCACGGTGCTTTCGCAGAACACCAACGACCGCAACCGTGACGTCGCCTTCGGCCGCCTTCGCGAGCGCTTCCCGAGCTGGGAGGCGGTCCGCGACGCCCCGACCTCGGAGGTGATCGAGGCGATCAGGCCGGGTGGGCTCGCGCAGCAGAAGGGCCCGCGGATCCAGCAGATCCTGCGCCAGGTCGGCGACCCGATCGACCTCGACTGGCTGGCGGACGCTCCCCGGGAGGAAGCGATCGCCTACCTGACGGCCCTCCCGGGGGTGGGGCGCAAGACGGCGGCCTGCGTGCAGATCTTCTCTTTCGGGCTGCCCGAGATCCCGGTCGACACCCATGTGTACCGCGTGGGCGGGCGTCTGGGGCTGTTCCCGCCCAACGCTTCGCCGGAGCGCGCCCATGACGAGATGCTCGCGATCACCGACCCGGCCGACGCCTACGAGCTGCACATGAACCTGATCCGCCACGGCCGCGAAGTGTGCCGCCCGGTGCCGCATTGCGATCGCTGCGAACTGCGTCGGATGTGCCCCTGGTACCGGGCCAGAGCGTCGCCAGGCGGAAGGTAGTATCTCGGCGCCGTCCCGCCCGGCAGCGAATGAGCAAGCGACCCTTCGTCATCTCAGGAATCCTCGCCGTCTGCCTGGCGGTGCTGATCCCGCTCTGGGCCTATCTCTCAGACGCCGACCAGAACACCGGTGCACGGGAGGTCCCGGCCAACCTGCAGACCGGCAAGCACCTGTTCGAGACCAACTGCGGCACCTGCCACGCCCTCTACGCGGCGGGCACCGATGGCAACTTCGGCCCCAATCTCGACCAGCTGCTCGCGCCGACCGGTCCATCGACCGACCCGTCGACGATCAAGGCGACCAAGACGCGGGTGGTGAACGCGGTTGAGAACGGCGTCGACTCCTCGACTCCGGGCCGGATGCCGGCCGGCATCCTCTCCGGTGAGCAGGTCCAGCAGGTCGCCGACTTCGTTTCCCGGGAAGCGGGCAGATAGCCGGCTCCCATATAGTGGTTTACGAGTTATTCGTGCGGCATCGGATGGCCGCGCTTTCGGCCTCAGGGGCCGTCGAGAGGAGGAATCGATGTTGGCTGTGAGTCTTGTCAACCCACGCACCGGGACCCGCCGGCTGCCGATCGCCGCAACGCTGGCGCTGATCGCGACCTGTGTGCTTTTCCTACTGCCGAGCGCCGCGCTCGGACAGGGCAAGGGGCACGAAATCGGAGTGATGACCCGCAACCTCTACCTAGGCGCGGACCTGAGCCCCGCGATCAATGCCTCGGGCGCCGGCCAGTTCATCGAGGCCAACGGCCAGATCCTCCGGGACGTCGACACGAACAACTTCCCCGTGCGGGCCAAGGGCCTGGCGCAGGAGATCTTGAGTAAGACCCCCGACCTCGTGGGACTGCAGGAAGTCTCCCTCTGGCGCGATGGACCGGTGGACCTAAACGCGCCCTTCACAGGGAACTACACCGCCTCGCATGTGACCTACGACTACCTGCAGCTGCTCCTCGATCAGCTCAACAAGGGCAAGGAGCGCTACGAGGTCGTGATCTCAGAGCCGGAGTTCGATTTCGAGGCTCCCGCCGACTACGACGGCAATCCGTCTACCGGAAGCCCGTTCGGCGCCGACAAGAACGGCCGTTTGACGATGCGGGACGTGATCCTCGCCCGGGTGGGCCACGGCGTGAAGGTCGGACACGTCGAGGCCGCGCACTATCGCACCCTCTTCTCGCCGACGGTCGCCGGCCTCGTCACCGTGCAGGTCGCCCGTGGCTGGGAGGCGGCCGACGTCAAGGTGCGTGGCAGCGGCACATTCCGGTTCCTCAACACGCACCTGGAGGCCTTCGGCGACCCGACGATCCGCGAGGCACAGGCCAAGGAGCTGGTCGAGCCGGGCGGACCGGCGACCGGCAGCCTGCCCGTGGTCCTGGTCGGTGATCTCAACTCGGACGACGACACCGTGCAGGGCGGCGACCGGCTGGCCTACCAGGCTCTGACGAGCGCCGGCTTCAGCGAGCGCAGCACCAACAACCCGCTCAGCTGCTGCCTGAACACCAGCATCATCACCGACAATTTCGGCAGCGTCAGCGACTTCGACCACCAGGTCGACCACGTGCTGACCAACGACCCGCAGATCACGCTGGTCAACTCGTCGGTGACCGGGCGACAGCCGGTGAACGGATACTGGGACTCCGACCACGCTGGGCTGTTCAGCCTGCTGAACATCCGGCACTAGGCAGACGAATTCATCCCGGCCCGGGCCTGCGAACGCGCCGCGGGCCCGGCCGGCCCGGCCGCTCTCGAGTTCGCGGGCGCCTTTACAGGCCCCCACACATTTGCCATACTCTGACTTAGATTTCTTAGATAGCAAAGACGAAACCTGGCAACAAGACGGAGGACTGAACTGACGTGGGTAAGACGATAGGCATCGACCTGGGTACCACCAATTCGTGCGTGGCCGTACTCGAGGGCGGGGAGCCGACCGTGCTGGAGAACGCCGAGGGCGGGCGCACAACCCCCTCGGTCGTCGCCTTCACCGATTCCGGCGAGCGCCTGGTCGGCACGGTGGCCAAGCGCCAGGCGGTGATGAACCCGGAGAAGACGATCTTCTCGATCAAGCGGTTCATGGGCCGCAAGGAGGCTGAGGTCAAGGAGGAGGAGACGATCGTTCCCTACAAGGTCGTCGCGGGACCGAACGGCGACGTGCGCGTCGAGGTGGACGGCAAGCAGTACTCGCCGCCTGAGATCTCGGCGATGATCCTTCAGAAGCTGAAGGCCGACGCGGAGGCAAAGCTCGGCGGGACGGTCGACTCGGCGGTGATCACCGTCCCCGCCTACTTCAACGACGATCAGCGCCAGGCGACCAAGGACGCCGGCAAGGTCGCCGGCCTCGACGTGAAGCGGATCATCAACGAGCCGACCGCCGCGTCGCTGGCCTACGGGCTCGACAAGGAAACCGACGAGACGATCCTCGTGTTCGACCTCGGCGGCGGAACCTTCGACGTCTCCGTGCTGGAGATCGGCGACGGTGTCTTCGAGGTCAAGTCGACCGCCGGCGACAACCATCTCGGCGGGGACAACTGGGACAAGGCGATCGTCGAGTGGCTGGTCGCCGAGTTCAAGCGCGACCAGGGCGTTGACCTCTCCGCCGACAAGAACTCGCTCCAGCGCCTCTACGAGGCTGCAGAGAAGGCGAAGATCGAGCTCTCCACGACCCAGGAGACGCAGATCAACCTGCCCTTCATCACCGCCACAGACGCTGGCCCCAAGCACCTCGACATGAAGCTCAGCCGGGCGAAGCTCAACGAGCTGACCGCCGAGCTTCTGGAGCGGATCGTGAGCCCGGTCAAGCAGGCGCTCTCGGATGCCGGCGCCCCCGACATCGAGCACGTCGTGCTGGTCGGCGGAATGACCCGGATGCCGGCGGTGCGCGACAAGGTCAAGGAGCTGACCGGCACCGAGCCCCACCAGGGCGTCAACCCCGACGAGGTCGTGGCAGTCGGAGCGGCGATCCAGGCCGGCGTGCTGGCCGGGGACGTCAAGGACGTGCTGCTGCTCGACGTCACCCCGCTAACCCTCGGCATCGAGACCAAGGGCGGCGTGATGACGAAGCTGATCGAGCGCAACACGACGATCCCGACCCGCAAGTCAGAGATCTTCTCGACCGCCGAGGACAACCAGCCCTCGGTGGAGATCCACGTGTTGCAGGGCGAGCGCGAGATGGCCGGCTACAACAAGAGCCTGGGCAAGTTCCAGCTCACCGGCATCCCGCCGGCCCCGCGTGGCATGCCGCAGATCGAGGTCACCTTCGACATCGACGCCAACGGCATCCTCAACGTGTCGGCCAAGGACCTCGGAACCGGCAAGGAGCAGAAGATCGAGATCAAGGGCGGCTCCGGGCTGGACGAGGCCGAGGTCGAGCAGATGATCAAGGATGCCGAGACGCACGCCGACGAGGACCGTCGCCAGCGAGATCTGGCCGAGGCCCGCAACGTGGCTGAAAACGCTGCCTACCAGGCCGAGAAGCAGCTCGAGGAGCTCGGCGACAAGGTCGACGAAAGCTCCAAGGCAGAGATCGAGGCGGCGATCAAGGCGGTCCGCGAGAGCCTCGAGTCCGACGACGCCGAGCAGATCAAGGCGAAGACCGACGCCCTGCAGGGAGCCTTCCACAAGGTCTCCGAGCAGGTCTACGAGGCGGCTCAGGAGCAGGCGCCCTCCGGAGACGGGGCGTCCGGCAACGGCGCCTCGACAGAGGAAGAGGTCGTCGATGCCGAGGTCGTCGACGACGAGTCCTGAGGTAGGCGCCGATGACCGAGCAACCAGAGGGCCGCGCACCGGCCAGCGTTCCCGACGAGGAGCGCCGGTCGGAGGCCGAGCAGAACTCCGAGGCCGCTGCCCAGGAGGTCGAACGCGATCTCGAGGCGCTGGAGGAGACCAAGCGCGAGCGCGACGAATACCTCGAGCTGGCGCAGCGCACCAAGGCGGACTTCGAGAACTACCGCAGGCGCGTTGCGGGTGACACCGATGCCGCGAGACGTCGGGGCAAGGCGGAGCTGGCCGCCGAGCTGGTACCGGTGCTCGACAACCTCGAGCGGGCGCTGATTGCCGCCGACATCGACCCCGCTGCCGCCTTGGCGGGCGAGTTCTCAGCGGAGGGCGCCCTGGAGCAGGGCGTGGTGTTGACCTACCGCGACCTTCACGAGACACTGGGGCGCGCCGGGGTTGAGGCGTATGAGCCGTCGGGCGAGAAGTTCGACCCCGAATGGCACGAGGCGATCTCGACCCGCCCCGCGGAGGACGCCGATCCCGGCGTGGTGCTCGACGTGGTGCAGAAGGGATACCGGCTCGACGGGCAAGTGATCAGGGCCGCCCGCGTGGTCGTGAGCGAGTAAGTGGCCGAGGACTTCTACAAAGTGCTCGGGGTCTCACGGGACGCGTCCGCGGAGGAGATCAAGAAGGCCTATCGCAAGCTGGCGCGGGAGAACCATCCCGACCGCAACCCCGACGACCCGAAGGCCGAGGACCGCTTCAAGTCGATCCAGCAGGCCTACGACACGCTCTCGGACCCGGAGAAGCGCAAGCAGTACGACGCCGGCGGAATGTTCTCGGGCTTTGGCGGCGCGCGACCCGGCGGTCCCGCCGGCGGTGGCTTCACCTCCGACATCGGCGACATCTTCTCCACCATCTTCGGGCGCGGCAGGGCAGAGTCGCGCAGTGTGCGCGGCACCGATCTCGAGACCGAGGTGCGGCTGTCATTCGACCAGGCGGTCAACGGGACCCAGATTTCGGTCTCGGTGCCGAAGCTCGATCGCTGTCCCACCTGCCACGGGTCGGGGGCCAAGCCGGGGAGCAATCCCAGCGTCTGCCCCCGCTGCGGTGGGCGCGGCATCGATGCCCAGAGCCAGGGGTTCTTTTCGATCAGCCAGCCCTGTCCGGAGTGCGGCGGAACCGGCGAGGTGATCGACGATCCCTGCGGGACCTGCGGTGGTTCCGGCCTCACCCGCCAGAACAAGCGTTACAAGGTCAACATCCCCCCCGGCGTCCATGACGGCACCCGGATCAGGCTGGCCGGGCGCGGTGAAGCCGGCCCGCGCGGCGGTCCGGCCGGCGACCTTTACGTCACCACCCGCGTCACGCCCTCACCGGTGTTCAAGCAACTCCCCGACGGCAATCTCGAAGTCGATGTTCCGATTACCGTCGCGGAGGCGATCCGGGGCGGCACGATCGAGGTGCCGACGCTCAACGGCACGAAGCGGATTCGGATCCCGGCCGGGACCGAGCATGGAACTGTGCAGAGGCTGCGCGGCGAGGGCCCGCCACGACCCGGCGGGCGCGGACGCGGCGACATCCGCTATCGGCTCGCGATCGACGTGCCGCGCGACCTCAACCGCGAGCAGCAGCAGGCCGTCGATGCATTGGAGGAGGCCTTCAACGGCCGCAACCCGCGTGAGGGGCTGATCCGGGACGCGTCCGCGCCTTCGGGCAAGGTTGACCGGTGAGCCAGGGACGAGGCTGATGGCGGCGAGAAAACAGAGCAAGCAGACCGGAAAGGGACGCACCGGTCCCGCTGAGGGCCGGCTCGACGAGAGCCGCGGGGTGTTCATGATCTCCGTTGCCGCCGAGTTGGCCGAAATGCACCCTCAGACCCTGCGCATATACGAGGCGCGCGGCTTGATCACCCCGCAGCGCTCGCCCAAGAACACGCGGCTGTACTCGCAACGCGACGTCGAGCAGCTTCGCCGCATCCAGCGAATGACCGGCGAGGAAGGGCTGAACCTGGCCGGGGTCGAGACGGTGCTCGAGCTCGAGAGAACCGTCGAGCGGATGCGCGCCGAGCTGGCGCGGATGCGGGAGCGCGCCGCCGAGATGGAGCGGCGATTCGAGCAGGAGGTCGAGCAGGTGCGCCGCTCGCTGAAGGCCGAGATCGTGCCCTACGGCGCCTACGACGTGATCCCGGCCGATGACGCACCGACGGTGAAGATTCCGGTCCAGCGGCCAGGCCGATCCTGAGCCCACTGGAACGCTAGCCTGCGAGCGCCGATGAGCGAGGAGCGTGGCATCGAGGTCGCAAGCCTGGTTCGTGAGTTCAAGAACGGGCCGCGCGCCGTCGATGGGATCGACCTCTTCGTCTCGCCAGGCGAGATCTACGGCTTCCTGGGGTCCAACGGGGCGGGCAAGTCGACCACGGTGCTGATGCTGACCACCTTGCTCCCGCCGACCAGCGGCGGTGCACGCGTCGCGGGTTACGACATCGTCAGCCAGGGCAGGCAGGTGCGGGCGGCGATCGGGGCGGCGCTACAGGAGGCGGCGCTTGACCCTCTGCTCACCGGCCGCGAGCACATGCGCCTGCAAACTGCCCTCCACGGCTTGCCGAAGGCCTAGCGCAACCGGCGCAGCGACGATTTGCTCGAGCAGATGGGGCTCAGCGAGGCGGCGGATCGCAAGGTCATGGGCTACTCCGGCGGCATGCAGCGTCGCCTCGACGTTGCCCTTGCGCTGGTCCATCGTCCCCGCATCCTGTTCCTGGACGAGCCGACGACGGGCCTCGACATACAGAGCCGCGTGGCGCTCTGGGACGAGGTGGCGCGGCTCGCCTCCGAGGAAGGCGTAACCGTCTTTCTCACCACCCAGTACCTGGAGGAGGCGGACGCGCTCTCCCACCGGGTGGCGATCATCGACCACGGCCGGATCGTCTCCGAGGGCACTCCGGCGGCCCTCAAAGCAGAGGTCGGGCGCCCGACCGTGGAGGCGATCCCGCAGGACCCCGCCGATCGCGACGCCGTGGCGCGAGTGTTGACGCGCTTTGGCGAGCCGGTGCGCGGTTCGCCAAGGGGGTCCGCCGCACTCCTGGCCGGAGGCGAGTCGGACCTCTCCGAAGTGGTGCGCGCGCTCGACGCGGAGGGAATCAAGATAGAGAGCCTGCAGCTGCACGCCGCCTCCCTGAACGACGTCTTCCTCGCCAAGACCGGCCGCTCGCTGGAGGGAGCGGGCGACCCGCAGGCCGAGGATGCTCTCAGTCCGATGGACCCGACAGCGGCGGGGACGCGAGCGAAGCGCTGCGCGCGCAGGTCGGGCAGCTGGCGCGCCGCTCGGTGCGGCGCACGCTGCGCCAGCCGGCGCAATTCGTTCCAGCGATCGTCCTTCCGCTGTTCATCCTCGCCGTCACCGCACCCGGACTGAAGGCGGCAACGCTGCTGCCGGGCTTCCCGACCGACTCCTACATCACCTACACGCTTGCAGTCCCGTTCATTCAGGGGGCACTGTTCGCGATCACGAACACCAGCACCGATCTTTCGATCGACATGCGGTCCGGGTTCTTCAACCGCCTTGCGCTAACTCCCATGCGCAGTTCCTCCCTGATCATCGGGTTTCTCGCCGGAGCGGTGGTGCTCGGGTTGATCCAGGCCCCAATATTCCTTGCCGTTGGGCTCGCGGCAGGAGCCCACTTCGAGGCCGGAGTAGGAGGGGTCCCGGTGCTGCTTGCCCTCTGGCTGTTGATCACGCTGGGCTTCGGCGCCCTGGGTCTGATCATCGGGCTGCGCGCCCGCGGTGGACAGTTGGTGTTCGCTCTCTATCCGGTTCTCGTAGCGTTCGTGTTCCTCTCCTCGATCCTGCTTCCCCGCAACCTGATCGCTATCGACTGGTATCGCCAGGTGGCCACCTACAACCCGGTGTCCTATCTGGTCGAGGGGATCCGGTCGCTGTTGATGACGGGCTGGGACGCCGAAGCGCTCGCGCTCGGATTCGGCTGCGCCGCTGCGATCGCGGTGATCAGCATCGCGGCGGCGAGCGCAGCCCTGCGCACCTGCTTGGTGAGGACATGAGCGTGACCAGCTTTCGCAACGTGGCGATGGCAGTCGCCTGGCGGGGGTTCCGACAGTCCGTTGGATCCCCCGCGTTCTTTGTTTCGATGCTGATGTTCCCGCTGTTCCTGTTCGGCGCCTTGATCGGCGGTCTGTCTCAAGTCCGCGACATTCCCCGCTTTGACTTCGCGGGCGACTACGCGTCCTTCCAGTTCGTCTTCGTGCTGCTGCAGTCGGCGGCCGCTGGGGGCGCGCTCACCGGGATCGCCATCGCGATCGATTTCCAGACCGGGTTCGCGCGTCGCTTGTTGCTCGCCTCTCCCAATCGCGGGGGCATAGTGGCCGGGGCCGTGCTCGTCGCGATTCAGCAGGCGGTCGCGATCTGGGTCGTGTTGGTCGCCGTCGGCCTGATCGGCGGGATGCGGGTCGGCGGGAGCGGAGTCGACATGTTCGGACTCTTCGGTCTCGCGTTACTCGTCAACGTTGCCGCAACTCTGTGGGCCGCTGGGATAGCGATGCGGATTCGCTCCCTGCAGGCGAGCCCGGTGATGCAGATGCCGGTCTTGATGGTGTTCTTCCTGGCGCCCGTCTTCGTGCCCATCGGCCTGCTCACGGGGTGGATTCACGCGGTCGCGCAGATCAACCCGGTGACCGCGTTGCTGAACGCGGGGCGCGGCTTGATCTCCGGCCAGCCGGAGGTGGTCGCCCTTGCCTTCGGCATCGCGGTGGCGCTGGTCGTGCTGATGGCGCTCTGGGCCCGCGGTGGCCTGCGAAGCGCCGAGACGGCCAGCTGACCGCCCGAATACAGGTTCCCGAGCATCGTGAAATCCTTTAGCCTTAGGCACTTAGATTTCTTTACAAAGCATGTGTGATCCGGTAGCCTTTACCAGGTGCAACCGGACCGATTCACGCTGAAGTCCCAGGAGGCAGTGGCGGCCGCGCAGCGGCTCGCCTCCGAGGCCCGCAACACCGAGGTGGCGCCGCCCCACCTGCTGCTCGCGCTGCTCGAGCAGGAGGACGGGCTGGTGGTGCCGGTGATGCAGAAGCTCGGCGCCGACGTGGCCGCGATCACCGCGCGGGCACGCGACGCGGTCGCCGCGCTGCCGAAGCTGAGCGGCGACGCCGAGCCCGAGGTGCGGCCCTCCTCGTCGCTGGTCAAGACGCTGCAGCGCGCCGAGAAGGAGATGGCGGCGCTGGGCGACGAGTACATCTCCACCGAGCACATCCTGCTCGCCCTCACCGACAAGGGCTCCGGTGTCGCCGACATCCTGCCCGACCGCGAGTCGCTCAACAAGGCGATCGCCGAGGTCCGCGGCCCCCACCGCGTGACCTCCCCCACCCCCGAGAACGAGATGCAGGCGCTGGAGAAGTTCGGCCGCGACCTCACCGCCGAGGCCGAGCAGGGCAAGCTGGACCCGGTGATCGGGCGCGACGAGGAGATCCGCCGCGTGATCCAGGTGCTCTCGCGCCGGACCAAGAACAACCCGGTGCTTATCGGCGACCCCGGGGTCGGAAAGACGGCGATCGTCGAGGGCCTGGCGCAGCGAATCGTCTCCGGCGACGTGCCGGAGAGCCTTCGCGACCGCAGGGTGATCGCGCTCGACATCGGCTCCCTTCTCGCCGGCTCGAAGTACCGCGGCGAGTTCGAGGAGCGGCTGAAGGCGGTTCTGAAGGAGGTGCAGGCGGCCGAGGGACAGATCGTGCTGTTCATCGACGAGCTTCACACGATCGTCGGCGCCGGCGCCGCCGAGGGTGCGGTCGACGCCGCCAACCTGCTCAAGCCGATGCTGGCCCGCGGCGAGCTTCGCGCGGTCGGCGCAACGACGCTCGACGAGTACCGCAAGCAGATCGAGAAGGACGCGGCGCTGGAGCGCCGCTTCCAGCCCGTCTTCGTCGACGAGCCCGATGTCGCCGACACGATTGCGATCCTGCGTGGCCTCAAGGAGCGCTACGAGGTCCACCACGGGGTGCGGATCGCCGACTCGGCGATCATCGCCGCCGCGACGCTTTCGGCGCGCTACATCGCCGACCGGTTCCTGCCCGACAAGGCGATCGACCTGATCGACGAGGCCGCATCACGGCTGAAGATCGAGATCGACTCGATGCCGACCGAGATCGATGAGGTCGAACGCCGCATCCAGCAGCTCGAAATCGAGCGCGAGGCTCTGAAGAAGGAGAAGGATGAGCCGTCGGTGAAGCGCCGCGAGGCGATCGAGGCCGAGCTTGCCGAGCTGGGCGAGCGCTCGGCCGAGATGAAGGCCCGCTGGCAGAACGAGAAGGGCGCGATCGAGGCGATCAAGGCGGCCAAGTCACAGCTCGAGGAGGCAAACCGCGAGGTCGAGCGCGCCGAGCGCGACGCGAACCTGGAGCGCGCCGCCGAGCTGCGCTACGGCGAGATCCCCGAGCTGGAGAAGACCGTCTCCGAGCAGGAGCAGAAGCTTGCCGAGCTGCACCGCGAGGGCGGCTCGATGCTGACCGAGGAGGTCACCGACCAGGACGTCGCCGAGGTGGTCTCCAAGTGGACCGGGATCCCGGTCGCGCGCCTGATGGAGGGCGAGGTCGAAAAGTTGATCCACATGGAGGAGCGGCTGCACGAGCGGGTGATCGGCCAGGACGAGGCAATCGAGGCGGTCTCCAACGCGCTGCGCCGCTCGCGGGCCGGTCTGTCCGACCCGAACCGCCCGATCGGCTCATTCCTCTTCCTCGGCCCGACCGGGGTCGGCAAGACCGAGCTGGCGCGGGCGCTGGCCGAGTTCATGTTCGACTCCGAGCAGGCGATGGTCCGCATCGACATGTCCGAGTACATGGAGAAGCACTCGGTCGCGCGGCTGATCGGCGCGCCACCGGGATACGTCGGCTACGAGGAGGGCGGACAGCTCACGGAGGCCGTGCGCCGCCGCCCCTACGCGGTGATCCTCCTCGACGAGATCGAGAAGGCCCATCCCGACGTCTTCAACACGCTGCTGCAGCTGATGGACGACGGGCGGCTCACCGACGGCCAGGGCCGGACCGTCAGCTTCACCAACACGGTGCTGATCATGACTTCCAACGTCGGCTCGGCGGAGATCGTCGGGGAGGCGGTCGACGAGAAGATGCGCGAGCGGATCGAGGAGGTCCTCGCGACGACCTTCAAGCCCGAGTTCCTGAACCGGATCGACGACGTGGTGATCTTCCACCGCCTCTCGAGGGAGGACATCGCCCGCATCGTCGAGCTCCAGGTGCTCCAGCTCGCGGGCCGCGTCCGCGAACGGGCGATCGAGATCGAGCTGACCGACGACGCTCGCACCCTGCTCGGCAACCTCGGCTACGACCCGACCTACGGTGCCCGGCCGCTCAAGCGGGTGATCCAGAAGCAGCTGATCGACAAGCTGGCGCTGCGCATCCTCGAGGGCGAGTTCCGCGAGGGTGACATGGTGCGGGTCGACGCCGAGGACGGCGAGCTGGTCTTCGAGAAGGCGGCGGCGTCACAGCCTGAGAAGGCGGCTGCGTAACCCTCGACCAGAGAGTGATGGTTAGGCGAGAGGTAGCCACGCGTCGCGTGGGTGCCCCCGGAGACAATGCGAGGTCAAGATGGCCGACCGATCCGCCCGCCAGGATCAGCGCATAACAACCCCGTTACCACTTCGTTTCCAAGACGAGGTTAGATTGCGCAGGAACGGGCGTCGGAAAGCCGAAAGGTTCGGGCTAAAGGTCGAAGGCGCCAGGCACGACAAGTTAAGTGGAGATGCAGGCGTTCTTGAGTCCTGACCGGGCAATGCACATCGTTTGAACAAATGACGGAGTTAGTGGCGCGACTACAAAGCGGAGCCGCCGGCATGAGAATGCAGGGCGTGTTCGAACGCACGACGTGGCCGCTGCGCAAACTCGTCTGGCTGATCGAGGAGAAGGTCCTCTGGCCGCTGGCGGACGCGTTTCGCAACTGGACCGGCCGTTCGTTCGCCCACACGCAGGTGGAACCCGCCCCAGAGCCGCTCGACGAAGTCGGCCCGCAGCCGCTCGAGGCGGCCACCGCACAATCGCTCGAGGGCGCCGCGGGGACGGTCGACCGCCGCATCTTCCCGCGCATGCGGGATCGTTTCCGGAATCGTCTCGGCACCTCCGGCCGCGACGTCTTTGTCGTCCTTGGGACGGTCGCGGTGGCGCTCGGCGTCGGGATTGGCGTCGTGGCGATCACGGGTCCGCACGGCAGCGCACCGGCCACTGACTCCGCGCCGACTTCGGCCGCAAGCGCGCCGGCGACCACACCTACAAACGCCGCTACCGCAGCGCAGACCGCGGCCGCCCAGACCCCGAGCCTTCAGGGGGTCTCGCCGAACTTCAAGTCCTCCTCCAAGGCCGCCGGGTCAAACACCGGTGCAGCGACGAAGACGCAAGCCGCGCCGGTTCAGGGGACAAACGCCAAGCCCTCCTCGATACCGCCCGGTGTGGCCGATGACGCCGCCGCGCTTCACACCGCCCAGGACTTCGCCAGCGCCTTCGTCCTCTATGAGGTCGGCAAGTCGAACGCGAAGGTCAAGCAGGCCTTCGCGCGCACCGCGACGCCGGCGCTGGCCAGAGCGCTGGGCGATCGGCCGCCGCGCCTGCCCGACTCGGTCAAGGTGCCAACCGCGAAAGTCCAGAACGTCGTCCTTGGCGCGATGAAGGGCCGCAACATCGAAGCCAGCGTTTCGCTGCTGAGGCTCGGCGAACTCAGCGAGCTTCGCCTCACGCTCACCCGCCGCCACGGGAACTGGGCCGTCAGCGAGGTGCGCGGGTGAGGCGCCTTCGGATCGCCCTGGCCACTGGGGCGATCGCAGTGACGATGGCCCAGGTCGCCTCGGCCGCGGACCCCGCGACCACAACCACGACGACTGCGGAAACGCCGACGCCGCCCGCCGGCACCCCGCCGCCGCCGCCGACCGGGGTCACGGTCACTCCGACGCCCGTCCCGCCGGCCCCCACCACGCCCAGCCCGCCGAAGCCCGGCGGCCAGGGTGGCAAACCGGGGTCTTCCGGTAGCGGCGGGAACCACCAGGGCGGGTCGAAGCAGAGCGGCCACAAGGGCGACGGGAAGGGCAACGCAAACGGCAAGCAGGGCGCCACGAACGACACCACCGGAGGGGCCGCCGTGCCTCCCAGCGGGTCTGCCTTCGGCAGCCTCGCGCTGTCGGGGTTGGCGCCCACGTCGTGCACCACGGGAGCAAGCGCTCCCCTCTACCTGCTGCCGATCTACCAACAGGCCTCGGACGCCTATGGGCTCGGCCCCCAGGGGCCCGGCGTGCTTGCAGCGATCAACGGGATCGAGAGCGGCTTCGGCGCCAATCTGGGCCCATCTTCCGCCGGAGCGGTGGGCTGGATGCAGTTCATGCCGTCCACCTGGGCGACCTATGGGGTCGACGCCAACGGCGACGGCAAGGCCGACCCCAACGACCCTCAGGACGCGATCTTCTCAGCGGCGCGCTACCTCCAGGCCGCTGGCATGCCCGTCGACACCCCGGGCGCGATCTTCGCCTATAACCACGCCGATTGGTACGTCGCGGAGGTGCTCGCCAACGCGGGTTGTTACGGCGGCTCGGTCGGCACCTTCGGGCTGACGTCCGGGATCCAGCAGATGACCTGTAAGCCGGCGCCCAACGTGAAGGTGCCGCTGTACTACATGCAGGCCTTCGAGGACGCGGCCGGCCGCTTCGATCTCGGCGAGCGCGGCGTCTGGGCACTCGCCGCCGTCGCTCGCCTGGAGTCCGACTTCGGCCACAGCATGACCCCCGAGCAGATCCTGCGATCGGGCCCGCTGGGCCTCGACCGCGACGAGTGGAACCGCTTCGAGATCGACGGCGATGGCGACGGTCGAATCGAGCACGTCAGCGTCGGTGACTCGGCGGCCACGCTTGCGCGCGAGATCTGGTCGCGTGGCAGCCTCCAGGCCGGCCTGTTCCTGCACAACCAGGCGGAGTGGTACGTGCAGCAGGTCCTCGACCAGGCCGATCAAATTGCCGGCCACTGCAGCACGCAGACCGCCGACTGGAGCGTCGCCCTGCCTGCCGCGACCTCGGCGCCGATCAACTGGACGAACCTGACCCTCTCCAACGGGCTGGAGCTCCGCGACATCCAGGCCGGCGCCGTCGACCCCCGCATCATGGGCCTGCTCGGGATGATCACCCAGAGCCACAAGGTGACCATCACGGCGCTGCGCTCCGACCACTCCGAGTTCACCAGCGAAGGAAATGTCTCCAACCACTTCTTCGGGCGGGCGATGGACATCGGCGCGGTCGACGGGGTCTCCTGCACCGACACGGCGCCGAATGCTCCCTGCGGCGAGCTCGGTCGCACGCTGGCCCAGCTCACCGGTCCGATGTACCCAACCGAGCTGATCTACTGCTTCGACCTCGACGGTCCGGGCCCCGCGTTCGCGCGCTCTGACCACTGCGACCACGTCCACGTCGGCTTCGACGGATAGACCGGCGCGCGGACTCTGATCGCGGCGGCTACCGGGCGCTGCGGATCGGCGTGCTGCCGGAGAGCGGATAGACCGGGAGGTCGAGCCGGCGACGAAGCTCCGCGACCAGGGTGCGGGCATCCCCTACCCCCTCGCCCTCCGGAAGCCCAACGATCACCTCGTCGGCGGCGAACTGGCGCAGCGTGTCCTCGACCGCCTGCAGGGGATCGGGATCACCGACCGCACCACGCGCCTCCACCTCGGCGGCGGCGAGCGCTCCGACGGTAAGCACCAGCTTGCGCTGCGCGTCGAGGCGCGAGCGTCCGACGTCGGAAGCCCAGTGCGAGAGCGGTGTGTTGAAGGCTGGAGCGAGGACCAGCACCTCCGCGTCCTCATCAGCGCGGGCGCGCGCCGCTGCGCGGACGCTCTCGACCGCGTCCGGTTGATCGACCGGCTCGATCGCCACCAACAGAAGGCGGCGGCGGCGGTCGCCGGCATCGGCGACCTCGATCGGCTCGTCCGGCCGCTGGGCCGCGGCAACCACGAGCAGGATCGCGACGGCGAGGGCACCGATCGCGAGGCCGAGCCCCGGACCGGCGACGATGAAACCGACCGACCCGGGCACGACAAGGGCGATCACGATCAACGGCAGCATCCACGCCTTGATCGTCAGATTCGTCCTCCCCGTCATGGTCCGAGGGTACCCCGATGCGGGCGGGACTACGTGGGGGCGATCGGACGGGCGATGCCCCGGATCAGCGGCTTGACGATCGGGGGGTTGGTTCCGGGCATCACGTCCGTCTGAAGCGCCGAGACGTCGAAGCTGGCGCTCAGCGTCGCCGCTGTGTCGCGATTGGGATGGCAGCCGCCGGCGACCCACCCCCAGGGCCGATCGAGGCGATCCTGCCAACGGGCGCGGCTGCTGCCCTGCTCGTCGCGAACGTGCTCGATCGACAGCAACTCGCCGTCAGGCCTAAGGACGCGGGCCAGCTCGGAGACCGTGCGGGCGGGCTCCTGGACGGTGCAGAACACCAGGGTGGCGACGATCGTGTCGAAGCTGTGGTCGGGGAATGGAAGCTGCTCCCCGGACACCTCGGCCACCTGGAGTTCGAACGGACGCTGCAGCTCCGCGGCACGTCGCCGCAGGCGCTTGGCCATGTGGGGATCGGGTTCTGTGAGCACCAGCTCGCCGACCCGATCGGTGTAGTGGACCAGGTTGAGGCCGGTGCCCGCCCCAAGCTCCAGAACCCTCCCGTGCGCCCCGGCCAGCAGCTCCGCGCGCATCTCGCGCAGGCCGGCTCGCTCGTTGCCTGCCAGCACGCGGTCGTAGATCGCCGCGACAATCGGATGACCGGACATGACTTGCCAAGGCTCGCATAACGTGCAACAAAGTAAGGGTGCGACTGATCACCCTCGGAGAGGAGAAACATGGCCCTATTCGTGATGCTTACCAACCTGACCCCGGACGGCGTGAAGACGCTGAAGAGCAATCCCAACCGGGTCGGCGAGGTCAATAAAGAGGTGGAGCAGATCGGCGCCAAGGTGGTTGCCCAGTACGCGACGCTTGGTCAATACGACTTTGTGACCATCGTCGAGGCACCCGACGAGAAGACGATGGCGAAGGTCTCGGTCGAGCTGGGTTCCCGCGGCACGATGTCGAGCCAGACGATGGCGGCGATGCAATCGGACGAGCTCGCCTCGGCGCTATAGGCAACCGGTCCGCTTGCGGGTACTCGTAGTCGGCGGAGGCGGTCGCGAGCACGCGATCGTCCGCGCGCTGCGGCGCTCGCCGCAGTCCCCAGAGCTGCTCTGCGCGCCCGGCAACGCCGGGATCGCTGCCGATGCGACCTGCCTCGACGAGGTCGGCGCCGGGGACGTCGACGCAATCGTCTCCGCCGCGAGATCCAACGACGTCGGCCTGGTCGTCGTCGGCCCCGAGGCCCCGCTGGTCGCCGGGGCCGTTGATGCGCTCGAGCAGGCCGGGATCGCCGCCTTCGGGCCGAGCGCCGGGGCAGCGAGGTTGGAGGGCTCGAAGGCCTTCGCCAAGCAGTTGATGGCCGAGGCGGGTGTCCCAACCGCCTCGCACACGATCCTGCGCGATCGCGACGAGGCCCTCCAGCACCTCTCGTGCACTCCCTATCCCTCGGTGCTGAAGGCCGACGGTCTGGCGGCGGGCAAGGGAGTGATCATCTGCCAAAGCGAGGCCGATGCTCGCGAAGCGGTCGAGGTCTTCTTCACCGAACAGCGCTTCGGTACGACCGAGGTGGTGCTGGAGGAGTTTCTGGAGGGCGAGGAGCTGTCGCTGCTGGCCCTCTGCGACGGTGAGAACGTCGTCCCGCTGGCGCCGGCCCAGGACTACAAGCGCATCTTCGACGGCGACGAGGGCCCGAACACCGGTGGAATGGGCAGCTACTCGCCGGTTCCGGGGATCGACGCGGAACGCGTCGAGGAGATCGCCGACTCGGTTCACCGGCCGATCGTCGAGCTGATGGCGCGGCGAGGCGATCCGTTTCGCGGCGTGCTCTACGCGGGCCTGATGCTGACCGCCGACGGCCCGCGGGTGCTGGAGTTCAACGTGCGCTTCGGCGACCCCGAGACCCAGGCGGTGCTGCCACGGCTGCGCTCCGACCTGCTTGACCTGTGCCTGGCCTGCCGGGAACCGGGCGGATTGGCCGGCTCCGCCGCCTCCTTCACCGACGACTGGGCGGTGACAGTCGTGCTCGCCTCGGCCGGCTACCCGGAGTCGTCGTCGAAGGGCGACGCGATCTCCGGGCTCGACGAGGCGGCGGCGATCGCCGAGGTGATTCACGCGGGCACGGCCCAGCGCGACGGCGAGATCGTCACCGCGGGCGGCAGGGTGCTGAACGTGACCGGGCTCAGGCCGACCCCGGCCGACGCCCGCAAACGGGCGTACGATGCGGCGCGCCGGATCAGCTTCGACGGCATGCAGATGCGCTCGGACATCGCGGCGCGAGCGGTTGAGCGCGTCGCTGGCTAGAGAGGGAGAGCGGATGGAGATACAGGAGCCCGAGAACGGCGCAGGCGAGCCCGGGATCGCCGAGCCGGCGGCACCGGCGACCGCGACTGTTCCGGAGGTCGAGGAGGCCTTCGCGGAGATCGAGGTCGACGCGCCCCTGGTCGGGATCATCATGGGATCCGCCAACGACAAGCCGAAGATGCAGCCGGCGGGCGAGGCTCTGCACGAGGCCCGGATCCGCTACGAGGTGCGGGTGATGAGCGCCCACCGCGACCCCGAACAGGTGCGCGAGTACTGCCACAACGCACGCATGCGGGGGCTGAAGGTGATCATCGCGGGGGCCGGCATGTCGGCGGCGCTGCCCGGGGTCGCCGCGGCACATTCGGATCTGCCGGTGATCGCGGTGCCGATCTCCGGAAAGAACCTCGGCGGCCTCGACGCTCTTCTGTCGGCCGTGCAGATGCCGCCCGGTGTTCCGGTCGGCTGCGTGGCGATCGACGGAGCAAGGAACGCCGGACTGCTCGCGGCCCGGATAATCAACGCGTGATAGCGCGCTACACGCGTGAGCAGATCGGGGCGGCGTGGACCCAGCAACGCCGCATGGAGACTTGGCTTGCGGTGGAGCTGGCCGCCACCGACGCCTGGGCCGAGGAGGGAGCGGTCCCCCGCGAGGCCGCCACCGCCTGCCGGTCCAACGCCTCTTTCACCGTCGAGGCCGTGGAGGAGCGCGAGAAGGTCACCGACCACGACGTGGCGGCATTCGTCGACGTGGTCGCCGAGTCGATCGGGCCCGAGGGCCGCTGGGTTCACTACGGCCTCACCTCGTCAGACGTCCTCGACACCGCGCTGGCGCTGCAGATTTCCGAGGCCGGGCTGATCCTGCTGCATGGTGCGACGGCCTATCGCGACGCCCTGGTCCGCCGGGCGTTCGAGCATCGCGACACCCTGTGCGTGGGACGGACCCACGGAGTGCACGCCGAGCCGACCACCTTCGGGCTGCGGCTCGCCGGCTTCGCCTTCGAGGCCGACCGCAACCTGAAGCGGCTGAGCTCAGCGATCGAGGGAGCTGCGGTGGGAAAGCTCTCCGGCGCGGTCGGGTCCTACGCATCGATTCCGCCATCGGTGGAGGCGCGGGTGATGGAGGCGCTCGGCCTGCGCCGCGAGGACGTCTCGACCCAGGTCGTGCCGCGCGACCGCCATGCTGAGCTGCTCTCCGCGATCGCCCTCGCGGGGGCCGGCATCGAGCGCTTCGCGACCGAGGTGCGAAACCTCCAGCGCACCGAGCTGCGCGAGGTGGCGGAGCCGTTCGGCGCCGGCCAGAAGGGCTCCTCGGCGATGCCGCACAAGCGAAACCCGATCGTCTCCGAACGGCTCTCCGGCCTGGCACGCGTCCTGCGCGGCTACGCGCAAACCGGACTCGAGAATGTGGCGCTCTGGCACGAGCGCGACATCTCGCACTCCGGCGCCGAGCGGGTGGTCCTGCCCGACGCCACGATCCTGCTCGACTACATGCAATATGCGGCGGCGCGAATCGTCGAGGAGATGACCGTCGACACGGAGCGCATGCGCGCCAACGTCGAACTCACCCACGGGGCGCTGTTCAGCCAGCGGGCACTGACCGCGCTGGTCGAGTCGGGCATGGGCCGCGACGATGCCTACCGGGTCGTCCAGCGCGCTGCCCAGCGCGCCTTCGACGAGGGGGTCGAGTTCCGCGAGCTGATCGCGGCGGAGGCGCCGGATCTCGATCTCGATGCGGTGTGCGACTACGGCGCCTACCTGCGCCACGTCCCCGAGGTGTTCGAGCGCCTCGAGGCGTTGCGCGGCTAAGCCGCGAGATAGTCCTGGAAAGTCCCGATTTTCGGGTTGTGCTGCGGTGGCAACCCGCGTAGGGTTGCCGCCTTCCGATGGGGCTAATGCGCCGGCGTCCAACCGTCTCGACCCTTATGGCCGTGACGGTAGGGGCGCTGGCCGCTGCGCTGCTCACCCCGGCGACAAGCGGGGCGGTGACCCGGTGAAGCTGAAGCCCTGAGCCGCACCGCCGACAGGCGCCGAACCTGCCCGCGGCTCAGGCGTAGGCAGCCGCGGCCGCGGCGCGTCTCTCGACGAGCACGACGGGCGTGCCGCGGCTCGGCGAAAAGGTGATGTTGCGGCGCTTGATCCCTTCCGCCTCCTCGCTCGCAGCCTGAAGCTCGCAGCGGCCGAGGACCTCCGCCAGCACGATCCGCATCTCGAACTCGGCGAAGCTCGCGCCGAGGCAACGACGGACGCCGCCGCCGAAGGGGATCCAGGAGTAGGTCTCCAGGTCTCCGTCGAGAAAGCGCTCCGGCTTGAAGCTGTGGGGCTCGGGATAGAGGTCGGGACGGGTATGGGTGAGATAGATCGCGGGGCTGATGTCGGCGCCGGCGGGCAACGTGTAGCCGTCGACCTCGATCTCGTGGGCGGTCCGCCTGCCGGCGAGCGGGATCACCGGCCGCAGCCGCAGCGATTCGGAGATCACCGCCCGCAGGTACTCGTCGCCGTCCTCGGCGATCTCGGCGCGCAGCCGCTCCAGCGCCTCCGGGTGGCGCAACAGCAGGTCGAAGGTCCAGGCGAGCGCGGTCGCGGTCGTCTCATGGCCGGCCAGCAGCAGGGTGACGAGCTGGTCGCGCACCTCCTCATCGCTCATCTCGCTTCCGTCATCGAAGCGCGCGGCGACGAGCATCGACAGGATGTCGTCGCGCTCGGAGAGGTCAGGATCGGCGCGCCTCGCCGAGATCTCCTCATAGAGCAGCGAATCGACTCCGGCCAGGGTCTTCTCGAAGCTCCGCCAGGGCCCCCAGCGTCCGAAGCGCTGGCTCGCCAGTCCGATCAGCTGTAGGCCAGGCGATGCGGTCTGGCGCAGGAGCACCGCCAGCGCCTCACGCATGCGGGCGAGCCGTGCTGTGTCGGTGACCCCGAATACGGCGCGCAGGATCACCTCCAGGGTGACGCTCTGCATACGTGGATGGATGCGGAACTCCTGCCGCTGCGGCCAGGAGTCGATCTCGCGGTCGATGACCTGCTGGATCACCGACTCGTAGGCGCGCATCCGCTCACCGTGGAAGGCCGGCAGCATCAGCTTGCGGCGTGCCAAGTGCTCCGACCCCTCGAGCAAGAGGATCGAGCGCGATCCCATCACCGGCTCCAGCGTCGCGTTGCGGCCCGGCGGCATGGTGCTCCCCTTGTCTGTGTAGACGGCTTTCGTCGCCGCCGGATCGGAGGTCAAGTAGAGCGGCGTCTTGAAGCCGAGAAACCAGATACCGAAGGTCTCGCCGTAGCGGCGGCGAGCCTCGTCCATGAACTCGATCGGCCGAAAGAACCAGCGCAGCGTCTGTACGGAGGGCCGGCTGGAATGCTGCGGCGGAAGCGTCATGACAGGGAAAGAATCACACATAGCGGCGATTGGGTGTGTGAGCAACGTCCACGCAGCAAGCGTCTGCCGGGGCCGTTGTTAGCATCGGCGTCGAGCCCCGATGGCCATCGCGATCGCAGACCTCAAGCACCACTCGACCGGCAAGGTCCGCGAAATGTACGAGCTGGACGGTGACCTGCTGATGGTCGCCTCGGACCGCATCTCGGTCTACGACGTGGTGATGCCGACCCCGATCCCCGACAAGGGGAAGGTGTTGACCCAGATGTCGATCTTCTGGTTCGAGATCAGCGGCGACATCGTCCCCAACCACTTCGTCTCCGAGGACGTCCCGGAGGAGGTCACCGACCGCGCGATCCGTGCCCGCAAGCTCGAGATGTACCCGGTCGAGTGCGTGGTGCGCGGATACCTGTCGGGCTCCGGCTGGCGCGAGTACCGCGAGTCGGGATCGGTCTGCGAGATAAGGCTTCCCGAGGGGCTGCGCGAGTCGGAGAAGTTGCCCGAACCGATCTTCACGCCCGCCACCAAGGCGGAGCTGGGCGACCACGACGAGAACATCGACCTCCGGCGAGCCGCGGAAATCGTCGGTGACCAGGCGCTGATCGAGGAGCTGCGGCGAATATCGATCGAGCTGTATGAGCGCGCCGCCGAGCACGCGGCGCAGCGCGGCATCATCGTCGCCGACACCAAGTTCGAGTTCGGTAGCTCCGCCGGTGCCGAGATCGTGCTCGCCGACGAGGTGCTGACCCCGGACTCCTCGCGCTTCTGGCCCGCCGACGAGTACGAGCCGGGGCGCTCGCAGCGCTCCTTCGACAAGCAGTTCGTGCGCGACTGGGCCGACGAGACCGGCTGGGACCACACGCCGCCGGCACCCGAGCTGCCCCCCGACGTGGTCGAGCAGACGCGCGGCAAATACGTCGAGGCGTATGAGCGGATCACCGGCCGCGGCCTCTGAGCGGGCGCCCGTAGGGGCCGGAACACGATCCGGCGCCGCAGGCCGATGAGCGACAATTCGGGGCGATGAAGGCTCGGATACTGATCCGGCCCAAGGAGGGCATCCTCGATCCGCAGGGCAAGGCGGTGGAGCGGGCGCTGCCGGCGCTCGGATTCGAGGACGTCTCGCACGTGCGGGTGGGGCGAATGGTCGAGCTGGAGACCGAGGACCCGGGCGAGATCCCGGCGCTGTGCGAGAAATTGCTCGCCAACCCGCTGATCGAGGACTTCGAGATAGAGACGATCGAGTGATCTGGGGCGTGGTGCAGTTCCCCGGGTCCTGTGACGAGCGGGACGCCCTTGCCGCCGCCGGGCTGGTCGGCGAGGCGCGGATGCTCTGGCACGCCGACGACGACCTCGACGGCGTCGATGCGGTCGTCGTCCCGGGAGGCTTCTCCTACGGCGACTACCTGAGGGCCGGAGCGCTGGCCCGCTTCTCACGCCTGATGGAGGCGCTGGCCGCGTTCGCGCAGCAGGGCGGGCCGGTGCTCGGTATCTGCAACGGCTTTCAGGTCCTCTGCGAGGCGGGGCTTCTGCCGGGCGCCCTGCTCACCAACGAGAACATCCGCTTCGTCTGCCGCCAGGTCGAGGTCGTTGTGGAGAGCAACCGGTCTCCGTTTACGGCTGGGCTTGAGCCCGGCGAGCGGCTGTCGATCCCGGTCAAACACCAGGAGGGGCGCTTTTTCGCCCCCGACGACGTGCTCGACGAACTGGAGTCACGCGGTCAGGTCGCGCTGCGCTACGCGGCCGACCACAACCCCAACGGCTCGGCTCGCGATATCGCCGGCGTCACCAACGAAACCGGCAACGTGCTCGGCCTGATGCCCCACCCCGAACACGCGGTCGACGAGCTGACCGGCTCCGCCGACGGGCTGCGACTGTTCGAGGGCACCGCAGGGGTCGCGGCATGACCGTGACCGCGGAGGGCCGCCACCGCGAGTTGGGGCTGACCGACTCCGAGTACGAGCGGATCTGCGAACTGATGGGGCGCGACCCGAACGTCGTCGAGCTGGCGATGTTCTCGCTGCTGTGGTCGGAGCACTGCGCCTATAAGCACTCGCGCAAGCTGCTGCGTCGGCTGCCGACCGAGGGCGAGCGGGTGGTGATGGGACCGGGCGAGAACGCCGGCGCAGTGGACCTGGGGAACGGCTACGCGGCTGCCTTCAAGGTCGAGTCGCACAACCACCCCAGCGCCGTGGAGCCCTTCCAGGGGGCGGCGACCGGGGTCGGCGGGATTCTGCGCGACGTCTTCGCGCTGGGTGCCCGGCCGATCGCGGTGCTCGACTCGCTGCGCTTCGGCGAGCTGGACTCGCAGCGCTCGCGCTACCTGCTCGACGGTGCCGTGCGCGGGATCGGCGCCTACGGCAACTCGATCGGCGTGCCGACGGTCGGCGGCGAGATCTATTTCGAGGCCCCCTACGAGCACAACTGCCTGGTCAACGCGATGTGCGTGGGGCTGGCGCGGACCGAGGAGATGGTTCGCGCCGCGGCTTCGGGCGTCGGCAACCTGGTCGTGCTGATGGGAGCCTCGACGGGGCGAGACGGGATCGGCGGCGCGTCGGTGCTCGCGTCGGCGGAGCTGGAGGAGGGCGAGGAGAAGCGCCCCAGCGTCCAGATCGGCGATCCCTTCGAGGAGTCGAAGCTGCTGGAGTGCTGCCTGGAGCTGCTTGGGCAGGGGCTGTTGGTGTCGCTGCAGGACCTGGGCGCCGCCGGGCTCACCTCCTCGGCCGGCGAGATGGCCTCGGCGGGCGGTGTCGGGATCGACATCGACGTAAGCCGCGTGCCATTGCGCGAGGCCGACATGGAGCCCTTCGAGGTCATGGTCTCCGAGTCGCAGGAACGGATGCTGGCGGTAGTCGAGCCGGCCAGCCTGGAGCGGGTGCTCGAGCTCTGCGACAAGTGGCAGACGGGAGCGGCGGCAATCGGCGAGGTCACCGACAGCGGCCGGATCCGCGTGCTGCGCGGCGAGGAGCTGGTAGGCGACGTGCCCGTGTCGGCGCTGGTCGACGAGTGTCCGCTCTACGACCTCCAGCCGCAGGAGCCCGACTCCTGGACCTACGGCAACCGGGCGACGCTCAGCGAGCGGGCCGACGTCCCGGAGGCCCTTCTCGCCCTCCTGGCCTCGCCCAACGTCGCGTCGAAGCGCTGGGCGTTCGAGCAGTACGACTCGATCGTCGGCTCGCGCACGGTGCGCCGGCCGGAGACCGCCGACGCGGCGGTGCTGCTCGTACCCGAGGCGGGCGGGGCGATCGCCGTCGCGATCGACGGCAACGGCCGCCGGGTCGCCTGCGACCCCTACCGGGGAACCGTCGAGGCGGTGCTCGAGTGCGCGGCCAACCTCGCCTGCGTCGGCGCCGAGCCGCTCGGGCTCACCAACTGCCTCAACTTCGGCAACCCCGAGAAGCCGGGTCCGGCCTGGCAGCTCGACCGGGCGGTGACCGGCCTCGCCGACGCCTGCGAGGAGCTCCGCGTGCCTGTGGTCGGCGGCAACGTGTCGCTGTACAACGAAGGCCCCGAGGGGGCGATCTACCCGACGCCGGTGATCGGCATGGTCGGCGAGCTTCCCGATCCGCGGCAAGCGGCGGGGACGGGGTTCGCGCGCGAGGGCGACGCGATCGCCCTCGCCGGTCCGTTTGCACCCTCCCTGGCCGGCTCGGAGCTGGCGAAGCTGCGCGGCGAGCTTGACCTCGGGTTGCCCGGCGTGGACCTCGCCGTCATCTGTGCCGCAATCGCGGGCCTGCGCGAGGCGGTGCGCTCAGGCGCCGTCGCCTCCGCGCACGACGTCAGCGACGGTGGGCTGGCCTGCGCGCTGGCCGAGTGCGCGATCGCCGCCGGGCTCGGCTGCAAGGTCGACCTCGACCCCCTGGTCGAGGAGCGCGGCGGGTCCGGCGAGACGACGATGTTCGGCGAGGGACCGGGCGGATTCGTGCTCAGCGGTGAGCGGGCTGGGCTCGAAGACCTGGTGTCGGATGAGCTGCCCGTGCTGGTGATCGGCGAGGTGGGCGGCGAGACGATCGAGATCGAGGCCGCCGAGCAGTCGCTGTCGATCCCTCTTGCTGAGGCCGAGGGCGCCTGGCGCTCGCTGGCGCAGCGGGCCGAGGCCGCCGCCGTCTAGGGCTCCAGTCCCGCTGCGGCACGCGCTTTGGCGAGGTCGGTGAAGACCATGGAGGCCTTCACGCTGCTGCCCTCGTAGCTGACGATCTGGACGTACTCGATTTCGACGTCGACGCCGCTGCGCGTCCCAGTTCCGGCCTGGGTGAGGCGTGCGAACAGGCGGCCGTCGTCGAGCTCGAACGCCTCCTCGAGCTCGAGCTGGGTCGGTCCCAGGGCTTCCCTCCATCCGCGGGCGAAGCGCAGATATTCATCTATCCCCCGGTAGATTCCGGTCCCCCCGGGATGTCCGACTGAGTCAGGTCCCATTCGAAGTCCGGGGTGGCTTCGGCAAGGATCTCCTCGAGATCGCCCTTGTTCCACCAGTCGATGACTCGCTCGAACAGCTCCACCTTCTGTTGCTCGTTCACGCGGAGGCGAGTCTAGGACCACGTCCACCACAAGGGCTGAGCGAGCCGCTGCAGCCCGATCCGGGTCCGTTGCTACCCTGCCGATGTAGGCACTGTGCCTGCGCGTCCCGTTCCTCTATCTGTCGAGGCAAACGCGCCCTTTGACCGCTACTGAGCGGCTGCATCTAGAACGCGAGGGTCCCCGCGACGAGTGCGGCGTCTTCGGCGTATACGCGCCCGGACGCGACGTCGCCCGCCTCGCCTACTTCGGCCTCTTTGCGCTCCAGCATCGCGGCCAGGAGTCGGCCGGGATCGCCACATGCGAGGGCGGCCACATCACCACCCTTCGCGACGCCGGATTGGTCTCGCAGGTCTTCAACGAGGACAAGCTGCGGGCGCTGGAAGGCGACATGGCGATCGGCCACGTTCGCTACTCGACCACCGGCGGCGGATCGTGGGAGAACGCGCAGCCGGTCTGGCGCGATGACGGGCGCGAGCTGGCACTCGCCCACAACGGCAACCTGACCAACGCGGTCGAGCTCTACAACGAGCTGCGCAAGGCCGGCATCGAGTTCCGCGGCACCTCCGACTCGGAGATCATGGCCGCGCTTCTGTCCTCCAACGAGGGGCGCTTCATCGAGGACGCGGTTGCCGACGTGGTACCTCGCTTGGAGGGCGCGTACTCGACCGTGGTGATGACCAAGCATGCGATCGTCGCCTTCCGCGACCCCTACGGGGTGCGTCCGCTGTCGCTCGGCCGACTCGGCGACCGCTACGTGGTCGCCTCCGAGAGCTGCGCCTTCGACATCATCGGCGCCGAGCTGCTGCGTGAGGTACACCCGGGGGAGATGGTCTCGCTCAGCGAGCGCGGCTTGGAGGTTCGCCAGGTCGTCCGATCCGACCGTCCCGCCTTCTGCGTGTTCGAGCAGATCTACTTCTCGCGGCCCGACTCGCGGCTGGAGGGAGGCGTGCTGCAGCAGGTGCGCGGCAAGATGGGTGAGATCCTCTGGCGCGAGGCGCCGGTCGAGGCCGACCTCGTGATCTCGGTCCCCGACTCCGGCCACCCGGCCGCCAACGGCTTCGCCCGCGCCTCCGGGATCCCTCAGGACGACGGCCTGATCAAGAACCGCTACGTCCAGCGCACTTTCATCCAGCCCGGCCAGGAGCTGCGCAAACACGGGCTGCGGATGAAGTTCAACCCGCTGCCGGAGATCGTCGAAGGCAAGCGCCTCGTTGTCGTCGACGACTCGATCGTGCGCGGCAACACCACCCGGCAGATCGTCGGCATGCTGCGCGACGCCGGCGCCCTGGAGATCCATCTGCGCATCTCGGCGCCCCCGATCCGCCACCCCTGCCACTACGGGATCGACATGTCGACGCGCGAGGAGATGATCGCCCACGGGCGAACCATCGACGAGGTCGCCGAGGAGCTCGGCGCCGACTCGCTCGCCTACCTGTCGATGGAGGGCGTCTACGAGGCGGTGGGCAGCGGGCCGGAGGCCCACTGCGACGCCTGCTTCACCGGCCGTTACCCGCTCGGCGGCGACCCCGACTCCGCGAACGGCAAGTTCGCCCTCGAGGAGATCGAGGTCGTCCCGGCCAGCCGCTAACCGCGTGGCGGACTTCAAGCTCTGCGTGCTCGCCTCGGGCTCCGGCACCAACCTGCAGGCGATCATCGACCAGCTCCACGGCAACGACGGGATCGAAGTCGCCGGAGTCGCCTCCGACAAGGCCGACGCGATGGCCTTGCGGCGGGCCGGCGAAGCGGGAATCGAGACCGCGGTCTTTGCCCGCGACGAGCACCCCAGCCGCGAGGCTCGCGACGGGGCGATCGCGGATTGGATCGAGGCGCGAGGCGCCGATCTGGTCGTCCTGGCCGGCTACATGCAGCTGCTCTCCCCCTCCTTCGTCGCCCGCTTCCCGAACCGGATCGTCAACGTGCACCCCGCGCTGCTGCCTTCCTTCCCGGGGCTGGACGCGGTCGGCCAGGCGCTCGAGCACGGCGTCAGGATCACCGGCGTCACCGTCCACTTCGTCGACGACGGGGTCGACTCGGGGCCGATCATCGTCCAGCGACCGGTGCCGATCCCGCCCGACCGCGACCGGGCGGCGCTGGAGGAGACGATCCACGCGACCGAGCACGCCCTCTATCCGGAGGCGATCAAACTGATAGCCCAGGGCAGGGTTAGGATCGACCCCTCCAATCCACGCATTGTGTTGAGCGAATGACCGAACCCCAACCAACCGCACAGAGCATCGCCGGCGAAGCGATCGCGAAGGCCTCCGAGTCTGGCTCCGGGGACGAGGGAACGCTAAAGGTACGCCGCGCCCTGATCTCGGTCTCCGACAAGACCGGCGTCGCCGACTTCGCCAGGGGGCTGGACGACCTCGGGGTCGAGATCCTCTCCACCGGCGGTACGGCCAGCGCTCTGCGCGAGGCCGGCATCGAGGCCACCGAGGTGTCCGCTTTCACCGGCAGCCCCGAGATCCTCGACGGTCGCGTGAAGACGCTTCACCCCCGCCTTCACGCCGCGCTCCTGGCCCGGCGCGACGATCCCGACCACATGGCGACGCTCGAGCAGGAGGGCATCGAGCCGATCGACCTGGTCTGCGTCAACCTCTATCCGTTCGAGAAGGTGATCTCCGGTCGCGACGTCGACCCCGACGAGGCGATCGAGAACATCGACGTCGGTGGCCCGACGATGATCCGCGCCGCGGCCAAGAACCATCGCGGCGTCGCGGTCGTGGTCAAGCCGGAGTCTTACGACGCGGTGCTGGACGAACTTGAGACGTCCGCGGGCGAGATCTGCGCCAGCACCCGCCACTGGCTTGCCAACGAGGCGTTCGCCCACATGGCGCGCTACGACGCCGCGATCAGCAACTGGTTCGGCAGCGCCTATGAGGACTTCCCCGAGCACCTCGCGGTCGGCTACGAGAAGCTCTTCGACCTCTCCTACGGCGAGAACCCCCACCAGCGCGCCGCCCTGTACACCGAGGTCGGGGCGCGCTCCCATGTGCTGTCGCGGGTCTCGAAGCTTCATGGACGAGCGCTCTCGTTCAACAACGTGCTCGACCTCGACTCGGCGCAGCGGCTGCTTGCTGATTTCGAGCAGTCGGCCTGCGTGATTGTCAAGCACAACAACCCCTGCGGAGTGGCGATCGGCGAGGACGCGCTGGAGGCGTACGAGCGGGCGCTGGCCTGCGACCCGATGTCGGCCTTCGGTGGCGTGATCGCGCTCAACCGCGAGGTCAAGGCGGGGCTCGGGGAGCGGCTGCACGAGAACTTCGTCGAGGTGCTGGTCGCCCCGATATATGAGCAGGCCGCGCTCGACGCGCTGCAGCAGAAGGAGGCGATCCGCATCCTCGCCGACGAGGAGCGGCGTACCCCTGATCCGATGGAGCGCGACTTCAGAAAGGTGCGCGGTGGCTTGCTGATCCAGGATCGTGACGGCGATCCCGAGCCGCGCGAGCTGATGGAGGTGGTGACCAAGACCGAGCCCTCAGACGCGCAGTGGCGCGACCTGCTGTTCGCCTGGACGATCGTGCGCCATGTGCGGTCGAACGCGATCGTGCTCGCCAAGGATGCGGCAACACTGGGAATCGGCGCCGGGCAGATGAGCCGCGTCGACTCGGTACGCCTGGCGATCGACAAATGTCGCGGAGCCCGGGAGGGCGACGCGGATGCCCTGCTGAAGGGCTCGGTGATCGCCTCCGACGCCTTCTTCCCCTTCGCCGACGGACCGCAGGCGGCGATCGACGCCGGGACAACGGCGGTGATCCAGCCCGGTGGCTCGAAGCGAGACGCCGAGGTGATCGAGGCCTGCGAGAAGGCCGGCGTGGCGATGGTCTTCACCAAGCACCGGCACTTCCGGCACTAGCGCACCGAGTCGATGGGCCCCCTGGGACTCGAACCCAGTCTGCCGGCTTAAAAGGCCGGACGTCTAACCCGTTGACTTAGAGGCCCGCCGCGATAGTAACCGCGCTTAGCACTGGTCCCAACGCTCGAAATAGAGTCAACTCCTTCGAACCCACGAAAGAAAGGCCAGGCATGGCTTACGCGATCGTCCATCACTTCCCCAGCGGCACGCAGGAGCAGTACGAGAACTCGCTAGGGGCCGTTCACCCCGACGGCGGGGAGTCGCTGCCCGAGGGGCAGACGCTGCACATCGCGGGCGCGACCGACGACGGCGGTTGGGTCATCGTCGCGGTTCACGAAGACAAGGGATCGTGGGAGCGCTTTCGCGATGACGTGCTTGGCCCCGGGCTCCAAGGGGTAGAGGGCGGATTGCAGGGCCCGCCCGAAGAGACGGGCTTCGAGGTCCACAAGCAGCAGACTGCCTAAGCGCCCTAGGAGAGCTCCGCCAGCCCCTCCTCGGGGGTCGAGGCCTCCGCGTGCAGCTTGCGCGGGATGCGGCCGGCCTGGCGGGCCGCGTAGCCGGCCTCGACCGCGCGGCGCATCGCGACCGCCATCGTCACCGGGTCCTCGGCGCGGGCGACCGAGCTCGCCAGCAGCACGCCGTCGCAGCCCAGCTCCATCGCCAGCGCCGCGTCGGAGGCGGTGCCGATGCCGGCGTCGAGGATCACCGGCACGCTGGACCCCTCGACGATGATCGAGATGTTGTAGGGGTTGCGGATCCCAGCTCCCGACCCAATCGGCGAGCCGAGTGGCATTACCGCGGCGCAGCCGGCCTCCTCGAGGCGACGGGCGAGGATCGGGTCGTCGTTGGTGTAGGGCAGCACGGTGAAGCCTTCGTCGACCAGGGTCTCGGCGGCGTCGACAAGCTCGACCGCGTCGGGGAACAGCGTCCGATCGTCGCCGATCACCTCCAGCTTGATCCAATCGGTGCCGAAAGCCTCGCGGGCCAGATGCGCCGTGCGAACCGCGTCACGAGCCGTGTAGCAACCGGCCGTGTTGGGCAGAGTGAACACGCCGAGCCGCTGCACGACCTCCAGCACCGAGCCTGTGGCCTCCGGGTCGACGCGGCGCAGCGCGACGGTGACGATCTCGGCCCCCGAGGCGGCGATCGCCTGCTCGGTGTCGTCAAGCGAGCGAAAGCCCCCGGTGCCGACGATCAGGCGAGAGGTCAGCTCGCGGTCGGCGATCCGCCAACCCTGGTCCGCTCCACCCTGGATCGCCGCCAGCACCTCCACGCTCTCGCCCTCGCTGAGCTGGCGGCCCCACTCGCCGCGCGGCACCACCTCGCCTCCAACCGCGACCGCAAACCCGCGCGCCTTGGGGTCGCCGCCCGCCTCGAGCACGGCGTCGGCGACCGTCGCGCCATCGCCCAGCTCGCGCGGCTCGCCGTTCAGCTCGACCCTCATGCGGGCACCTCGGCGCCGACCAGGGCATCGGCGACACGCTCGGCGGTCAGGGGCGCCAGCAGGACGCCGTTGCGGTAGTGGCCGGTCGCAAGCAGCAAGCCCTCCAGGGCCCCAGGGCCGATCAACGGCAGGTTGTCGGGCGTCCCCGGCCGCAGGCCGGCGGCCGCCTCGAGCAGCTCCAGCTCCGCGATCTCGGGCAGCAGCCGATACGCCTCGCGCAGCAGCTCGTGCATCCCGCCCGCGGTCACCGTGGTGTCAAAGCCTCGTTCCTCCACCGTCGCTCCGACGATCAAGCGGCCGTCGTCGCGCGGAACCACGTAGACACGCTCGGACGCGACGATCCGCTCGCAGACGGGTTCGTCGGCTGATCCGCGCAGGGTGAGGATCTGGCCCTTGACCGGTCGTACCTGCGGGCGGGCATGCGGCGGCAGCCAATCCGACTCCCCGGCCCAGCAGCCGTTGGCGAGCACGACGTGGCTCGCCAGCACCTCCTCGCCCGCCTCGGTGCGGACACCTTCGATCCGCCCGCCCTCAATCACCGCCTCGTTTACCGCCGCGCCGCTCCGCACCTCGGCGCCCTCGCGCTCCAGCGCCGCGAGCAGCGCCGCGCAAAGGGCGCGTGGATCGATGGCGCCTTCGTTGGGCGCATGGACGCCGGCCGTAATCGACGGTGCCAGCCCGGGCTCGAGGGCACGGCAGTGGCGCGGTGTGAGCCAATCCGCCTCGAGGCCGAGCGAACGCTGAAGCTCGTGGCGGCGGCGCAACTGCGCGGACTCGTCACGGTCGAGCGCCACGTGCAGCGCGCCGCGGCGGTCGTAGCCGGTCTCCGAGCCGCTCAGCTCTTCCAGCTCGGTGACGAAGCCCGGGTAGCGCTCGGCCGCAGCCAGCGTCAGCTCCAGCAGCCGATGCTCGCCGAAGGTCAGCTCACCGATCGGGGCCAGCATCCCGGCGGCGACACCGCTGGCCCCCGCAGCAGGAGTGCGGCGGTCGAGAACGACCACGTCCAGGCCGCGCTGCGCAGCGCGCCAGGCGCAGGTCAGCCCGATCACGCCGGCGCCGACGATGATCGCGTCGAAGCTTCGCTTTTCGGTCGCTGCTGGCACTCGGTCCTCGGTCCGGAGCCCTCGCGCCCATTCCCTACACCGGCATTACCCGGATCAGGTTCAGACGGTCGGCGGCGCCTTAGCCGCCCTCTCAGCCCTTGGCTTGAGGGCTCCCGTTGTCCAACGATCGTACTCCTCCACCCATTGCCCCCGCGGGCGGGCGATAATCGTGCCTGTGCCCGGTCGACTACAACCCGCCGCTAGCCCATGAGCCTCGCCACCCCCGACGCCGCCGGCCCCCTGCGCCGCGAACGCCTGCGCACCGCGCGCCTCTACTTCGTCTGCGACGCGCGGCCCCATGGCGAGGACCCTGAGGCGATGGTGCGGGCAGCGCTCAACGGAGGCGTCGACATCGTGCAGCTGCGCGAGAAGGAGCTGGACAAGCGCGCGATCGAGGTCGCCGGGGCCACCTTCCGGCGCCTTTGCGACACCTACAGCGCCCTGTTCATCGTCAACGACGATCCCGCCCTGGCGATTTCGTGCCGGGCCGACGGGGTGCATCTGGGACAGGACGACCTGGCCGTCGCCGATGCCCGGGCGGCGCTCGGTGCGGACGTTCTGATCGGGCTCTCCACCCACTCGCGCGAGCAGATCGACGGCGCCGCGGGCGCCGACTACGTCAGCGTCGGCCCGGTCTGGGAGACGCCGACCAAGGAGGGACGCCCGGCGGTCGGCCTGGAGCTGGTCCGCTACGCGGCCCAGCATGCGCCGCTGCCCTTCTACGCGATCGGCGGCATCGACCCGTCGAACGCGGCGCAGGTGGTCGGCGCGGGGGCGCGGCGGCTCTGCGTGGTGCGGGCGATCCGCGACGCCGACGATCCTGCGGCTGCGGCGGACCTGCTGCGGCGGACGTTTGCGGGGATCGGCGACGAGGCCCCCGGTGGCTAGCCGCGAGCGCAAGCGCGCCGAGCGGCAGAAGCGCAAGGCGCGAAGCGGCTCCTCCATCGAACGCGGCTACGCGAAGGCCGAGCAGCGCAACCGCGAGGTGCGCGAGGCCCTCGAGCCGCTGCACGAGGACGAGCGTCCGCTCGTGGTCACGATCGGCGCCGTGATCTCGGCGCTGATCGTGATCTCGATCCTGATCGGCTACGCGAGTGGAGTGAAGGTGAACGGCAGCCGACCGGCGCTCGTGCAGGCGCTCTCCCCTGCGTTTCTGATGGGGGTCATGTCGTGGGGAATGTGGCGAGCGCGCTACTGGGCCGTGCTCGGCTTTCAGACGATCCTGCTGTTCCTGATCTTCGCCGCGGCCTTCGGGCTCGCCCTGGGGGCGGCGTCGGCGGCGCAGATCTTCGCCGACCTCGCCCTGCTCGCCATCGCAGGCACCTTCTTCTACTTCATGATCAAGGCGATGGCGCGGATCCAGATGCCGCACCGCCTCCCGAGGGACTGAGCCGCGTCCTAGCGTCGTATAGGCTCGGCCGGTGAGCGCGAGGCTCATAAAGAGAGCTTGGCCTTGGGCCGAGCGCGAACCTACTTTGTGATGGCCGACGCGTACGACGTGATCGTTATCGGCGGTGGACCGGGCGGCTACGTGGCCGCCATCCGCGCCGCTCAGCTGGGTCAGAAGACAGCCGTCGTCGAGAAGGACAAGCCAGGCGGGCGCTGCCTGAACTACGCCTGTATCCCGGCGAAGACGATGTTGCACACGGCGGAGGTCTTCGACCACGCCCGCAACGGCGCCGAGCTGGGTGTCGTGGCCGCGGACGCGAGCCTCGACTGGGGTGCGCTGGGCGAGCGCCGCACAAAGGTCTCCGAGACGCTGGCCGGCGGCGTGAAGATGCTCTGGGACAAGAACAAGATCGAGATGATCGCGGGCGAGGGCTCGCTGACCGCAGACGGCAACGTCAAGGTGGGGCGCAAGACCTACGAGGCGGGCGCGGTCGTCCTCGCCACCGGCTCGGTGGCGATGCCCATCCCCGGGGTCGAGTTCGGCGGCCGCGTCGTCGAGACCTGGGGCGCCTGGTCGCTGCCCGACCAGCCGGCCAAGATCGCGGTGGTCGGAGCCGGCGCCTCGGGCGCCGAGATCGCCTCCGCCTACGTTCGCTTCGGCAGCGAGGTGACGCTGATCGAGATGCTCGACCGGATCCTCCCCGCCGAGGACAAGGACATGGCGCGGGTCGTGGAGCGCCACTTCAAGAAGCAGGGCGTCACGATCTCCACCGGCACCCCTGTGGAGAAGGTCGAGGCCGGAAGCGACTCGGTGAAGGTCGGCTTCGGCGACCAGACGATCGAGGTCGACTATCTGTGCATCGCCGGCGGCCGCGCACCGGACACCGAGGTGCTCGGCCTCTCCGACGCCGGGATAAAGACCGGCGACGGTGGGCGGATCGAGATCGACGAGTACCAGCGGACCACGAACGAGAAGGTCTACGCGATCGGAGACCTCGTGCGCGGCCCCGCGCTCGCCCACAAGGCATCGGAGGAGGGGGTCGTCGCGGTGGAGCGGATCGCCGGCGCCGAGACGCACCCGGTCGACGTCAACCTCGTCGCGGGAGCGACCTTTTGCGAGCCGCAGGTGGCGAGCGTCGGCCTCACCGAAGCGCAAGCGAAAGACACCGGCAAGGAGATCAAGGTCGGCAAGTTCAAGCTCGGCGGCGCCGGGGCGTCGGTCGTCTACGACGATCGCGAGGGCCTGGTCAAGCTCATCGCCGACTCGGAGTACGGCGAGATCCTCGGCGCGCACGTGGTCGGCAACCGCGCCTGCGACATGATCGCCGAGTTGGTCGACACGATGGCCCTCGAGGGCGGCTACCAGGAGCTGGCGCGGATAGTCCACCCCCATCCGACGATGTCCGAGGCGGTCCTCGACGCAGCCCGCGCCGTGGACGGCTGGGCGATCCACGCGTAGTGCCGGAAACCCCGCCGGCCCCGGACGAATCCGAGCAAGCTCGGATCACCGGTCGCCTTCGGCTCCCTGGGAGGAGCCGGCGGGCATTGTTCTACTTCGACCTCGGCTCGCCCTACGCCTATCTCGCCGCCGAGCGGGTCAACGGGCTGTTCGCCGAGAATGGTCTCGAGGCTCCCGAGTGGCAGCCGATCCTGCTGGGCGGGCTGTTCAAGCGCTTCGGCCGAGGGTCATGGGCCGAGACGCCGGAGCGGCAGGCCGGAATCGCCGAAGTGGAGCGGCGTGCCGCCGACTACGACTTGCCCGCGATCCGCTGGCCCGAGCCGTTCCCCGGCAACACCCTGGCGGCGATGCGGGCGGCCACCTACGCGAAGCAGACCGGCCGCACCGTGGCCTTTGCCCTCGCCGCCTTCCGCCAGGCCTTCGCCGCCGGGCGGGACCTCAGCGAACCCGAGAACGTGCTGATCGCCGCGGCGGCCTGCGAGCTGCACCCGGCCGCGGTGCTGAAAGCGATCGAGACGACCGGGGTCAAGGACGCCCTGCGCGATGCGACCGAGGCCGCCGGAGATCTCGGGGTGCAGGGCGTGCCGAGCCTGGTGGTGGGCGACGAAGTCTTCTGGGGTGACGACCGCCTCGAGGATGCGATCGCCGCCGCTGCCTGACCTTCTCCCACTCGGGTTCCCGCACCGGCAGGCCCCTTAGCTAAGGTGGACCCGAGGACGGGATTGACTGAGAACCCGAGCACCGCAACCGGAGAGCAGGCACGCGTGACCTCGAGCGACGGCGTGGCCGGCGCCAAGCGCGAGCTGCCGGACGCCGATGCCTGTCGCGAGCTGCTCTCCACGATGGCGCTGATCCGCCGCTTCGAGGAGGAGGCGGGCCGCCAGTACCAGCGGGCGAAGGCCGGCGGCTTCCTGCACCTGGCGATCGGTGAGGAGGCGACGATCGTCGGCACGACGTCGGTGATGCGCCCCGACGACTACCTGATCGGCACCTATCGCACCCACGGCCACGCGATCGCCCGCGGCACCCATCCCAACGCGGTGATGGCGGAGCTGTTCGGCCGCGTGGACGGAACCAGCGGCGGCCGCGGCGGCTCGATGCATATCTTCGACCTCGAGAACCGCTTCATGGGCGGCTACGGGATCGTCGGCGGCAACCTGCCGATCGCCGCCGGGCTGGCGCTCGCCTCCGACTACAAGGGCGAGGACTCGGTGACCGTCTGCATGTTCGGGGACGGCGCCTCAAACGCCGGCAACTTCGGCGAGACGATGAACCTGGCGGCGCTCTGGAAGCTGCCGGTCTTCTTCCTGGTCGAGAACAACCTCTACGGGATGGGAACCGCGATCGAGCGCCACTCGGCGCAAACCGACCTCTCCCGCAAGGCCGAGGGCTACGGGGTGCCGGGCGAGCGCATCGACGGGATGGACGTGCTCGCAGTGCGGGAGGCGGTCTCCGAGCACATCCGAATCGCCCGCGAGGAGCGCCGACCGACCCTGGTCGAGGCGTTCACCTACCGCTTCCGCGGCCACTCCGCCGCCGATCCGGAGGTCTACCGCTCAAAGGACGAGGTCGAGGAGTGGCGCGCCAAGGACCCGATCGAGACCTTCGCGGCCCGCGCCATCGAGGCCGGGAGGCTGAGCCAGCAGGACGTCGACGAGATCCGCAAGCACGCGGATGAGGTCGTGACCGAGGCGGTGCGCTTTGCGGATCAGTCGCCGGAGCCGGCACTCGACTCGCTCTACGACCATCTCTATGTCGTCGGCGAGACGTTGGGCTGGTACGCGGTCGACGAGCGCAGCCCGGACCCCCACCCCGGCGAGCGCGAGTCCGAGGCGTCGCAGAGGGCAAAGGAGCTGGCAGAGGCGGGTGCCGCCTACGCCGGCCTTCCCGCCGGACCGCGCCTCAATCCTGCGATCCACGGCGACGCCACCGAGGGATCCAAGGTCCGCGAGGACGAGGAGCACCCGGCCGAGGACCAGGGCACAGAGGAGAACTCGTAGTGGCGACGATGCGCATGCGCGAGGCGCTCAATTCGGCGCTGCGCGAGGAGATGCAGCGCGACGAGTCGGTCTTCATCATGGGCGAGGACGTCGGCGTCTTTCAGGGTGCCTTCAAGGTGACCGAAGGGCTGCTCGACGAGTTCGGCGAGAAGCGCGTTCGCGACACGCCGATCTCCGAGAACACGATCGTCGGAACGGGCGTCGGCGCGGCGATGGCTGGGCTGCGCCCAGTGGTCGAGATCATGACCGTCAACTTCTCCCTGCTGGCCGCCGACCAGATCATCAACCACGCGGCCGCGATCCCCTACATGTTCGGGGGCAAGGTGCGGGTGCCGATGGTGATCCGGATGCCGGGCGGCGGAGGGCACCAGCTCGGGCCCACGCACTCGCATAGCTTCGAGGCCATGTACCTGCACGTCCCCGGTCTGCTCGTTGCCTGTCCCTCGACTCCGGCCGACGGCAAGGCGCTGCTGAAGGCCGCGATCCGCGACGACAACCCGGTGATCTTCATGGAGCACGAGGGCCTGTACGGCGCACGAGGCGAGGTGCCCGAGAACGGCGACGGGCAGCTGCGCTTCGGCGAAGCGGCGGTGCGGCGCGAGGGTTCCGACGTGACGATCATCGGCATCCTGAAGATGGCCCAGGTGGCCGAGAACGCGGCCAAGCAACTCTCCAGCGAGGACGGCGTCGAGGCTGAGGTGATCGACCCGCGCACGTTGCGGCCGCTCGATCTCGACACGATCCTCGAGTCCGTGCACAAGACCAACCGGGTCGTGGTCGTCGAGGAGGGTTGGCCGCACGGCGGGGTCGGCGCCAACATCGCGGCGCTGATCCAGGAGCAGGCCTTTGACTACCTCGACGCCCCGATTCAGCGGGTCACCGGCGCCGACGTGCCGATGCCCTACTCCAAGCGGCTCGAGCAGTCCGCGATCCCGCACGAGGAACACGTGATCAAAGCGGCGACGGCCACGCTGGAGGGGTCGGCGTAGTGGCTGCGGAGATCGTCATGCCGAGGCTCTCGGACTCGATGGAAGAGGGCACGGTGCTGCGCTGGCTGAAGTCGGAAGGCGAGGAGGTCGCGGTCGGCGACGAACTGGTCGAGATCGAGACCGACAAGGCGAACATGGTCTACGAGTCCGACGCGGCCGGCACCCTGATCGAGATCGTGGCCGACGAGGGAGACACGCTGGGGATCGGCGAGGTAATCGCGAGGGTCGGCGACGCCAGCGAAACGAACGGAGCCGGCAAGAAGAAGAAGGGCAAGGAGCGCAAGTCGGCGGGCAACGGCGGCAAGCCGGAAGCCGAGACCTCCTCCGCCTCCACGGCGACGGCGGCGCCCGCCGCGGAGAAGGCAGCGCCCTCTGCCACCCAACCGGAGGGGGACGGGCGCGTCAAGGCCTCGCCGATCGCCCGCCGGATCGCCGCCGAGAAGGGCGTCGACCTGGGCGCGTTACAGGGCTCTGGGCCGGGGGGCCGCATAGTCAAGGCCGACGTCGAAGGGGCGGAAGCGAAACCTGCCGCCGCGCCGACCGCTGGGCCGGCGCCCGTGGCCGCAACGCGGGAAAGGCCCGAGACCGCGAAGGGCGAGGTCTCCCAGCAGGAGCTCACCAAGCTGCAGCAGACCGTGGCAAGGCGGATGGCGGAATCGAAGGCCACCGCGCCGCACTTCTATCTCTCGGTCGAGATCGACATGACCCGCGCGGTCGAGGCACGCTCACGGATGAAGGCCGGCACCCCGGAGGGCGAGCCCGTGCCCTCCTTCAACGACATGGTCGTCAAAGCCTGTGCGATTGCGGTGCGCGAGCACCCGCGCGCCAACGGCGCCTACCGCGACGGTCGTCTGGAGCTGTACTCGCGGGTCAACGTCGGAGTCGCGGTGGCCGCGCAGGACGCCCTGACCGTCCCGACCATCTTCGATGCCGACCGCAAGGGGCTGCGCGAGATCGCCCGCCAGACGCGCGAGCTCGCTGGCAAGGTTCGCGACGCCACGATCACGCCACCCGAGCTCTCCGGAGGGACCTTCACGGTCTCAAACCTCGGCATGTATGGGATCGACAGCTTTTCGGCGGTGATCAACCCGCCGCAGGCTGGCATCCTCGCCGTCGGCGCGATCAACGAGCGGCCGGTCGTGCGCGACGGGGAGTTCGCGAAGGCGCAGCTGATGTCGGTGACCCTTGCCTGCGACCACCGGATCCTCTACGGCGCCGACGGCGCCCAGTTCCTGGCCCGGATCCGCGACCTGCTCGAAGAGCCGGCGAACCTGGCGCTCTAGCGCTAGTGCTCGCAGTCGCGCAGGCGATCGCGGCCCGGCCCGCCGCGGCAACGGTCGAATCCCTGGCCGCCGGCCACGAGGTCGTCCCCAGCGCCGCCGCGCAGGCGGTCGCGCCCGCGCCCCCCGTGGAGCGCGTCGTCGCCGCGGCGCCCTCGAATGAAGTCTGATCCCCGACCGCCGAGGACGAGGTCGTTCCCGGCACCGCCCCTGACCACGTCGGTGCCTGGCCCGGTACAGATCAGGTCCCCGCCCTGGAGGCCGAACACTGTGTCGTCGCCCCCCAGGGTGGAGATCACGTCGTTGCCAGCGGTGCCGACGAGCGCGTCGGGGCCGGCGGTGCCCAGGATCGTCACCGTTTGACCCGCACACTTCGCCGGCTTGGGCGGCTTCGGCGGCTTCTTGATTGTCGTCACCTCGGTGTCGAGGTTGTTGCTCGCCTTGGGATCGGTCACGTCGCTGGCCACCGAAGCCGAGTTGCTGACCTCGCCGCTGGTCTTCTTCACCGTCACCTTGATCGTGATCGTGCGATCGACCGTGGTCGTGACGGTACCCAGGTTGCAGACCTCCTTGCCGCTGGTCACGGTGCAGCTCCCGGCAGACGGGGTGGCGGAGACGAGGCTGACGCCGCTCGGCAGTCCATCGGTGACCGTCGTGTTCGTAGCCGGGTCGGGGCCGGCGTTGTGGACCTTGATCGTGTAGGTGAGCACCGCCCCGGTGAGGACCGGATCGGGGCTGTCGGACATCGTCAGCGAGAGGTCGGCGGGGTCGGGCGCCGCCGCGCCCGCCCGCTCGGGCCCGTCACCCCCCTGCTGCAGAATCGCCAGCGCCGCCAGCACGACGAGGCCGGCGGCCGCCAAGCCGCCCGCACGTCCTCGCGCAGTTCGCCAAATGAGCCTCATGCCATTACCCCGCATGCCAAAAACTCGAGGTCCAAGGGTGTCAACAAGCCGGAATCCGCAAGGTTGCGCGCAGGCGGCCACGCACCGCGCGCGTAAGCGAGTGGACGATCCGGTTTGAAACCGCCTCCAGCAGGGGTAACATCGCTGTAGCGATACGCACATAGGGAGGAGGGGAAGATCCCTCGCCTCCTGCGTCCATAGGCGCGGCGGCCGGAGATCCCGGCGCCGCGACAACCGGCCCGGCCGAGGAGATCCTGAAGCCAGGCCAGATCCGAAGGGACGGCTCATATGAGGCTCAGCGAGGTGAGCACGGTCAGCGATGCCGGGCTCGAGACGCGCGGTGGCCAGCTCACGCGTGAGGACCGGGGGCGCCTATTCCGCTTCATGGCGATGATGCGCGCGGCCGAGGAACGCGGCCTCGCCCTCTACAAGCAGGGCAAGGTGCCGGGCTCCTTCTACGACGGCTGCGGGCAGGAGGCCGTATCGGTCGGCGCGGCGTACGCGCTCGGACCCCGAGACCGGATGTGCATCCTGCACCGCGACCTCGGGGCTCATTTCGTTCGCGGCGTGACGCCGGACCGCTACCTGGCCAACTACATGGGCCGCTCCGGTGGGGTGACCGGCGGCAAGGACGGCAACATGCACTTCGGCGACCCCCGTCTCGGCTGCGTGGGGATGGTCTCGATGCTGCCCGACATGGCGCAGCCGGCTGTGGGGATGGCGCTGGCTTTCAAGATGCGTCGAGAGCCGCGTGTCGCGATGACCTACTTCGGCGAGGGCTCGACCGCCAACGGCCAGTGGCACGAGGCGATGAACTTCGCCGGGATCCACCGCCTGCCGGTCGTCTTCATCCTCGAGAACAACCAGTTCGCCTACTCGACCCCGAACCGGCTCGAGTTCGCCGCCGACCCGGTGAAGCGGGCGGAGGGTTACGGGTTCGGCGGGGACGAGGTCGACGGCAACGACGTCGAGGCCGTGTTCGACGCCTCCCGCGAGGCGGTTGATCGTGCCCGCGAGGGCGGCGGTCCGACGTTGATCGAGTGCCACACGATGCGCATGCACGGCCACGGCGCCCACGACGACATGAGCTACGTGCCGCCCGAGCTGTTCGAGGAGTGGGCCGCCCGCGATCCGATCGAGCTCTACGCCGAGCGGCTCGTCTCCCAATTCGGCTTTGAGCACGGTGCGATCGAGGAGATCCGCGACGAGGTCCGCCGCTACGTCGACGAGTGCGCCGAGCAAGCGCTTGCCTCGCCGATGCCGGAGCCAGAGCTGGCGCTGGAGGGGGTATTCGCGGAGGACTTCGAGGTCCTGGGCGACGGAGAGGCCCCCTGGTCGAGGTGGTCGGCGAACGGAAACGGGAGGCCGGCATGAGCGCCGTGACCCCCGCGGCGACCGGCGACGCCGGCGAGGCGGTCGCGGCGCGCGAGATGACCTACCTGGAGGCGATCTCCGACGCCCTCCGGACCGAGATGCGGCGTGACCCTGCCGTCTTCTGCCTCGGCGAGGACATCGGCGCCTTCGGCGGCGCATTCAAGGTCACCGACGGATTCGTGGAGGAGTTCGGCGCCGATCGGGTGCTCGACACCCCATTGGCCGAGAACACGATCATCGGCGCCGCCGTTGGCGCGGCGGTCGAGGGTCTGCGGCCGGTTTGCGAGATGCAGTTCGCCGACTTCATTTCCTGCGGCTTCGACCAGCTCGTCAACGTCGCCGCAAAGCTGCACTACCGGCAGGGAATCGCGGTGCCGATGGTCGTCCGGCTGCCCTCCGGCGGTGGGTTCTCCGGCGGGCCCTTCCATTCCCAGAACCCCGAGGCCTGGCTGCTGCAGGCGCCGGGATTGAAGGTGGTTGCGCCGGCGACGGCCGCCGACGCGAAGGGCCTGCTGAGCAGCGCGATCCGCGACCCCAACCCGGTCTGCTTCTTGGAGCACAAGGGCCTCTACCGCCACGTGCGCGACGAGGTGCCGGAGGGCGAGCACACGATGCCCCTGGGGGAAGCGCGGGTCGCCCGTGAGGGCTCCGAGATGACGGTGATCGCCTACGGATCCGCGGTGCATCTGGCGCTGCAGGCGGCCGACGAGCTGGAGCAGAAGATCGAGGTGCTCGACCTGCGGACGCTCTGTCCGCTCGACACCGACGCGGTGCTTGCGAGCGCTCGCAAGACCGGCAAGGTGCTGGTCGCCCACGAGGCGACGCGTTCCTGCGGGGTGGGCGCCGAGCTGGCGGCGCTGATCGCGGAGCAGGCGTTCGAGCACCTCGATGCGCCGCTGGCGCGCCTGACCGCACCCGACGTCCCGATTCCCTTCAGCCCACCGCTCGAGCAGCACGTGCTGCCGGGGCTCGACGACATGAAGGAGGCCTGCCGTGGGCTCCTCGCGTACTGAAAGCATGGTCCAGGTGACGATGCCCCAGATGGGGATCTCGGTGGCCGAGGGGACGATCACCGAATGGCGCAAGCGCCCGGGTGACTGGGTCGACGTCGACGAGGTGATCTGCGAAGTCAGCACCGACAAGGTCGACGTCGAGATCCCGGCGCCGGCTGCCGGCCGTGTCGAACGCCTACTCGCCGAACCGGGGCAGACGCTCGCGGTCGGTGAACCTCTCGCCGAGATCGACCCGAGCGCGAGGCCGGGCGAGGCGCATCCTGAAGAACACAGTCCCAACCGCTCTACCGCGGGTCCTGTCACGGCGGACGCGATTCCGCCCGTGCTCCACGGTCCGCGCGGAGCGGAATCGGCGTCCGCCGCACCACCCGCGGATCAGCCGCAGGAGCTTGACCGCTCCCAGTTCCATTCGCCCGTCGTTCGGCGGATTGCCGAGGAGCATGGAATCGACCTCAGTCAGGTCGAAGGAACCGGCATAGGCGGCCGCGTCCGCAAGACCGACGTCGTCGCCTACATCGAGGGTGGAGGCGAACGAGAGGTAGAGGAGCGGCCGCTTCACATCGAGTCGCCGTACCGACCCGAGCCTGCCCCGGCGGGCAATGGAACCGCGGCGCCCACGCCCGAGCCCGCGGCACTGGGTGGGCATCGCGAGCCGATGTCGCCGATGCGGCAGCAGATCGCCCGCCACATGGTCGAGAGCCGCCACACGTCGGCTCACTGCACGACGATCGTCGAGGTGGACTTCTCGCGTGTCGCGGCACGCCGTGCGGAGCTGCGGGAGGCGATGGAGCGCCGGGGGGTGCGGCTCACCTATCTCGCCTTCGTGGCGCGGGCGACGGTGCTGGCGCTCGCCGAGCATCCGATCCTCAACGCCTCGATCGAGGAGGAGGAGATCGTCTACCACGACGACGTCAACCTCGGCATTGCGGTGGCGCTCGAGGACGGCCTGATCGTGCCGGTGATCCCGCGTGCGCAGCGGCTCAGCCTCGAGGGCACGGCGGCGGCGATCAACGACCTCGCCGACCGGGCCCGGCGCCGGGAGCTGGAACCCGATGACGTGCACGGCGGCACCTTCACGATCACCAACCCGGGGCAGTTCGGTGCCGTGCTTGCCACACCGATCATCAACCAGCCGCAGGTCGCGATCCTCGACCTCGAGGCCGTCGTCAAGCGCCCGGTTGTGGTCGAGGACGGCGGCACCGACGCGATCGCGATCCGGCCGATGAGCTACCTCTGCATGTCCTGGGACCATCGGGGGCTCGACGGCGCCGTCGCGGCGCGCTTTCTCGCCTCGGTGCGGGAGCGGCTCGAAAGCGGGGAGGTCGAGTGATGATCGATCACGAGGAGCTACTGACCCGTCGCGGCGAGCGCAGCGGGCTGCCAATGGTGATCGCGGTGCACTCGACCGCGCTCGGCCCGGCTCTCGGTGGCTGCCGGATGTGGCATTACGAGGGCGACGGGGACGGGATCGAGGACGCGCTTTGCCTGGCTCGCGCGATGACGCTGAAGGCCGCCGCCGCAGGGCTCGATCTCGGCGGCGGCAAGGGGGTGATCTGCCTGCCCGATGGCGCACCCACGGCGAAGCAGCGTCGCGCCGCCCTGCTCGACTTCGCCGACGCGGTCGAGTCGCTGGAGGGTCGGTACATCACCGCCGAGGACGTCGGCACCGGCGCCGAGGACGCGGCGGTGATCGCCGAGCGCACCGGCCATGTGGTCGGGCTCCCCCCGGCGCTCGGCGGCCGCGGCGACCCCAGTCCGCTCACGGCCCGCGGCGTCGAGCGGGCGATCGGCTCCTGCTGCTCGCACCGCTTCGGCTCGCCCGAGCTGGAGGGGCTGCGGGTGTGCGTGGTGGGACTCGGCCACGTCGGCAGCGCACTTGTGGGCCGGTTGGCGGCCGGCGGCGCAGAGCTGCTGGTCTCCGACATCGATCCCAGCCGCTGCGCCCAAGCCGAACGGCTGGGGGCGCGCTGGGTCGATCCCGAGGCTGCGGTGCTCGCCGAGTGCGACGTGCTGGCGCCCTGCGCCCTCGGCGGTGCCGTGAACGAGGCGAACGCGGATGCCCTTCGCTGCCAAATCGTCTGCGGGGCGGCGAACAACGTGCTCGCGGATGAGGCGCTGGTCCGGCGCCTCGACGGGCGCGGGATCGTCTACGCGCCCGACTTCATCGCCAACGCCGGCGGCCTGATCCACGTCTACGCGGACCTTCACGGCTATGACTCGGCAAGGGTCGACGACCTGGTCGACTCGATCGGCGACACGATGCGGAGAGTTCTTTTGGAGGCCGAGGAGGACGGGACCACGCCGCTCGAAGCGGCGCGCGAGCTGGCCCGTCGCAGGCTCAGGGGCGACCTCGCCGGCGTGAGAGACTGGGCGCATGCATGACGAGCTGTGGGTGATCCGCTGCGGCCTCATGCCCTACGAGCAGGCGCGCGAGGCGCAGGCGCGGCTGGCCGCGGCGCGGCAGGCGGACGAGGTTCCCGACCTGCTGCTGCTGCTCGAGCATCCGCCCGTCTACACGCGCGGGCGTCGCTCGCAACCGGGCGAGCTGCCGATGGGCGAGGACTGGTACCGCGCCCAGGGGATCGAGGTCTGTGACACCGACCGCGGCGGGGCCGTCACCTACCACGGGCCCGGGCAGTTGGTCGGCTACCCGATTGTCAGCCTGAACCCCTTCGGCGACGATGTGCACGCCTATGTGCGCCGCCTGGAGCGGGTGACGATCGAGGCGCTGAGCGAGCTCGGCGTCGAAGCTCAGACGATCGACGGCCTGACCGGGGTATGGACCAGCGGCCCAGCGCCGGCGAGCGGAGCCGATCCGGGAAACGAGGCACGAAAGATCGCCTCGATCGGAATCCACATCAGCCGCGGTGTCACGACGCATGGATTCGCGATCAACGTCAACAATGACCTGCAGCCGTTCGAATGGATCGTGCCCTGCGGGATCGAGGGTTGCCGGGTGACCTCGCTGGCCCGCGAGCTGGGCAGCCAACAGGACTTGGCCCAATTCGGCGAAGAGGTGGCGGAGCGGTTTGTCGCCGTCTATGAACGCCGCTTGCTCCCGATCGACGCGGCGGAGCTCGCCCAATATGTCGAGGGCATCGAATCGCTGATCGTGGCTCCCGCGGCCGCGGTCGAGGCGGCGCTACGGTAGGGACCGTGTCAAAGGCCGTCGAGCGCATACACGTAACGCGGTCGCGCGCCAACCCAGGTGGCGCGTCCGTCGCCAATGGACGGCCGTTCCGCGAGCGCAAGCCCCCCTGGCTGAAGGTGCCGGCGCCGGGCGGCCCCACCTACCGCCGCCTTCGCAAGGCGATCGCGGAGGAGGGGCTGCACACCGTCTGCCAGGAGGCCAACTGCCCCAACGTCGGCGAGTGCTGGGAGCGCGGCACGGCGACGTTCATGATCCTCGGCGACGTCTGCACCCGCCGCTGCGGCTTTTGCAACGTGCAGACCGGTAAACCGACCTGGAACGACCCGCTGGAGCCGCTGCGGGTCGCGAACCAGGTCAAGCGGATGGGCCTGCGCCACGCCGTGGTCACGTCGGTCGACCGCGACGACCTTCCCGACTACGGCGCCGGCGCCTTCGTCGGCGTGATCCGCTCGATCCGCATGCAGGCCCCCGGCTGCAAGGTCGAGGTGCTGACTCCCGACTTCCGCGGCCAGGAGATGCCGCTCGCGAAGGTCGTCCACGAGCGGCCCGACGTCTTCAACCACAACGTGGAGACGGTGCCGCGCCTCTATCCGCTTGCCCGCCGCGGCTCGGACTTCATGCGCTCGGCGCGGGTGCTGCGAATGGCCAAAGAGATGGGCGGCGAGAAGGTGGTCACCAAGTCGGGGCTGATGGTCGGCCTCGGCGAGACATTCGAGGAGATGCTGGAGGCCTTCGAGGTCCTGCGCGAGCACCGGGTCCAGGTGCTGACCGTAGGCCAGTACCTGCGCCCGACCGAGAAGCACCTGCCGGTGGCCCGCTACTGGCACCCGGACGAGTTCGCGGCGCTGGAGCGTGCCGCCTACGAGATCGGCTTCGAGTCGGTTGCGGCGGGGCCGCTGGTGCGCAGCTCCTACCACGCCGACGAGCAGCTTCCGGACCGCGCCGCCGCTTAGCTAGCGCCGCGCGGCGTACACCACCGCTGTCCACGGTGGTGAGCCGTGAGGTTCAGCAGCGCTCGAACGTCTTGCAAAGTGCGCTCGCCTAGTCGCCAGTTTGAGGCTGTAGGCTCGCCGCCCCGTTGATCCCGCTCAAGGACAACGTCCCCACAGCGCGGCTGCCCCTGGTGACGATCCTGTTGATCGTCGTCAACGTCGGCTTCTTCATCTGGCAACTCAGCTTCTCCAGCGGCGACTCCTCGAACCCGCAGCTGAGGCAGCTCGGGGCCAGCGACCGCGACCTGAACTCGGTCCAGTACGGCGCGATCCCCTACCGGGTCCTGCATCCTGGCCGCGATTGCGCCTTCGGGGTGACCCACCACTCGGGTTCCCCGGAGGCAGACGTCGTGTGCGAGGGGACCAAGCAGTACTCGGAGGCGCTCGCGGCGCGCGCGAACGGTGAGGCATTCGTTCGCTACTCGAATCCCCCCTGGTACGTGACCGTGTTCACCTCGATGTTCATGCACGGGGGGATCCTGCACATCGCGTTCAACATGCTGTTCCTCTGGATCTTCGGCAACAACATCGAAGACGCCATGGGACGGGGCCGCTACCTGCTCTTCTACCTTCTCGCTGGAATCGCCGCCGTGTACGCACAGGCGGGAATCGACCCGAGCGGTACGCTGCCGAGCATCGGCGCGAGCGGCGCGATCGCCGGAGTGCTCGGGGCCTACGCGCTGCTCTTACCGCGCGCCAGAATCCTGACCTTGATCTTCCTGGTGTTCTTCGTCACCCTGATCGAGATCCCGGCCTACGTGATGCTGGGGATCTGGTTCGTGCTCCAATTCATTCCAGCGGTCGGGCAGGTGGCGGTGCCCAACATCAGCGGCCAGGGCGGGGTCGCCTACTTCGCCCATGTCGGCGGGTTCCTGTTCGGGCTGGCGCTGGTAAAGGTCTTCGTACGCCGGCGTCCCAGCATTCCGGCACCGATCGCCGCGGGCTGATGAGCCTCGGGCGCATAGCGCTCGGGGGATTGATCGTGATCGTCGTTTGGGCGGCGGCGGTGCTGCTGGCGGAGCCGATCGACAAGGGGGGTGGCAGGGACTCGACGACCGTCGCCGCGACCGCCGGCCTGCCGAGCCCCCTGACTCACGATCCCGGCATCCGACCGCCGGTCCACAACCGCTTCACGGTGCGGCCCGCGCCCACGCCAACGCCGGTGCGGGTCCACTTCAAGCAACCGCCCAGCGCCGGCGTGCTGTTCGACCTGCGGAGCGGCCGGGTGCTCTGGCAGCTGCATCCGCGCCACGAATTGCCGATCGCCAGCCTGACCAAGATGATGACCGCGCTGATCATCGCCCAGCGCCACCGGCTGCGCGAGTGGGTGCTGATAACCCCCCGGGTCCTGCGCTATGCGGGGTCGGGGGTCGGCGTCCTGCCGCGTGGCAAGCGGGTGAAGCTAGGCGCCCTGCTCGATGGGCTGCTGCTGGTGTCGGGCAACGACGCGGCGATCGCATTGGCCCAGCACGACGCGCACACGGTCGGCGGGTTCGTGCGCCGCATGAACCTGCGGGCCCAGGAGCTCGGCCTCACCTGTTCGCGCTTCTCGAGCCCGAGCGGGATCAGGGACCAGGGCAATCACTCGTGCGCGCTCGATCTGGCGACGCTGGCGCGGATGGACCTCGCGAACCAGGTGGTGCGGCGGATCGTCGGCACGCGTCGGGTGCGGATGCGCTTCCCGGTGAAGGGCGGCTACCTGGACCTGTTCAACATCAACCCGTTCATAGACGACCCGGGCGTGACCGGCGTCAAGACCGGCCTCACGAACGCGGCTGGCCGCTGCTACGTCGTCACCGCGCACGTCAACGGCCGCTACCTCGGCGTCGTGCTGCTCAACACGCCCGATCCCTTCACGCAGGTGCCGCAGCTGTTCAAGGCGGGGGCTCGGCGAGGTGGCTGACCCCCACGCAGGCCTGCGGGGAAATGGAGCCAGCCGGGCTCGAACCGGCGACCTCGGCGTTGCAAACGCCGCGCTCTTCCAACTGAGCTATGGCCCCTCCTGACTAAGTGTAAGTCGGCAGAATCTCGTAGAAATCAAGCGTCGCGCCCCGGCCGGCGGAGCGCCTTGTGACAGACTGGCTGCGCAGGCACAGGAGGGACCAGAGCAGATGGCAGCGAAGACGGAAACGGCCGAGGCCGTCGCGGAGCACGAGGATCACGACAAGTCCCCGGAGGCGACCGACCGCGCCAAGGCCGAGGCGGAGGCGGAGGGCAAGCCAAAGCCCCGGCAGCGGGCCGAGGTCTCCAACCTGGAGATCGTCCGCCACTACTTCGATATCGCCTGCGACCGGCTAAAGCTGCGCGACGACCTGCGCACCGTCTTCTGGAGCCCTTACCGCGAGGTCAGCGTGCAGATCCCGGTCAAGCTCTCCGACGGCAAGATCCACGTCTACTCCGGCTACCGGATCCAGCACAACGGTGCCCGCGGTCCCTACAAGGGCGGCGTCCGCTTCCACCCCGAGGTCGACATCGACGAGGTGCGAGCGCTCGCCTCGCTGATGAGCTGGAAGACCGCGATCGCCGGCGTCCCCTTCGGCGGTGCCAAGGGCGGCGTCAACTGCCCCGCCGATCAGCTGGAGCGGGACGAGGTGGAGAAGATCGCCCGCTCGTTCATGAACAAGATCGAGAAGGTGCTCGGCCCGACCCGTGACATCCCGGCGCCCGACGTCAACACCGACGCCCAGGTGATGGCCTGGTTCATGGACGAGTACGGCAAGTTGCACGGGCACACCCCGGCGATCTGCACCGGCAAGCCAATCGAGCTCGAGGGCTCATACGGACGCGAGGCGGCCACCGGGCGCGGCTGCGTCTACATGTTCCGCGAGGCAGCGCCCCACCTCGGTCTCAGCCCCGCCGACGTCACCTTCGCCGTCCAGGGCTTCGGCAACGTGGGCTCGTGGGCGGCGCGCCTGATGCACCAGCTCGGCTGCCGCATGGTCGCCGTCTCGGACGCCCACGGCGCGATCCGCAACGACGCCGGCATCGACCCCGACGCGCTTCACACCTTCGTCAGCGAGGGCGGCAGGCTGACCGAATTCGAAGGGGCCGAGCCGATCGACGCTGACGACCTGGTCGCGGTCGAGTGCGACGTCTTCATCCCGGCGGCGCTCGGCGGGATGATCCACGAGGGCAACGCCGACCGGATGAGCTGCAAGATGCTGATCGAGGGCGCGAACTCGCCGACCACACCTACAGCCGACGCGATCCTCAATGACAAGGGCGTCTACATCGTGCCCGACGTGATAGCCAACGCCGGCGGAGTCGTGGTCTCCTACTTCGAGTGGGTCCAGAACCTCCAGCACTTCCGCTGGGAGGAGCGCGAGGTCAACGACAAGTTGAGCACGATAATGCGCCGCGCCTACCGTGAGGTCTCGGCGCGAGCCAAGGAGGAGCGGATCCCGCTCCGCGAGGCCTCCTACGAGGTCGGCATCGAGCGCGTCGTGCAGGCCGCACGCACGCGCGGGTACGTCAGCTAGCGCGCGGCGCGCCTGGACGCCTGTTCGAATTCCCTGCACTGCAGGCTCAAGTACCGCGCCGGCGCTCCGATTAGCCCTGTACCGGTCTACGAACCGGATCCGACTGCCTACAAATACTTGCCAGGGAAGGCAAGAACGCCAACAGGAAACCCCGCCTAAGAGCGGGGTTTTCCTGATTCGGAGGCCGTTGCGCCGCTAGTCGTCGAAGTCGAAGTCCTTGGGCGGCTTCTGCTCGAACCAGAGCCGATCGTGCTCAGGTGTGTCCTGGAGGAACTCCGGCGTCTCCTCGAGCACGTCCTCCTCCTCTTCCTCCTCGGCGTCCTCGAAGCCGCCTTCCTCCTCGGCGGGGAGCTCCTCCTCTCCCGAGTCGGGCTCGGGGGCCTCGGCGACATCGGGTGGAGGCGGGGCCCGCTCGGTCTCGGGCGCATCCAGCGCCTGGTCGAGCTCATCGGAGAGCGACTGCTCGGAGAAGAACTCGTCCTCGACGGCCTCCTCTCCTTCCGGATGATCCTCCTCGACGGCCTCCGCAGCATCCTCGCCGACCGGGTCGCCGTCGAGGTCGTGGAGCTCGGTGGGCTGATCGGCGATCGAGGCTTCCTCGGGCTGCCCCGCCGCCTCGGGCTCCTCCGGAGGCTCCGGCGGAGGATGCTCCTCGGTCTCCGCGGCGACGGTCCCGGCGTCCGCGGCATCCGGATCCACCGTCGCGTGCTCCATCGCGGGGTGCTCCTCCTCGGCAGGGGGCTCCGCGGGCAGCTCGACCGGCTCCTCGACCGCTTCGACCGGCTCGGCGGCGGGAGGCTCGGCGGACTCGGGGAACGGATCGACCGGCTCAGGGGGCGGTTCGACCGGCTGCTCGGCGACGGCCGGCGGCGCCTCGTCTTCGACCGCCGCCGACGCCTCATCCATCGGTGCGTTGCTCGCCGCATCTCCGGGGCGCGCCGGAGGACCGAACGCCTGGTCCTCGAGTTCGCGCAGCTCGTTATCGCCGGCGCCGTGCTGGCGCTTCAGCTCCAGATGTTCGCGGATTGCCTCGTCAAGAGCACCCATGGTTTCCGCCCAATCTCGGCGTACAGACTAGGCGGTTTAGCACTGGGCGGCGGGATAGGCCGCCCACCAATTCATGGGGTCCTGAAGGTGCCCGGAGCTAACGCGGAACCGGCTCGGGAGCGCGGCGACCGCCGGCGCGGGCGGTGCGGTTCTTGCCCTGCTGCTTGGCGCGGTACAGCGCCTGGTCGGCGGCCTTGATCAACGATCTCACGTCTGGCGCCTGCCCGGGGCTGCCTGCAACTCCGACGCTCGCCCGGATCGTGATCTCATCCTTTTGCCCGTCGAGCGGGATGCGGACGGCGTCGAGCCGCCTGCGAATCCTCTCAGCGACCTCCATCGCCCCGTCGATACGAGTCTCCGGCAGGGCGATCGCGAACTCCTCACCGCCATAGCGGGCCGGCTCATCGACCTCCCGCGACTCCGCCCTGAGGATGCGACCGACCTCCCTCAGGACCTGGTCGCCCTGCAGGTGGCCGTGGTTGTCGTTGATCTCCTTGAAGTCGTCGAGGTCGAGCATCACGACCGAGAGCGGGCGATCGAACCGTTTCGCTCGCTCGACCTCCTTGCCGAGGATCTGCCTGAAGCGCCGGTGGTTCGAGAGGCCTGTCAACTCGTCGGTGATCGCCTCTTCTTCGGCGCGCTCGTGCTGCTGGCGCAGGTCGCGTACCAAGGGGGCGATCAGCGCGAAGGCGAGCAGCACCAGGACCACGAGGATCGCCGCGACCAGCACCTGGCTGCCCGAGAAGCCGGAGTCCCGCGGACCGAGTAGCGCCGCCCGAACATTGGCCGACGCATCCGGGAGCGAGACGACCCGGGCCCGGTAGTCGCCGGAGGGAAGACTGACATCGATCGTGTGCGCCCCTGTGCCCCCGAGATCGAGTGCGCTCGCACCCGCCGCGCCGGTCGCGATCGTCGCACCGCCGGCGGAGACCACGAACGGGAGCCCGGTCGCCTGGTGCACGCCGTGCGCGAACTCGGTCGCATCGGTGGTCGACACGACGAGGTCGCCTAGCGGCCCGCTCGGCCCGCTGATCCGCAGCTTGACGCTGGCCACCGGCTGCCCGATTGAGAACCTGGCGATCAGTTGGCCGCCTCTGCGGACCTCGAGGCGGGTCAGCCCAAGGGTCAGGGCCAGCTGCCTCACCCGCCGATCCAGAGGCGGTGCCGGCCCGACCGGGATCTCCGTTCCGAGCTGCTCGTCGTTGGCGACCAAGCGTGCTTCGTGTCGCGCCGAGCTCAGATCGGTGCGGTATTGGTTCAGCGTCGGAGTCAGGGCGCCGGCGAGCCGTGCGTCGGCCTTTCCGGTCCTCGACTCCGAGGAAAGAGGGACAAAGGAGATCACGATCGCGATGACCGGCACGACCACGATCAGGAGCACGGTGACTGTTAGGCGCCTACGAAAACTCATACGAAGGAGAGCGTATTCTTGCAGTGAGTAGGGGGCACGAACACCTCTTCCCCTCCTCATTTCTGGGGCTATAGCTCAGTTGGAAGAGCGCCTGGATCGCACCCAGGAGGTCGCCGGTTCGAGTCCGGCTAGCTCCATATCGGGAAATTCCGCAGCCGCGATAGCTTTTTCCTGACCGTGCGTCCAACTATCTGGTCTCGTGCGATCGCCATCGGTGCCGGTACATGTCTGCTCGCATTGGCGTTCTTTGCGCCCTCAGCGGCGGCGCTGCGCCTGCACACGGTCGCTCATTTCGACCAGCCGGTCTACGTGACCGCACCGCCGGGCGACCGGCGCGAATTCTTCGTCGTCGAGCGGGCGGGGCGGATCCGAATCGTCCGCCACGGGCACAAGCTGCGCCGCCCATTTCTGGACATTCGACGCTTGGTCGACCTTCGCTACCCCAACAACCAGTTCCGCGACCAGGGCGGACTCGCCTCGATGGCCTTCTCACCGGACTACCGCCGCAGCGGCCTCTTCTACGTCTTCTACACCCACGCCGGGGGGACTATCCACGTCGACGAGTTCCGCCGTTCCCCCGGCTCGTCCACGCGGGCCCTACGCTCGAGCGGCAGGACCGTCCTCGCGGTCCCACGCCACGGCAGGACCGACCTGGGCGGTCAGCTCGAGTTCGGCCCCGATGGCTTCCTCTACGTCAGTTTCGGCCAGGGCGAGGATTCCGACTCGAGCCAGGACCTCGAAGAGCTGACCGGAAAGATCCTGCGAATCGACCCAAAACCTTCAGGCGGACGTCCCTACACAGTTTCCGCCGACAACCCATTCTCCAATCGAACCGATGCGCGCCCCGAGATCTTCGCCTACGGCCTGCGTGTGCCCTGGCGATTCTCCTTCGACGATTCGACCGGGGACCTGATCGTCGGCGATGTCGGCGACGAACGCTTCGAGGAGGTCGACCTGCTGCGACCCTCAGATGCGGGCGCCAACCTCGGTTGGCCGTTCTACGAGGGCCGCCACCGGCACAGCCCTGGAGGCACTGGCGCACTTACCTTTCCGGTCCTCGTCAAGCCTCACGCCCACAGCTCCTGCGCGATCGTCGGCGGTTACGTGATCCGCAACCGTCGCCTGCCCTCAATGCGCGGCCGTTACCTCTACGGCGACGTATGCACCGGCAAGCTTCGCTCGGCGCGACTGGGTTTGCCCCGGGCCAGCGGCGATCGCTCGGAGCATCTCGCAGTCCCCTACCTGGACTCGTTCGGCCGCGATGCTCGAGGCAGGCTCTATGCGGTCAGCCTCCTCGGGTCCGTCTACCGGTTCTCCCGCTGAGCGTGGGGCCAATGGCGACCTAGAGCCGAGCCCGGCGGGTGTCTCCTATGGCGCGACACCTTCGCCGACCGGCGCTGTCACTCCTTCGTCCTCCAGCGCCGCCATCGCCGCGTTTCGCCCGTTGAGCGCGATCACCGAGCCTGCAGGGTGGGTGGCGGCGCCGCAGAGGTAGAGCCCAACGACCGGGGTGCGGTGGTCGAGGCGGCGGTCCCACATCTGATCCGGCAGCGCCTCGCCCTGGAAGATGTTGCCGCCGCTGAGGCCGATCCGCTGCTCGATGTCGGGCGGCCCGAGGACGTCGACGTGCTCGACACAGTCGTGGACGTCGGGCGCGTGGACGGCGATCGCGTCGAGGATCGCACCCCCGATCTCGTCGCGGCTCGAATCCCAATCTCCTTCGGCGAGCTCGTAGGGCGCGTATTGCGCGAAGACGCTCATCGTGTGGTGCCCGGGGGGCGCCACCGTCGGGTCGTAGGCGGATTGAAAGTAGAGCTCGGCGAAGCCGACCCGTGGTTCGCCGCGCTGGCAGGCGTCGAACGCCTCCTGCGCCGCTTCGGGCCCGGGCGTGATCGTGACCATCGCGCGGTGCGGCTCGACGGCGCCGGCGGCGGTGAAGGTCGGCAGCCGGGCCAGGGCGACGTTCAGCTTTACGACCGGCGAGCGCACCTGCCAACCTTCGAGCCGTTCGCGGAAGCCGCCCGGCAGATCGGCGGACCCGAGCATCGCCAGGGTCCGCTTCGGGTCGGCGTTGGAGATCACGGTGGCGCTGCGAACCAGCTCGCCGCTCTCCAACTCGACGCCCTCGCCGGGAATGATGCGAGCGACCGGGACGCCCGCGGCAAGCACTGCGCCGGCCTTCTGCGCCGCCTGCGCGATCGCAAACGAGATCCTCCCCATGCCGCCCTCCACGTAGCCCCAGATCGATCCCTGACCGAGCAGGTCGCCCTGGTGGTGCATCAGCTTCACCGAGGCTGTGCCGGGATCCCGCGGACCCGCGAAGGCGCCGATGATGCCCTGGCCGAACAGGGCGTGCACCAGGCGCTCGTCCTCGACGTAGCGCTCCAGCGTCTCGAGGATCGACTCCTCGAAGACGACCGAGATCAGCTCCTCCTCGCCGCCCAGGGCCTCCTCCAGCTCGGCGCGACTTGGCGAGGAGCCGAGCCAGGTGTCGCCACGCGTTCCGTGGCGCAGCGCGAGCCGGATCCTGTTGAAGAGCTCCTCGTAGGCGAACAGGCCGGTGAGGTCGGACTCCGAGAAGCCGTTCTCGCGCATGTGGGCGGCGGTCCTGCCGTCGTCGATGAACTCGGCGAAGGAGGTGCCGTCGGCGAACGGGCACCAGAGGTTGGGGTCGGCGGGGAACACACGGTAGCCGTGACTGGCCAGATCAAGCTCCCGCACCACGAGGTCGTCCAGCAGCCCAACCACGTAGGCGCAGGGGCTGACCAGGTAGCGGTCGTCGGGGAACGGCTGCTCGAGGGTGCAGGCCCCACCGAGCTGCTCGCGGCGCTCCAGCACCAACACCCGCTGCCCTGCGTGCGCCAGGTATGCGGCGGCTGTAAGCCCATTGTGCCCTCCACCGACCACGATCGCGTCCCAGTCGCGCGCCGCAAGCTCGGAGACCGGGGCCGGGAGACCGACCTTGCCCATCACCGCGTTGACATCGACCGGGCCCATCGGCCGTTCCAGCCTAACGCGCCGCTGCAGATCCGCTCAGCGCCGCGACGTCGACCCAGGCGGCGGTCATATCGACGCGTCCATCGCGCAGCGGCGCGCCCTCGCACTGCAGCAGGCGCCGCTGCCGCGCACCCTTGGCCAGAGACCCGTCGGCGCGGACCACGCGCTGCCAGGGGACGCTTGGGTCCTCGCAGGCGGCCAGCACGGCGCCGGCGAACCCCGGCGCTTCCGGACATAGGTCGCCGTAGGTGGTGACGAACCCGGCCGGAACCGATCTGATCCTGCGAAGGATCTCCTGAGCGCGGGGGGAGTCAACCACGCGCCTAGTATCACCCGCTCGGCCAGGGGCGATCAGCCTTCGCGGATGTCCATGCGTGAAATCAGGCCGTCGCGCAGCGTGTAGACGTGCTGGACGTCCTGCTCGGAGATCGGCTCTCTCCATCCAGGTCGCGGACGACCTGGCGAACGTCGACGACGACGCGTCCTTCGTCATCGGGCGAGAACCCCGTCGGCTCGACGTGTGAGTCGATGAGGCCGAACTGCCGCGTCCAGTACTCCTTCACCGCGGCGTGGCCGTGTTCGCGGCGGCCCTCCATGGCGTTGGGCCAGTCGACGTCGGGATGCATCAACGCGAGAACGGCGTCGACGTCGCGAGCGTTGAACGCCGCGTAGGCCTGCCGCAACAGCTCTTCCTCGTCCACGTACGGACTTCTACCGGCCGCTGGACCAGACTGAGCCTCGACAATGATCGCAATCGTGCAGGTGGACCGTCGCGGGGGCCGAATCCGCTCCTCTACCCTGCCCCGAATGCGAATCGACGAGATCATCGCCTCGACGAAGCCCTGCTTTTCCGTCGAGTTCTTCCCGCCCAAGACCGAAGAGGGCCGCGATCAGCTGCTCGACACCGCCCGTCAGCTGGCCGAGCTGGAGCCGGCGTTCGTCTCGGTGACCTACGGGGCGGGGGGCTCGACCCGCGACGGGACTGTCGAGATCTCCAACCTGCTGCACAACGAGATCGGCCTGGAGACGATGACCCACCTGAGCTGCGTCGGCGAGACGGCTGACGGTCTGCGCGAGGTCCTCGACCGCATCGAGGCGGACGGGATCGACAACGTGCTGGCGCTGCGGGGCGACCCGCCCCGTGGCGAGACCGACTTCGTCCAGCCCGAGGGCGGGCTCGGGAGCGCCGCGGAGCTGACCGAATTCATCTCCGAGAACTACTCCTTTGCGATCGGCGGCGCCTGCTTTCCCGAGGTGCATCCCGAGGCCCCCAGCCTGGATGCCGACCTCGCCTACCTGAAGACCAAGGTCGACAACGGGGCGACCTTCCTTATCACCCAGCTTTTCTTCGACAACCAGGTCTATTTCGACTTCGTCGCCGCCGCTCGCGCGAAGGGGATCGACGTCCCGATCCTCGCCGGCGTGATCCCGATCGCAAGCTACAAACAGACGGAGAAGATCTGCGACCTATGCGACGCGACCATTCCCCAGCCGCTGGCCGACGCGATGGCGGCGCTGGGAGGCGACGAGCGCGCCGAGTTCGAGCTCGGCGTCGCCTTCGCCGCGCAGCAGTGCACCGAGCTGCTGCTCGGCGGTGCGCCTGGAATCCATTTCTACGCCCTCAACAAGGCGCCGGCGACTCGCGCAGTGCTCTCTGCCCTGCGCGCCGCTCGACCCTGGGAGCACAGCGGCCGCGAGGCGACCGGCACGCCGGCCGACGCGGTCCGCTAGGCGGCGCACCGGCTCATCTAGACTGGCGCGTTCGATGGGCGAGTTCACCTACGAGGGCTACCGCCTCTCCTATGACGAGTACGGGGCCGGCGACCGGCCGATCGTGCTGATCCACGGCCTGCTGATGAACCGGCACATGTTCGAGCGGCTGGGGCCGATGCTGGCCGAGCGCGGCAATCGCGTGATCGCGCCGGACCTGCTCGGACACGGGCGCTCCGACCGCCCCGAGGACCTGCAGCGCTACTCGATGCCGTTGTTCGCCTACCAGGTGACCGCATTGCTCGACCACCTGGGAATCGAATCGGCGGTGATCGGCGGCACCTCGCTGGGCGCAAACGTCAGCCTCGAGGCGGCTGTGCGCTTCCCGGAGCGCGTGCAGGCGCTGTTCATCGAGATGCCGGTACTCGACAACGCCCTCTCGGCGGTGGCGGCGATATTCGCGCCGATCATGATCGCTCTGCGCTTCGGCCGCCCCGTCTTCGAGGCCGTGTCTCGGGCCGCCGCGATGCTGCCGCGCTCCCACTTCATCGTCGACATCGGGCTCGACATGGTCCGCCAGCGCCCCGGGCCCTCGGTCTCGGTGCTGGAGGGCCTGCTGTTGGGGGAGAGCTCGCCGCGCAGCGCCGAGCGGCGCGGAATCGAGCAGCCGGCGCTGATCGTCGGGCACCCAAACGATCCCCTGCACCCGTTCGGCGACGCAGGAATGCTGGCCGGGGAGCTGGCCAACGCGCGCCAGATCGACGCCGATTCGATCTTCGAGTGGCGACTGAAGCCTGGCCGTCTGAACACTGAGTTGGCCGACTTCCTGGACGACGTCTGGTCGCAGGTCGAGGAGGAGCGCAGGCCCGAGCGCAAGGCGCGGATGGCTGGGGCGTAGGCATGGCGGACCGGCGGGAAGAGAAGGAGCGGCTGCGACAGATCCGCGAGGAGGCGGAGAAGCGCGAGACCGCCGAGCAGCGGCGCAAGCTCTTCATCGGGTACGGGGTGGCGGGGGTGCTGACCGCGGCGGTCGTGCTCGGGATCGTGATCGTCGTCATTGGCAGCAGCGGCGGCGGGGGCGCGAGCGGGGGCGCGCATATCAACGCCACCAGCGGCTCGACCAACGGCGTTCCTCCCGACGATCGCACGGGCACCCCACCTCCGCCGGTCAAGGTTTCGAACCTCAAGCTGGCGGCGAAGAAGGCCGGCTGCGTGTTGCGCCTCGGCCTTCCCGACGAGGGGCACACGCACATCCCGCCTGACTCTCCCAACCCCGACTACAAGACCAATCCCCCGACCTCGGGAACCCACGTCGATGTCCCCTTCCAGCAGGCCGACGGTGCCTACCTCGAGGAGCCCAAGGAGATTTTCTTCGTCCATTCGCTGGAGCACGGGCGGATGGAGATCCAGTACAGCCCGAAGCTCGCCGAGCGCGATCAGCTGGCGTTGCGTGGCCTCTACGACACGCTCTACGGCGGCACGCTGCTGTTCCCTAACAAGCAGATGCCCTACAAGGTGGCCGCGACCACCTGGACCAACCTGATCGGGTGCAAGACCTACAAGGGCCCGATCACGCTCGACGCGGTCCGCGATTTCGGCAAGACCACGTGGGGGCGGTTCGGCAGCGAGCCGGTGGCCGCCTTCCCGTTCACCGGCCCGACCCCGGCGACGCCGAGTGGCTAGCCGGCCGATCGAGCTACCCCGCTAGCTCGAAGCAGGGGGGGCCCGGTAGGCGGGAAAGAACCCCCCGGAGTCGCGCCCGGTGCTGAGCCGCCGGTAGGCGTCGCCGTCGCAGACGATCTCCGACATGTGGAAGGGCTCGGTGCGGTTGGCGAAGCCGCGCTTGAACTCCTCCAGGGGATCTCCGGGCCTGATCCCACCGCCGAGGTTGAGCGGCAGACCCGAGTCCTCGGCGAAGTCCACGATCGCCGCGACCACGTTCTTCATCGGCGAGTCGGCGAGGAACCGGTCGGCGCTGCCGCTGAGGTAGTAATGGAGCATCCCGTCGCTGCGCGCTGCGATCGAGCCCGCCGCCACCTCCCCGCCCGGCTCCAGCGCCAGGAACACCGAGCAGCCTTCGAAGGCGAGGATCCCGGCGAAGTACTCGTCACCGAAGAAGTAGCGGCCCTCGGCTCCAGCCCGCTGCATCGTCTGCTCATAGGCGGCCAGGAAGCCGGTACGGTCGGCGTCCGAGGCCGCCGGGCCCGAAACGCAGCGAACCTCATAGCCACGCTCGGCGTTGCGCCGGATCTGCTGGCGATCGCTTGGGCGACTCTTTCGAGGCAGCGCCGGATCGGCGATCTGAACCTGGTTTCGGACGGTCGCGCCGCTCAGCGGCGGCTCGCCGCCGAGGCGGTGACGCAGAAAGAGGCTGACCAGGCCGGCCCCGGACCAGTCGACCTGATCCGGGTCGAGCCTGGAGCCCTGCTGCGCCTCGATCCCCGGATAGCCATAGGGCGAAGTCGCATCCAGCGCGTCCGCGGCGTCGATCTCGCGCACGACGAGGGGGGCCAGCATCTGGCTCCCCTCGCGCGAGATCCGCAGTGTGTGGGTGACCCCTTCGGCTGCCATGAACTCGGCCGAGCGAAAGAAGTCCGGGCCGGCCACGGCACCGCCGCCGTCCTCGAGCAAATCGGCCGTGGCGCTCACTCGAGGTCGGCAGCCGCGGCGCGGAACTCGTCCGGAAGGACGCCCCAGACTTCGCAGTCGGCCAGCTCGCCGTCACGGGACAGGTGGCCCCGCATCGTTCCCTCGTGGCTCCAGCCGAGGCTGGCGACCACGCACTTGGCGGCCTCGTTATCGGCGGGGATCCGTCCGTAGACGCGATGGGCACCGAAATCGTCGAAGGCCTTGGCGATCGTCAACGCCTCGGCCCGCCGCCCCACCCCCTTGCCGCGCACGTCGTCGCCGATCAACGCCCCCAGCTCAGGCGCCGTCTGGCGAAACAGCCCGTACAGGGCCGTGAAACCCACCGGCCCCTCATGCCCCTCGACCATGATCGCGAACTTGCGGTCCTCGCCCGAGTCGTCCATCGCCCGTTCGACCCACCGTTCGGCGTCCTGCTCGGAGAAGCCGGAGCGCTGCTCCATCAGCGTTGCGGTCGCGTCGCGGTTGTTGAACCAGCGGTGCACCGCGGCTGCATCGCCGGGCTCAAACCCGCGCAGCCAGACCTTGGGGGCGTCGCTCATCGAGTCGGAACGATATGCGCGGGCTCTAGTCAGGCGCCAGCCCGTGGCCGGTGATCAGCAATACGAAGGTCCTGCCAAGGATCCGCAGGTCGAGGGCCAGCGAGCGGTGGTCGACGTACCAGACGTCGAGCTCGATCCGTTCCTCCCAGGGGATCCCGGCACGGCCCTGGACCTGCGCCCAGCCGGTGATTCCCGGCTTCACCTCGAGCCGGCGGCGCTGCTGCGGCGTGTAGTCGGCGACCTGAGCCTCGATCGTCGGGCGCGGTCCGACGATCGACATCTCTCCCCGCAAGACGTTGATCAGGTTGGGGATCTCGTCGAGCGAGAAGCGCCGCAGCAAGCGCCCGATGCGGGTCACCCGCGGGTCGTCACGGGTGACGACGGTCCCAACCCCGACCGGGTCAGAGCCCTCGACCATCGTGCGCAGCTTCAGCATCTCGAAGACCCGTCCGTCCTGGCCGACCCGGCGCTGACGGTAGATCGCCGAGCCGCGGCTGTCGAGGCGGATCGCGACCACTGCCACGGCGAGAAACGGCGCGCTGAGCAGCAGCGCGATCGAGGCGACGAAGACGTCCAAGACCCTGGTCAACGCGTTCCCGCCGCCTTCTCCCAGGTGCCCGGACTGCCGCGCCGCGCCCGGTCCCAGAGTCCCGCGGCGATCGAAGCCGTGGTGAGCACGTAGTAGCGCGCCATCCGCAGCGGGGCCAGCGGAAGGAAACGCCCCAGCCAGGCGGCGAGCAGGATCGCCGCCTGTGCTGCGAGGGTGACCGCGTAGACCCAGCCGTGGCCGAGCAGGGCGATGTTGGCGGCAAGCGCAACCAGGTGCAGCAGCGGGGTCAGATAGCGAATCAGCCGGTGCGAGGCGATCTGAAACGCGAACAGGGGACGGTATCCGCGCGGCGAGACCATCCCTTCTCGCACGACGATGTCCCAGAGGCCAACCATCATCCGCCGCTTGCGGGCGAACTCACCCTCCAGGGTGGGGACCATCCGCTCCTCGGCCACCGCCCACGGCGCGTACAGCGCCCGCATCCCGCGCTTCGCCAGCTCGAAGGGAAGCGAGAGGTCGTGGCTGGCGCTCGCCGGCAGCGGCATGTAGGCGTCGCTTCGCACCGCGTATATCCCCCCGTTACCGGCCGTCACCCCGCCGAGGCCGGACTCCAGCTCGCGGACCGCCATCTCGTAACGCCAATAGAGCCCCTCCTGGTTGTCGCCCTCGCTGTCGGTGAATTGAACCTGGCCGCAGACGTAGCCGACTGCCGGGTCCGCGAACGGCTCCACGAGACGCAGCAGGGCGTCGCTGCGCCAGAAGCTGTTGGCATCGGAGAAGGCGAGAACCTCGCCTGAGGCCCGCTCGGCGGCGGCGTCCTGGGCGGCGATCTTGCCGCCCCGCGGCAGGTCGAGGACGAGGTCGGCGCCCGCCCCGCGCGCCGCGTCGACGGTGGCGTCGGAGGAACCGTCGGAGGCGACGATCAATTGCAGCCGCTCGCGCGGATAGTCGAGCGCCAGCGCGTTCTCGACCCTCGCAGCGATCACCTCCGCCTCGTCGTAGGCGGCGACGATCAGCGAGACGGGGGGCAGCGCTTGAAGCGGGCGTGGGTGGTCCAGCGTCGGCCGCCGCCGCAGCTTCGCGAGCACCCACAGGGCCAGCGGGTAGCCCGCGTGCGTGTAGGCGATCAGCCCGGCCGAGGTCCAGAAGACTGCTTCGAGCACGGCCCGATTATCGGCGCTCCGACGCCAGCAGCTCTTCGTAGAGGCTCAGCGTGTCGGCGGCGATCCGATCCCAGGAGAACGGGCCCTCGGCCGCGCGGCGCGCCGCCGCCGCGAGCTCGGAGCGGGCCGCCTCGTGGTCGACCAGCTCGGCCAATGCCTGAGCGAGCGCCCCTGGGTTCTCGGGCGGGACGATCCGGGCCGCCCCATGCTCGCTGGCAAGATCGGGAAAGCCCCCGACCGCGGACAGCACCATCGGCTTGCCGAAGGCCAGCGCCGTGTAGACGACGCCCGAGTGCTCGACGTCGCGGTAGGGCAGCACGACGAGGTCGGCGCGCCGAAAGTAGGCGGGGATCTCGGGGTCGGTGATGAAGCGGGGCACGAAGCGGACCGTGCCGCCCGCCGACTCGGCGAGCTGGCGCAGCGGCTCGACCTGCATGCGGGGATTGCCGACGATCCACAGCTCAGCCCCCTGCACGGAGCGAAACGCCTCCAGCAGGGTGTCGATCCCCTTGTACGGGCGCAGCAACCCGAAGAAGAGGATCACCGGGCCCTCGATGTCATTCAGCTCGGCGGGCAGCGGTGTCTCCTCCGGCAGCCGGGTCAGATAGTCGAAGGCGCCGTGGTGGATGACACGCACGCGGGCCGGCTCGACGCCGACCTCCTCCTCGAGCCGGCGCGCGCCGTGGCGCGAGTGCGCCACGACTGTGTCCATGCGACCGAAGACGCGCCGCGCGGTCGCGAGCTGGCTGCGACTGGGCTGCGGCGGAAGCACGTAATGCGCGGTCATCACCCGCGGGCGCAGCGGCGGCAACAGCAGGGCGTCCAGACCGGGCGCCGTCAGCCACTGGTAGTGGACGACGTCGGCATCGGCAGAACGCCGGAAGCGCAGCATGTCGGGAAGGTGCTCGGCGAGCTTGAAGACGCGCCTTCCCGGAGCGTCGAGGCCGCGCCCCGCGGTTCGCCTGTAGAAGCGCTCTGAGACCTCGTATCCCCGCGGCTGCGGAGTGGGGCCGTAGAGAAAACGGCTGGTAACCAGCTCGACTCCGGCGCCGGCGCGAGCGAGGGCGGCGGCCAGGGCGTGGTCGTAGGGTGGCGTGAAGGCCGACGGGTCGACGAGTTGCACTCGCATCAGGGGCGATTATCGTGAGCGGGCCTTGGAGCCGACCCTCTCCTACTGCGTCGTGAACACGAACGGCCGCGAGTTCCTGCTCGCCTGCCTGGAGGCGATCGAGCGCACCGCGCCTGCCGACCTCGAGCGCGAGGTCCTGGTGCTCGACAACGCCTCCGATGACGGCTCGGCCGACGCGGTGCGCGCGCTTGGTCGCGATATCCGCCTCATCGAGCTGGATCGGCGCGCCGGCAAGGCGACCAACGATTCGACCCTGCTGCGTGAGGCCCGTGGCCGCTACTGCCTGCTGCTCAACGAGGACTCAGAGTTGCGGCCCGGCGCCGTCGAGGCGCTGATCGAGGCGCTGGAGGCCGACCCAAAGGCCGCCGTCGCCGGCGCCCAACTGCTCGACTCCAACGGACACGAGGTGCCTTGTGCCTGGCGCTTCCCCGGCGTCGGGACGGCGCTTGCCGGTGCCCTTTTTCTGCACCGCTGGCTGACCGTGCAGAGCAAGGGCAGCGGGACCAGGGCGGTCGACTGGGTGCAGTCCAGCGCCATGCTGGTCCGCCGCGAGGCGGCCGACGGGGTCAACTACCTGGACGCCGACTTCTTCGTCTACTACGACGAGTGCGATCTCTGCAGGCGGCTGGCCGACGCCGGATGGCGGACCCTCTACGTGCCGGCGGCCCGCGCCGTCCATCACGACCAGCTGGCCACCGACCTCGGCGCCGGGTTGCCGCGGATTGTCGAGTTCCACCGCAACCGCGACCTCTACATGCGAAAGCACGGCTCAGCGGCGGCGGCGTTCGCCGTGCGGTTGCTGACCGCCTGGGCCTACGCGCTGCGGGTGCTGGCGGCGCTGCTCATTCCCCGCCAGCCGGCGGGTGTCTATCTCGCGCATGCGCGCCAGGCGCTGCGCCCGGGTCGCGGCGAGAGCCTGCGCGATCGCGCTAGTGGTCGCGTCCGCGAGAACGGTCGTGCTCTGCCGAGCGAAAACCGAGACTGGCAAGGACGCAGGGAGCCCCAATAGTCGAGGCTATTGGGGCGACCGAGGACGCAGTCAGGCGAGGGTTTGCAGCCGGCAGAGTGCGCGCCGTATTTGTGGACGGGACCACTCAGCGCAGTGTGTCCTCGTCGGCCGCCTCGGCCTCGTAGACCTCGGAGATCGCCCCCGCCGGCGCCGCCGCCGGAGCCGCGCGCAACTCGCCCAGCCGCGCGATCAACTCGCGGGGGCGGAACAGGATCGAGAGCGAGCGGCGCTCAGATCGGTTGAGGAAGCCGCTCGTCACGAGCACAAGCGGAAAGGCCAGCCAGAGCGCCAGCCGGCCAGCCAGTCCGGCCAGGCCGGAGGTGGGCATCCACAACTCCCCGAGGCCGACCAGTGCGGCGGAGGCGAGGACGATCCGCAGCAGCCTCCCCCACTCATAGGGCACCGCGAAGAGGCGCTGGGTGAACGCGTACATCAACACCAGCACGACGACGTAGGACGCGACCAGGGCGAGGCCGGCTCCGACGATCCCCAGCGGCGGCACAAGGGCGAGGTTGAGGGCGACGTTGGCGACGGTCGCCGCCGCGGTGGCGGGGAAGTTGAACCCTGTGCGCCCGGTTCGCCCCAAAATCACCACCAGCACCATGTAGAGGGCGTAGAGGGTGACGCCGGTCGCGATCAGGCCGATCGCCTTGTATGAGCCGAAGAAGTCCGGCGCGGCCAGCGCCCTGACGATCCAGCGCGAGAGCAGCCACATCCCGGTGACCACGAAGGTGCACCCGGCGACGAACCAGGTGACGATCAGGGCGTAGGCCCGGCGCGCCTCGTCGTCGTCGCGGATCGAGTAGGCGAGCGGCGGCCAGGCGAGCTGGAAGCCGCGCACCAAGACGTTGACCGCCTGCGCGAACTTGACCGCCAGCGCGTAGAGGCCCGCCTCGGCGAGCCCTGCATATCGGACCAGGATCACGCGGTCGATGAAGTTGAGCGAGTACAGCGACAGCTCGGCTGGCATCGTCGGAAATCCGAACCGCATCAGGCGACCCAGAAGCGGCCTGTCGACACGCAGCGAGAGGCGCCTGCGATGGACGGCGATCAAACCGAGCACGAACACCGCCCCGGTCGCGTAACTGCCGATCAGCAGACCGCGCGCGCCCTCGTCGCCGCCCACGACCAGGACGACGGTGACCGGGATCGTGAGCAGCACGTTGGCGATCGTGGTGACGAAGTAGGCGCGGGCCCGCTCCTCGAGCCGGAACAGGGTCAGCAGATACTCGAACAGGGTCAGCACCCATAGACCGCCGATCGCGATCCGCACCAGACCGGGGTCGTGCATCTTCAGCAGCGCGTCCGAAATCTGGCCGGCGAACGGCAGCGCGATCAGCGCCCCCGCAGTGGCGGCCCAGAACATCGCTGCGAACGAGGTCGAGACCACTCGGTCCGGCTCCTCGTCGGCCTGGTAGTAGAAGCGCAGCAGCGCCTCGATCGCTCCCAGCCGGACCACGATGCTGGCCGAGACCACGCCCGCGAACAGCACCTCGGCGGCGCCGTAGTCGGCCGGGGTCAGGTAGCGCGTGTAGACCGGCAGCAGCGCAACCGCGATCAGCTTCGAGAGCACGCTCGACGCGGTGTACGCGGCACCGGTCGTGGCGAGGCGGCGAAGGTACTGCGACATCAGTCCCTACACAGGGGCCTGAGCGGGGGATGCCGCGGGCACCTCGCGCCCCCGGTCCGCTTCGGCCTGCTCCATCGCGAGTTGGGGTGCCACGGCAAGCGACCCTCCGATCGAGAGCAGCACCCAGGTGAGGGGGTCTTCGAGGAAGCCGGCGTAGGCCATGGTGTGGGCGATTAGCGCGAGGAAGCATGCGAACACACCCGCCCTCGCCGCCGTCAGGACCAGGGGCTCGGTCGCGGGTCCTGTCGCGGCGCCCGCAGAAGGAGGGCCACGGAGCCCGGGCATCAGGGCCGGCATGCCCCGCAGCAGCGTCGCGAAGGCCGCCACGAGCAGGGCCAGATAGGCGAGGAGGCCGAGCAGGCCTTGCTCGGCGGCGACGGTGACCGGCTCGGTGTGCGACACGCTCAGCTGCCCGTTGCCGCCGGTGCGGTGGTTCTGGTAGGCGACCGAGAAGGAGCCGGAGCCGTATCCCCAGAGCGGGCGATCGCCGAACAGCGCGATCCCTTCGCTGATCAGGTTGGCGCGACCGCTGGTGTCCTTGTTGAGGGTGTGCTCGGTTGAGAGGTCGATCTTCAACGAGCCGGCAGCGGCAAGCACGAAGGCGACGGCGACGATCGCTCCGGCGGCGCAGGCGGCAAGCGTCCAACGAGCGCTCCAGCGCAGCGCGGCCAGTGCGGCAAGCCCGACCAGCAGTGCGACGAAGCTCGACTGCGAGAAGGTCGTGATCAGGCCCAGCCAGAGCACCGCGACGAGAGCGCCGAGCCAAAGCACGATGCGCGGGCTGCGCGTCCAAAGCAGTGCGGCGACGACCGCGGTGATCGTCAGCGCCAGATAACGCCCGAAGACGTTGGGGTCCCAGAACAGCGAGTTGACCCGGAAGTAGGTGTGAAAGTCATTCGACTGGATTACCTCGGCGTTCCAGATCAGGTGGCGTGCCGCGTACTCCCAGAAGCCGAACAGGACGAAGACCAGCGCCTCGGCGGCGACCACGCCGAGGCCCAACGCCAGCAGGCGGCGATCCCAGCGCCATTCGGCCAGCAGGGTGAAGGCGAGCGCGAACGGAACGTAGAAGAAGGCGGCGTTTTGGAGGGCGCGGGAGAAGTCCTCGGAGTAGACGGACTGCAGGGCGTAGAGGACGAGGACGGCGGCGAGCACTCTTGGGAGAAGCGTTATGCGCCCGGCTGCGGGTCCTGTCGCGGGGGGGGGGGGGGGGGGGGGGGGGGGGGGGGGGGGGGGGGGGCGCGGGGCCGGCCCCCCCCCCCCCCCCCCCCCCCCCCCCCCCCCCCCCCCCCCCCCCCC